>DCUF01000088.1 GCA_002328485.1 Deltaproteobacteria bacterium UBA2221
TAGTATTTGTAAGCCATGTGTACCCTCCAAATTGTTAGCTAAACTGTACGACGAGCCGATCCCACGCGACCTGACCTTTCGGGTGCAGGTTCTTACCTTCGCACACCTCCTTCTTTTATCTTTAGGCCTGCAGATCAAGACAATCTGCCTTTCTTATTCCCTTCCATCCTAGGGCATCCAAGCGGCTAGATGTTTCAGGTAGCTCCATCTCCGGTTGACAAACTGTTGAGCCCGTTCCATCATTTCGCCGGCAAACTCCGGGTTGCTCCTCTTCAATGACTGGAATCGGTTCTCCGTAAATGCATAATCCGTATAGGGTATGCTTGGATCCTTGCTATCCAGGACAAAGGGGTTCTTACCTTCTGCCTCCAGTTTCGGGTTGTAGCGGAACAGGGGCCAGTGGCCCGAAGCTACGGCCTTGCGCTGGTAATCAACGGCCCTCGACATGTCGTCCATGCCATGACCGATACAGCTCGAATAGGCCACAATGAGCGAGGGGCCATTGAAATCGTCCGCTTCCTCGAAGGCTCTCACTGTCTGGACAGGATTGGCCCCAAAGGCAATCTGTGCCACATAAACATTGCCGTAGGGTATCATCATGGCCGCAATGTTCTTCTTGGGCGTGTTCTTGCCTGCCGCCGCAAACTGAGCGGTTGCTCCCAACGGGGTCGCTTTAGACATCTGACCGCCCGTATTGGAGTAGACCTCCGTGTCGAGGATTAGAAGATTCACGTTCTCACCAGAGGCCATGATCTGGTCCACACCTCCGTAGCCTATGTCATAGCCCCATCCGTCTCCGCCAAGGCCCCAGACGCTCTTCTTCACAAGGTAGTCTGCCTGAGACAGCAGATTTTTTGCCTCAGGGGAACCTGAAGGGGCGAGTATCCTTTTCAGTTCCTCCACACGACTCCGCTGTTCCTCGATGCCGGCCTGGGTTGACTGATCGGCCTCCATGATTTCATCGAAGAGCTGTCTGTTCTTGGCAAAGGCAGGATCAGCCGATAACCGGGCCATGATCTCCAGGGCCTGATTGCGGAACTTGTTCATGGTAAGCCTCATGCCAAAAGCGAATTCCGCTGCATCCTCAAAGAGGGAGTTGGACCACGCCGGGCCCCTTCCATCGGCCCTCTGGCAATATGGGGTGGTGGGAAGATTACCGCCATAGATAGACGAGCAGCCGGTGGCGTTTCCAACCAGAAGACGGTCTCCGAACAACTGGGTCAGAAGCTTTACATAGGGCGTCTCGCCGCATCCGGAGCAGGCACCGCTGAATTCAAAGAGTGGTCTGACAAACTGGCTGCCCTTGACCGTATTCCGGTTATACCGGGATGGGTCGGTCTCCGGCAGGGAGAGGAAGAACTCCCAGTTCTCGTTCTCCTGAAGACGCAGGGGATCCTGGAGTTGCATGTTGATGGCCCTCGCGTCGGTCTTGTTCCCCTGCTCGTCCTTCTTTATGGCGGGGCAGGCAAAGACACAGCAACCGCAACCGGTACAGTCTTCTGGGGCGACCTGGACCGTAAACTTGAGCCCCGCCAGTTCCTTGCCCTTGGCGTCAACCGATTTAAACGTATCCGGCGCATCCTTCAGCAGGACCGGGTCGTAGGCCTTTACCCTGATCGACGCGTGGGGACAGACAAAGGAACAGGTGGCGCATTGCAAACAGATCTCGGGATCCCATACGGGGATGTTGACGGCGATATTCCTCTTTTCGTACTGGGTCGTTCCTGTGGGCCAGGTACCATCGGGAGGGATCGCAGAAACAGGGATCGCGTCTCCCCGGTCTTCAATCATCATGGCCGTCACATCCTTTACGAATTGAGGCGCATGGTCGGGAACCGCGGGCCTCATCTCGATGGCGGACGTGACTTCAGCAGGCACGGGAACCTCCACGATGCCTTCGATGGCGTTGTCCACGGCAGCGTAGTTCTTCCTCAAGATCTTGTCGCCCTTCTTCCCATACGTGGCGTGAATCTCCTTCTTAATGGCCGCAATGGCCTCTTCCTTGGGGAGAATACCGGATATCATGAAGAAGGCGGTCTGCATGATCATGTTGATGCGCGCCCCAAGACCAAGCCGCTTGGCCAGGGCAACGGCATCGATAATGTAGAACTTCATGTGCTTTGCAATGAGCTTTTTCTGTACGTCGATGGGAAGAGAGTCCCAGACCTCATCCTTCCCTCGGCTGGTATTGAGCAGGAAGATCGCGCCGTCCTCAGCGTGGGCGAGCATATCGTGGCGATCGAGAAAAGACTCGTTGTGACAGGCCACAAAGCTGGCGTCTGTGAGGAGGTAGGGATTCTGAATACTCTTCTCTCCAAACCGGAGGTGGGAGGTGGTCATGGAACCCGATTTCTTTGAGTCATAGGCGAAATAGCCCTGGGCGTAGTTTTCGGTCTCCTTGCCGATGATCTTGATAGTGTTCTTGTTGGCGCCCACCGTGCCGTCGGCCCCCAGCCCATAGAAAAGGGCGCGGAAAGATTCGTCCACGAGACGGAAGGACTCGTCCACGGCAAGGCTCGAATTGGTGACGTCGTCGTTGATACCCACCGTGAAATGGTTCTTCGGCGTGGCTTGGGCCAGATTGTCGTAGACCGCCTTGGCCATGGGCGGCGTGAAATCCTTTGAGCCAAGGCCGTACCGGCCGCCGACCACCACAGGATATTTACCCCAGTGGGCGAGCCCCTTCTCATGAGCCTCTCCCAGGGCTGTCCGCACGTCAAGATAGAGGGGTTCGCCGATGGCGCCCGGTTCCTTGGTGCGATCAAGGACGGCGATCGCTTTAACGGTCGAGGGCACCGCCGCGGCAAAGGCCTCTACGTCGAAAGGCCGGTAGAGGGCCACCTGGATCAGACCCAGTTTTGCCCCGTCTTTATTCAAGGTTTTGATTGTACTTTCTACCGTCTCCCCCGCAGACCCCATGACCACGATGACGCGTTCTGCGTCAGGGGCGCCGATGTAGTCGAAAAGCCGATAGGCACGTCCGGTCAGTGTGGCAAATTTGTCCATGGCCTTCTGGACTATTGCCGGTGTCTGGAGATAGAACTTATTTACCGTTTCTCTGCCCTGAAAGTACAGGTCAGGGTTTTGAGCGGTTCCTCTGATGGTGGGGCGGTCCGGGGTAAGGCCCCTCATCCTGTGCTCCATGATGAATTTCTCATCGACCATGGCCCGCATATCGTCAAGGGTAAGCTCTTCGATCTTCTGCACCTCATGGGATGTCCGGAAGCCGTCGAAGAAATGGATGAAAGGTACCCTCGATTCAAAGGTGGCGGCCTGGGCTATGAGGGCAAAATCCATGGCCTCCTGCACACTCTTCGAACAGAGCATGGCGAAACCCGTAGATCTAGCGGCCATCACGTCTGAATGGTCCCCAAAGATACAGAGGGCCTGGGTTGCCAAGGAACGGGCCGTGATGTGAAATACCGTGGGCGCAAGCTCCCCGGCAATCTTGTACATGTTAGGAATCAGGAGTAAAAGACCTTGAGAGGCGGATATGGTCGTGGTGACGGCCCCAGTGGTGAGCGACCCATGCACGGCACCCGCAACGCCCGCTTCCGACTGCATCTGGCTGACGTAGGGTATCGAGCCCCATATATTGAGTTCCTTCCCGGCGCTTTTGGCGTCGCACACCTCGGCAATAGGGGAAGACGGGGTGATAGGGTAGATCGTTATGATTTCGTTTGTAGCGTGAACCACGTGGGCACATGCCGTGTTGCCATCGACAGTGATCATTCTCCTTTTCAAAGGTCCCTCCAGGTTGTGCCATAGAATTTGATAAGAGGAGCACCCGGCCTTTTCGGTTCTTGAAGCTGCGCTTCCCTCTTGAAATCCAGTAAGCATTTATCATGCCCTGACGGGAGACAGTTGTATTGCTCTGTTATTATGGTATGTTACAGTGTTTGTGGTGCCGGCCCATGAACGGTCGGGCCCCGGTTTTTTGAAAGTTTCCTAATCTGGACGTTGAAGAAATGCGAAACTGCTATTCAATTCCCAACTTCTTCTTTCTGTAGCGAAAGGTGTGATGATTCATCTTGAGGAGCTGGGCTGCCTTGCTCTCGTTGCCCTTGGATAGGCGGAGCGCTTCTTTGAAATAGAAGGATTGGAGGGCGTTTTCCAGCCCTTCAAAGTCAACACCCGTCTCATCGAGAGGCTCGAAACAGAGTGTTTCTGGCTCACATTCGTCGCACGCCCCGCCCTGGGCGCGGCCGTCATCCGCCTGCACACCGAGGTCCTCGGCGGTTATCTCTTTTCTCCTGCAGGTGAGGACTGCCTTCTCCACGAGGTTCCTCAGCTCCCGGACATTCCCTTCCCAGCTATGGTTCATAAGGGACCTCTGGGCCTCTGGCGAAAAGCCAACCACTTCCTTCCCAAATTTGCTGCTGAATTTCACGAGAAAGTATTTGGAGAGAGGCATGATATCGTCTGGGCGTTCCTTGAGCGAAGGGACTTTTACTTTGATAACGGCGATCCGGAAATAGAGGTCCTTTCGAAACTGCCCCTGTTCCACCATGGCCTCCAGGTCCTTGTTGGTCGCCGAGACCACCCTCGTCTTGACGTTCAGTTTCTTTGTCCCCCCCAGCCGGTAGAATTCCCCCGACTCAAGAAAACGGAGCAGCTTCCCCTGGACTTCGAGATCGAGATCGCCCACCTCGTCAAGAAAAAGGGTGCCATTGGCAGACTCTTCGATGATCCCCTTTTTCCCTGTATGGAGCGCCCCGCTGAAAGC
>DCUF01000042.1 GCA_002328485.1 Deltaproteobacteria bacterium UBA2221
CCTCCAGTTCGTATTCCTTCCACCCAATGACCGACTCCTCAATAAGGATCTCGCTGATCATGCTGCTCTCGAGTCCCCGTTGGGCCAGAACCTTGAACTCCTCAACATTATAGGCTACGGAACCGCCGGTCCCCCCTAAGGTAAAACTGGGCCGGATGATGATAGGGAACCCAATCTCCCTGGCCACATCACGGGCCTCCTCCATATTACGGGCAAAACCCGACCGTGGCAGATCCAGACCGATATGCTCCATGGCGGCCTTGAACAGCTCCCGGTCTTCTGCCTTCTTGATGGCCCCATAGTCTGCCCCGATCAGTTCGACGTTGTATCGCTCCAGGACGCCTCGTTCGGAGAGGATGGTCGCCAGATTGAGGCCTGTCTGGCCTCCCAGGGTGGGCAATAGTGCGTCCGGTCGCTCGGCCTTGATGATCTCCTCGAGAACCTCGGGGATAAGGGGTTCCACATAGGTTCGATCCGCCGTGTCGGGGTCTGTCATGATGGTGGCCGGATTGCTATTGACCAGGACCACGCGATAGCCTTCTTCGCGCAGTGCCTTACAGGCCTGGCTGCCCGAATAGTCGAACTCGCAGGCCTGTCCGATCACGATGGGCCCGGAGCCGATAAGGAAGATGGTCTTTATATCCGTTCTCTTAGGCATGGTTCTCCTTCTTGACGACCTCCATCGTTTCCTTGAATCTGGCAAACAGGCCGTAGGTATCGTGTGGGCCGGGCGAAGCCTCCGGATGGAACTGGACCGAGAAGATGGGGTATCGCTCGTGTTCGATGCCTTCGAGCGTACCGTCGTTGAGATTCATGTGCGTGGCCCGGACCGGTTCATCCTTGATGGAATCAATATTGACGGCAAAGCCGTGATTTTCCGAAGCGATATGCACCCTTCCTGTCTTGAGATCTTTTATGGGCTGATTGCCACCGCGGTGGCCGAATTTCAGCTTGTAGGTGGTCCCTCCGTAGGCGAGACCCAGAAGTTGCTGGCCGAGACAAATGCCGAAGATAGGCACCTGACCGAAGAGCTTGCGTATCTCTTCCACCACATCCGGCACACCCTGGGGGTCTCCGGGGCCGTTTGAGAGGAGCACCCCATCGGGCTTCATGGCAAGGATGTCGGAAGCCTTGGTCCGCGCCGGTACCACCATCACCTTACACCCCTGTTTCTTGAGCATCCTCAGAATGTTCATTTTTACGCCGAAATCCATGACCACGCAGAAGGGGGAGCCGTCGCTGCCGTCAAAGAGGGAGGGCTTATCGCAGGTCACCTCTTTCACGAGGTCGATGCCCACGATGCCCCGTGACTCCCTGGCTTTTTTTACAAGGCTTTCCGGGTCCGGGTCGATGGTAGAGATGATGGCCTTCATAGCGCCTTTGGAGCGTATGTGCTTTGTCAGGGCTCTGGTGTCGATCTCCTCGACAGCCATGAGACGATTCCGCCTCAGGTAGTCGAGCAGATCTTCGGTGGCCGCATAGTTGCTTGTAATCTTGCTGAACTCCCTGACGAGAAAACCTTCCACCTTGGGGCCACCCGATTCCACGTCATCCCCGTTCACGCCGTAGTTCCCTATGAGGGGATAGGTCATGGTGACGATCTGTCCTTTATATGACGGATCGGTCATGATCTCCTGATAGCCTGTCATACTCGTGTTGAACACGACCTCTCCAGCGGTTTCACCTTCAATCCCAAGGCTAGCCCCTTCGAATACCTTCCCGTCTTCCAGTGCTATCAAAGCCTTCATCGTTCTCCTCTTTTTAGCTGTCAGCAATCAGCCGTCAGCTTTCAGCAAGAGCGAAAAATGCTTTCCGGTTCTTTGCCTGATCGCTGATGCCTGATCGCTGATGCCTATCCTCATCGTTGTCCTCTACAGGCCTTTACACAAAGGCCGCAAATATATTGCCCCACGTTTCGTTGGTTCCTGAACTGCTTCAACATCTCAAAACACCCTTTGTGGTCAAACTCTTCCGGTCTCTCGGTAATGGCACCGGCCGGACAGGCAGTCATGCAGGAGCGGCAGGTCCCGCATCCCCCTTGCGGATTGGGTGGGGTCGGCGCAAGGGGCATATCCGTAAAGACCGTATTGTAACGCATCTGTGAGCCATATTTTGGATGGACGAGCAGGTTGTTACGGCCGATCCAGCCAATCCCGGCGATGACCCCCACGTGTTTGTGGGAGATGTGGGCCTTCTGGTTCTGCCAGTCTATCAGTTGGGAAGCAGGGAAGGGCAGGGCTTTGTAGCCCCCTTTCTCAATCTCTCGGGCCAGCAGGTAGGCCGTCATGTCCAGCCGATAGTTGATCTGTCGATAGTGGTGCAGATAGAAGGGTGTGGGCCCGTCCGTGAGGGTATCGAGTACGCTCTTGGACACGGCAAGGCCGAAGCAGATGGCCCGTGTATAGGTACCTGGTGCGACCCCTGGGAGGCCGAGAATCTCCTTCTCATAAAGAGAAAGGTCCCCTACGCCGAGGGCATCCACATCGATGCCCGAGAACAGATCAGGTGTGATTTCTGAATTGGATTCCATTCGCTATACAAACCTCATCAATGCCGTTTGTGGTAACTCAATTAAGAGCTGTCAGCTTTCAGGTATCAGCCATCGGCCAAAAAACACGAAACGTATATGCTTTTGCTGATAGCCCCCTCTCACAATTGCCCCTTCTTTTTCATGTGTATCATGAGGGCGGTTATTGCCGCGGGGGTCACACCCGAGATCCTTGAGGCCTGGCCCAAAGACAAGGGATTAACCCGGCTCAGCTTTTCCACCACCTCCCGGGAGAGGCCGGATACCTCACTGTACACCAAATCGTTCGGTATGCCCTGGTCTTCCAGTCTCCTTGCCCGCTGGACCATCTCCTTCTGTCTTTGCGTATATCCCTCATATTTCACGTTGAGTTCCACCTGGTATGCAATATCGGGCGCCCAGTCGTCGAGGGCCTCGTCAAGGCCTTTGATCGAATCCATGGTAATGCCCGGCCTCCTGAGTAACTCCTCCAGGGTCAAAGTGTTGGAGATCGGCTCGAGGTTCATCTCCGCAAGGCGATCCAGCGTCGTTTTTGAAGGTCGCAATCGTTTGGACCTCAAAAGGTCCTGCAACTGGTCAATCTTGACCTTCTTTTCTCTGACCCTCTCGTAACGTTCGCTCGAAACAAGGCCGATCTTGTACCCCTTTTCAGTAAGCCTCAAGTCGGCATTGTCCTCCCTCAGGAGCAGGCGGTACTCAGCCCTTGACGTGAACATCCGGTAGGGCTCGTCGACACCTTTTGTCACAAGATCGTCTACCATGACGCCCATGTAGGCCTCGTCCCGGCCGGGACAAAACGGCTCGAGGCCCCTGATCTTCTGGACGGCGTTGACCCCTGCTATGAGCCCCTGGGCCGCCGCCTCTTCGTAGCCGGTGGTTCCATTTACCTGGCCCGCGCAGTAGAGGCCTTCGATGAGCTTGGTTTCGAGGGTAGGGTAGAGCTGAGTGGGATAGACGAAATCGTATTCAATGGCATATCCCGGTCTTGTGATCTCCACATGCTCCAGCCCCGGCAGGGTTCGCAGGAGCCCTATCTGAACATCCAGAGGCAGACTCGTGGAAAGCCCGTTAGGGTAGTACTCACAGGTGTCGATACCCTCCGGTTCAAGGAAGATCTGGTGTCTGTTCCGATCGGCGAACTTGACCACCTTGTCCTCAATGGAGGGGCAATAGCGAACGCCGGTAGACCTGATCTTGCCCGAGTAGAGGGGTGATCGGTCGAGGGAAGAGCGGATGATGTCGTGGGTCTGCTCGTTGGTATAGGTCACATAGCAGGGCTTAAGCGGTTGGGTGATGGGTAGATTGAGAAATGAAAAGCCGAGAGGAGGCCTGTCGCTGTCCTGGGCCGTCAAGCCGGCAAAATCGATGGTTTTCCCGTCCAGCCTGGGGCACGTACCTGTCTTGAGCCTGCCCAACTGAAGACCAAGGTGCCCCAGACAGTCAGAAAGACCGATTGACGAAAAATCGCCCATTCTGCCTGCTTCCATCTGATCGAATCCTATGTGGATCAGTCCCTTCATGAACGTGCCTGCGGTAACGACAACGGATCGTGCACGAAACTCCTCTCCAAAGGATGTCTTTACCCCACAAACGGCCTTGCCGTCACGGGTCAGGATCTCCTCGGCAGTCGCCTGTCTGATCGACAAATTGTCCTGCCCTTCGAGGACCATTTTCATCCTCGAAGCGTAGGCCATCTTGTCGGCCTGAACCCTGGTAGCCCTCACCGCCGGCCCTTTGGTCATGTTGAGGATGCGGAATTGCAGACCCGTGATATCAGCGTTCTTGCCGATCTCACCGTCCAGGGCGTCCACCTCCTTGACCAAATGCCCCTTGCCCAGTCCCCCCACGGCAGGGTTGCACGACATATAGGCGATACGGTCCAGGTTCATCGACAAAAGAAGGGTTCTCGCCCCCATACGCGATGCTGCGAGTGCAGCCTCGCATCCTGCATGTCCTGCACCGATAACGATTACATCAAACATAGGGTAGTTGGTGGTAGGCCGAAATGTCGCCTGGGATTTGAAGTCTGTCTTCTGCTACGGCGTACCGCGTTATTGTACATGATTCGAGTAACAGAATCTATAGGCACGTGGGGTTTGCCGGCGCGGCGCGCCCCTGGTATTGGCCGCAAGGTAACCTGCCGGTAATTTCTCGGTAACGTTTGCTGTTATATGATGACTTCAGACCATAGGCTTGAGTACGCTAAAGGGGAATCATGAACGACAGGCCCAGAGGACTCTTCTTTTTTCTTTTTCTTCTCATTTCCGTGTTACCACTTTTTTCTGCCGGTCTTTGGAACCACGGCCTTTGGACCCCCGATGAGCCCAGGGTCGCCGAAATCGGGCGAGAGATGGCCGTCAGCGGGAACTGGGCGGTGCCGACCCTGAACAAAAGGCCCTTTTTGGAACATCCGCCATTCCACTATGCGGCTATGGCTGCAGTCTTCAGGGCGCTCGGGATGTCGGAAGGTGCTGCCAGGCTGCCTTCCGCCGTCTTTGCCCTTGGCGGCGTGGTTACCATCTTTTTGGTATGCCTCATACAGTTCGGCCCCCGCGTCGGTTTTCTCTCAGCCTTCGTGCTGGCAACCTCCGTAGAATACTTCCGTGTAGGCAACTGGGCCGTGGTGGACAGTGCATTGGCACTGTTCATCTACCTCGCTCTTCTGTGCTTCTGGGTCGCCTATTCGGGCCAGGATCGATGGAGACGGTTACTCTTCTACAGTTTGTGCTACGTCTTTTGTTCCCTCGCTTTCTATACCAAAGGATTTATCGGCGTTGCCCTCCCGGGGGTGGCTGTTCTGGTGTTCCTCAGCTTCGACCGGAACCTTAAAGAAATCCTGCGGATGCACCTGTGGCTCGGCGTTCTCGTCTTTGGGGCCTTGACCTTGCCCTGGTTTCTTTCCCTTTGGCACCAAGGCGGGGACGAATTCATCAAGGTTTTCCTGCTCCGCAATCATCTGGAACGCTTTGCCGGCGGCTCGACCGGTCATAACCAGCCTATCTACTACTACATGACCCAGTTACCCGCTGGGTTCCTGCCCTGGAGCCTTATGATCGTCCCCGCTGGGGTATGGCTTCTCAGAATAAGAAAAGAGGTCGAAGTCTCACAGAAAAAGGCCCTTCTCTTTGCGACGTGCTGGTTTATTTCAGGCTTTGCTTTGCTCAGCGCGGCATCCACGAAGAGGATCCTCTATCTCATGCCCATTTTTGCTCCTGCTTCCATCCTGGTCGGCTGTTATGTCGATTCGATGTTTGACCGGCCTGTCACCACATGGTTCGACCGGTTCTTTGCGTATCTCTTCGGTCTGGTACCGCTGGTGGTGGGTGTGGCTGCCATTCCCTTTTTGCTATACGCTTCCCGAAGATACGGCCTTTCGATGGGGCCGGGCGCCCTGGTTGGCTGCGGGGTTTTTTCCTTTGTCATCGCCCTGCTCGCTTTTCTTGGGCTCTGGAGCTTGAAGAGGAGTGGAAAGAGATTTTGGCTCTTCACCGGTGGGTCACTGGTGTCCCTTCTACTCCTTGCCCTGATCGTGGTGGTTCCTCTTGTGGACCAACAGAAAAGCTTCGTTCCTTTCTGCAATGAGGTGGCCGCCAAGGTGCCTCCCGCCGCTGGATTGTACGTTTATCAGCCCGACGAGACCATAAGGGGGGCCATTCCATTCTATTCGGGGCGTTACCTGATAGAGATAGAGACACTCGATTCGTTGAAAGCAGCCATGGGCCGCGAGAGAAGCCTCTACGTGATCGCCAGGGACTCGAGAGGTCGGCTCGGCAAGGAGATTGAATCGGCAGGCCCCTTTGATCTGCTGGCCCAAAAGGGCATGGGTGAACATCGTGCCCTGGTACTTTACGTCTTGACTTCACCCTTACGGCTCGATCAGACACATCGCGAGGCCGCAGACCACTAAGGGTCGAGAAAGATCCACCGATACAGCGCACCACCGGAGCCATGATCCGCTGCTGACCGATGGTAAGAGGGTCAAGAGGCACCGGTCCTATCGCCGGCAGGGCCGTTTTTGCCCTTTGAGTTCCTCCCGCCTCCCGTCACGCTGTGACCGAGGCCTCAGAAATAGATTAAGAAATGGTAATCTCGCGGCAAAGAAAAGGTGATCTCCGACGGGGTATGATGGGTCACTTATTTATACCGATCAGGAGATGACAGACCATCGGACCACAACTGAAGACACCAGGGCCGTGCAGGGCCCCATGGGAGATGCTGAAGGCGACCCGGGGTGACAGGGTAATACTGTATCTCGGTCTTTCGGTGATCCTCTGCCTTTCCTATTTATTGTTCATCCATGACCTTGGCTCCACCGCTTTGTGGGATCCCGATGAGCCGCGACAGGCCATCGAGGCCCGGGAGATGATGGGGCGCTCCGACTACGTCCATCCCTACCTGAACGGCCAACCGTACCTGGAGAAACCACCCCTTTACCCCTGGCTCATAATCATCGCTTCCAAAATTCAAGGCGGGCTTGACGAGTTCAGCGCAAGAATCCCGTCCGCCCTGGCCGCCACGATCCTCTTGATCCTGACGTTTTTCGTCGGACGGAGGATGGCTGGTCCGACTTCCGGGTTGCTCGCTGCTCTTGCGCTGGCAACGAATTTCCTATTTCTATCGTACGCCAGGCAATCCGTCATGGACATGACTTTTGCCCTGTTTATCGGCTTGACCATCTGTCTTGGTGATCTGGCGGTACAGAGCAACCGACGATGGTTCTTCGCGTGCGCTCTTCTCCCATCGGTCTTTGCCGTTCTTTCTAATGGCCCGGCCGGGCTACTCATCCCGGTGGGAGTTCTCTTTTTATCACTCTTGTGCCAAAGAAGCCTAAAGCCGTTTTTTCTTCCCCTGGTTGTGGGATGCCTCGTTGCCCTCGGGCTTTCTTCAATCTGGTTTATCGTCGCAGGGGAAGCCTATGCCCGTGAGTTTATCCTTCACCAGAATCTCACCCGTTACATAAAGGGCTTTGATCATACCGAGTCCTCCTTTTATTACTTTCCGAAGCTCTTCTTTACCTTCCTGCCCTGGAGTTGCCTGCTGCCTTTTGCGATCTACCATGCCGTCAAACGGAGATTGTGGTTGCCGTTGGTGTGGTTCGCCTTTACCTTCTTGTTTTTCGAATTTTCCCGTAGCAAGAGGGCTGTCTACCTCCTCCCCCTTTTTCCGGCTATGGCGCTTTTGACAGGGATATTCTTGAAGGAAAAATGGGAGACCGTGGTCGGTAACCAATGGAGCGGTCCTGCCCTGAAGGGGTTTGCCCTAGTCATAGCCCTATGCCCTATCCTCGGTATGGTTGCGGCCTCGGCGGCATCAAACAGCCTGGCGGGTGGGCTGAGCACGGGTTCCTTGGGGAGGCTTGCCCTAACCGTGCTGGTTTTTCTCGGTATTATCTTTTTCTTTTGCCTGACCGTGAAGTCCCCTCGGGGCAGCCTTTCCGCCGTCCTTGTCTATCTGATCTGCCTAGGATTTTTCTATCATTATCTCTATTTACCTGCAAAGGGCAGGGATTCAAAATCAGTTCAGGGCATGATCGATGCTGCAACTTCAGACTCAGTCTATCTGCAGCGTGTGTACGCGTGCGACTTCTCTTCGCCGGCCTTTATATACTATTTGAAACAACCGGTTTATGCGGCATCGAAGCCGGATGACATACCCAAGGATGAAACGGGTAAGACAGTGGTTGTGAAGGACCAATACGGCCTACCAGC
The DNA here is from genome assembly GCA_002328485.1 of Deltaproteobacteria bacterium UBA2221. Classification (GTDB taxonomy): domain Bacteria; phylum Desulfobacterota; class Syntrophorhabdia; order Syntrophorhabdales; family WCHB1-27; genus WCHB1-27. The sequence goes on from DCUF01000042.1 coordinate 8,236, forward strand.
TCACTTTTCCTCACGATTTTCTCCGGTTCACCAGGTCGATTACGACAAAGACCGGTTCGTGGTCTTCGTAGGTCGTTAATAATATTAAGAACGTTCAGGAGGACATGGTGAAGATACTGATTCTCGGCATCAATGGGTTTATCGGAAACAGTCTGGCGGGGCGTATTCTCGGGGAGACTGATTGGGATGTCTATGGGATGGATATACGGGACGACAAGCTGGAGAAATGCCGGGGGAATGAGCGTTTTCACTTTGTCGAAGGGGACATATGTATCAACAGGGAGTGGATCGAATACCACGTCAAGAAGTGCGATGTGGTGGTCCCTCTCGTCGCCATCGCTACCCCCATGACCTATGTGCGCGAGCCTTTGCGGGTTTTCGAGCTCGATTTCGAGGCCAATCTAAAGATTGTGCGGGATTGCGTCCGCTACGGAAAGAGGCTTGTGTTTCCGTCGACTTCGGAGGTATACGGCATGTCTCCCGACAAAGAATTCGATGAGGACGAGAGCCCTCTGGTTGTCGGTCCCATACAAAAACAGCGGTGGATCTACAGCGCTTCCAAACAGCTTCTCGACCGGGTGATTTGGGCCTACGGCTTTCAGGAGGCCCTCCAGTTCACGCTCTTTCGTCCCTTCAACTGGATTGGCCCGAAACTGGACGACCTTACGGTCCTTCCGGAGAAAGAGGGTAGCTCCAGGGTCGTCACCCAGTTCATTTCCAGCCTGATCCATGGCTTGCCCATTCAACTCGTTGATGGAGGAACGCAGAGACGGTGCTTTACCTCTATCGATGACGGCATCGATTGCCTCATAAAGATCCTCAAGAACGAGGAAAACCGGTGCGACGGACAGATCTTCAACATAGGCAACCCAAAAAACGAGCTGACCATCAAAGAGCTGGCTCACAGACTGCGAGGTATCTTTCTGAAACATTCCTCACATGACCCGTCGTCTCAGGTCTCGGATATTGTGGAAACATCATCGGGCACGTTCTACGGAAATGGCTATCAGGACATCGATCGCAGGGTACCCTCGATCAGGAAGGCCCGCGAGATTCTGGGCTGGGAGCCAAGGATCGATGTTGATACAGCCCTGAGGTTGACCGTTGAATACTATCTCGACACCAAGGCGAAGATCGACTAAAGGGCTCGGGCCGATGGGTACAGCCGTGTCCCTTTTCACTCCTTGCGGGGGCAGGACAGGGGCAGGCAACGGTGGTTCGTGGGGATGAGAAATAACTGGAGGACAGGTATAATGAAGAAATCAGGCCGGTCGGCATCTCAACCATGACCCATGCGGGACCCCTGGGTACCGCAATCTGACGCGTATGTGGAGGCCGGCGGGGGATAGGAGAGAGGTCAATGCGTATACTCCTTGTCGAGGACGACGACACCATAGCCGCATTCATCAGAAAGGGTTTGAGGGAGTGGGGATATGCCGTTGACCATGCGTCGGAAGGCGAAACAGGTCTCCATCTTGCCCTTACCGAGCCCTATGATCTGGTCATTCTCGACCTTATGCTCCCCAAGCTGGATGGCCTTTCTTTACTGACGAGGCTGCGTCAGCGAAATTCGTTCGTCCCGGTGATAGTCTTGAGCGCAAAGGGGATGGTAGGCGATCGGGTGAAAGGCCTGGAGAGCGGTGCCGACGACTATATGGTCAAACCCTTTGCCTTTTCTGAACTTTTGGCCCGCGTCCAGGCCCTCTTTCGTCGCATCTCTGGGGCTGCGGAGACTACCAGACTCACCGCGGCCGATCTTACGGTCGATCTTCTCTCCAGGGAGGTGACAAGGGCGGGGCGACGGGTGGAACTGCAGCCCCGCGAATTCGCCCTTCTGGAGTACCTCATCCGTAACAAGGGTCGGGTTGTCTCCAAAACCATGATCATGGAACATGTGTGGGATTACAATTTCGACCCCCAAACGAACGTGATCGAAGCCCGGATAAGCAGGCTTCGGGACAAGATCGACCATGGGTTTGAGCGGAAGTTGATCCACACGGTCAGGGGAGCAGGATATGTCCTTCGGGAAACTCCTTAGTTTTGCACGGACAGTCGCCTTTCGCCTGACAGTCTGGTATGCAGCGATCTTTACGGGCTCTACCCTGATCGCCTTCGGCATCTTCTACCTGGCTATGCAGCGAGGCATCCACCACGTTTATCTTTCGCCGAGGTCGCTCCATGAGTTGCTGGAGGCCTACACGGGGTTTTTTGCCTACGCTTTAGGTGTGATCGCCGTCGGCTCGGTCTTTGTCGGCTGGCTTTTGGCGCGAAGGGCCCTCACAGGAGTGAAAGCGGTAACCCAGACGGCCATCTCCATAGCGGGCCACGACCTAAGCCAGAGGGTGCCCGTTAGGGGCACGGAGGACGAGATCGACCAGCTTGCGGTCGCCTTTAACGGGATGCTGGAGCGCATTGAAACGGTCTTGAGAAGCATGAAGGAGACAACGGACAATATAGCCCACGACCTTCGAAGCCCTATCACAAGGATGAGAGGGGTTGCTGAAATGGCTCTTTTCAGTGAAACTTCCCCCGAAGGGGACACCATCATGGCTGGTACGGTGGTTGAGGAATGTGACCGCCTTCTCGGAATCATCAATACCATGTTGTCCATTTCGGAGGCGGAATCGGGTTTGACGGGGCTGAGCTGTGAGGAGATCGACCTCATGGTCCTTTTGCGTGATGTGTGCGACCTCTTTCAGCCTCTGGCCGAAGACAGGAGCGTCAGCCTTGTTGTGGACGGCCCCGCCGCGCTGATCCTGAGGTGCGACCGTCACAAGCTCCAGCGTGTATTTGCCAATCTCCTGGACAATGCCATAAAATACACCCCTGAAAACGGCCGCATCACCCTGACGGCAGGGGGCAACGAAAGGGAGGTCGCCATCACGGTGGCGGACACAGGGAGCGGCATTTCCGAGGAGGATATGCCGCATCTTTTTGAACGGTTCTTCAGGGGCGAGAAAAGCAGATCCGAGCCGGGAAGCGGCCTGGGTTTAAGCCTCGCGAAGGCCCTGGTGACCATTCACCGCGGGACCGTAGATGCCGCGAGCGATGGTAAGCACGGTTCTCGGTTTACTGTGACCTTGCCGAAGACCCGAGACTGAATAGGAAGAGACACCAAGCCCTGCCGCGGCTACCTTCATCATCCGGAGCCTGAGACCCTGATTTTCCAGCCTTCAATTTTCTGTCTTCCCGTGATACACTCTAAAGAAAACAAGGGGGAATCCATGGAAGAGACTCCGATAGGCAGAGTGGAAAAGTACTTTGGCAAGATTGGCGTAGCGGCGATCAGGATAACCTCCGGTGAACTCAAGGTGGGGGATACGATCAAGATCAAGGGGCACGCAACCGACTTTGAACAGACCGTAGATTCCATGCAGGTGGAGCACGCAAGCGTCCAGACAGCCGGACCAGGAACGGATGTCGGTATCAAGGTTGCGCAGAAGGTGCACGAACACGACAGTGTCTACCTCGTGAAGTAGCGTTCCTCGTGCATTGGCGAAATAGTGAAATGCCAAAATAGTGAAATGGTATAACGGACGAAAACAGGTTCCCTACCCGTTTCGCCATTTGGCCACTTTCCCATTTGCACTCTTGGGATAATGAAACGAGGCATAACGAGTCTGCCCCTCCACACCGGCAAGGCCCCCAGGTGGCTGTTTCAACGGATGACCCGTCTTGCAGGCGCCATCGCCGAGCTGGTGATCCGGGAGAAAGGGGCCGCGGAATTCCTGCGACGTATTGCCGATCCCGTCTGGTTTCAGGCCTTCGGATGCGTGGTCGGATTCGACTGGCATTCGAGCGGGGTCACCACGACCCTCTGCGGTGCCCTGAAGGAGGGGCTGGCCAGTGTTTCTGATCTGCCCATTGCAGTTTGCGGCGGGAAAGCCGCTCGGGGAAGAGCCACGCCCGAAGAGATCTCCCGATACAGTTCGGCGTGGCAGATCGACGATAGATCTTTTGTCGAAACAAGCCGAATGTGCGCGAAGATAGATAACAGCCTTCTTCAGGATGGGTTCAGTATCTACCACCATACCTTCATGTTCACGCCGTCAGGAGAATGGGCAGTGGTTCAGCAGGGATTGAACGGCGAGTCGAAAACAGCCCGAAGGTACCAATGGTTTTCCAGAGACAACCTCGATCTCTTCTCCGATCCTCACAGCGGCATCACCTGCGATTCCCGCGCCGATATTCTCAATTTGGTTGCGTCTGAAAGTAAGGACACTAGGGCGGCCGCTGTTGATTTTGTGTCGAATGATCCTGATGATATGATGAGAACCTGGAAGAGAGTGGCCCTCTCTATGCCAAAAAGGCATTACATCACCCCGGCTGACCTTGATGAAAGACGGCTATCGAGAGTGTTTCGCATCCTTCACGAGTCGGACAGCGAGACGTACCGTGATATCGTCGGTACGAGAGGCGTAGGTCCGAAAACGTTGGCGGCCCTTGCCCTGGTGTCCGAGCTTGTCTACGAAGCCCCTCCCAGCTTCAGCGATCCCGCGAGGTTCAGCTTCGCCCACGGAGGCAAAGACGGCCATCCCTTTCCGGTGGACCGGAAGACCTATGATCGCACCATAGAATCTTTGCATCTCTGTCTTGACCGGGCGAGAATCGGGGATAGAGAGAAGATCGATGCCTTCCGGCGTCTTTCCCGTTACGACGAAACGGCCTTTCCAAAGACATCAGGAGACGCCTAAGGATAGCCCTTTTACCTATGGTAGAAAAAGAAGAGACACCTACTATGGCAGGCAGCCACTCTATCATGTTTTTGAGCAGGCTCGAACAAGTCCTGAAAGGCCCGCTACCCGGCCCGGCGGCACACCGGCGCATGGCCCCCAGCGATAGGGATGTAGGCTCTGCACCCAAAGACCACTGCCCCAAACGGGCAGGGGTACTCATACTGCTTTATCCGAACCAGCAGAGGGATCAGCTCTACCTGTTGTTGACCAGACGCACTGAAACGCTTCCCGATCACAAAGGGCAGATCAGTCTTCCTGGAGGCAGCCAGGAGCCCGATGATGCTTCCCTGGCCCACACGGCCCTGAGAGAGGCCTGCGAAGAGGTGGGAGTCTCCCCCGATGACATCCGAATTCTCGGACACCTTACGCCTATCTATATACCCCCGAGCGATTTTTGCGTTCATCCTTACGTGGCCTACACCCCTCGTGCCCCTTCTTTTCTCGTCCAGCCGGATGAGGTCGCCGAACTGCTGCAGCTACCTATTGTACACCTCTTTGACGAGTCGAATGTGCGTACCGAGCGGTGGATACGAAAGGGCAGGCAGACCGAAGTTCCGTACTTCGATGTCTTCGGCCATAAGGTTTGGGGAGCCACGGCCGTCATCCTCTCGGAGCTGATAGAGGTACTGCGCTCGGCCGGATTGTCCGAGAAAAACCCCATATAAAGCAGTTTGTCTCGTTTCCTCTGTTGCAAAGGAACGCAAAGAAGGGATAGTATTATGTAAAATTAGGATGCTGCGGAGGGAAATGGATGAATGAGCAAGAATACCTTCAGACCTTGAACAAAGTTCTTGACGCCATGATTTCCTGCATGGATCAAATGATCAAATGCCTGCCGAGCTACGACAAAAAATGCATCGAACAGGCGGACAGGGAGTTCATTACGGCAGCAACAGCCTCTCTTCCCTTGGCCGATCGTTTGACAAAAAAGGAGAAGAAGGACGACCTGGAGATGAAGTTCCTGAACCTTCTGCCAACGATCCAGAGGATCGGACTTGCCATGGACGACGTTTTGTCAAGGATCAAGCGAAAGACGGAATCGGGGTTGCTGTTCACCGACAAGGGGAACACCGAGATTGCAGACATCATGCGGCGCGTGCGCGATCTGATACGGGATACCAAGGATTATTATGCCACAAAGAATCCCACGCTTTACAATACCGGCAAGGCCCATTTGGACGAATTGGTCGATTTGGTGCACAAATACGCGGAAGAACACCAGCAGCGTATGATAACCGGTCTCTGTACGCCTCGGGGCTCCTACGTCTACGTGGACATGTTAGAGTCCTTAAAAAGGATGGCCACACAGTTGGCACGTCTGGCTACAAAAGCATAGGTATGTGAACCGCGCCTTCTCCAACATCGCGGCCAGGTTAGCCGAACTCGATATAGTACGCAGGATGCACAACCTCCCCTTCGAGGGAGAGGTGTACCTTGTGGGCGGGGCGGTCCGGGAGGTTGCTCTCAAACAGGTACCCCAGGACTACGATCTTGCCCTTCGGAACCACAACGATCTCAAAATCCTTGAAGACCTAATGGGACGCCCGTCTTTCGTGCTGGGAAAGAAACCGATCCAGACAAGGAGGATTGTCAGTCGGGACGTTTGTCTGGACATTACCTTCCTGGATGCGACTATTGAAACGGATCTCGCCAGGCGGGACTTTACGGTCAACGCCATGGCCTATGAGGTACGGAGCGGTTCTTTTCTCGATCCACTCGGCGGATTGCAGGATATCAAGGGACGGGTGCTGCGGTACCCCCGGCCGGAGGCAATCGCTTCCGACCCCTTGAGAATGGTCAAGGCTGTTCGCCACCTGGCCGCCCTGAAGGGGTTTTCCCTCCACAGAGAGCTGGAATCAGCTATCGCCCTCCAGAAGGCGCTCATCAAAAGTGTAGCGCTGGAACGGGTGAAATACGAATTCGATTTGATCTTCGGTTCGGACAATGCCAGTGCCGCCATCGAGGTAATGCGCACAACGGGCCTTCTCTTTGAGATCGTGCCCGAACTTCTGGCCCTCAAGGCCCTGGATGACGAGCATGGCTTTGAACTGGAAACCCTTGGCCACACCCTTGACGGCTTCAGGTACCTGAGAAGGGTCAGGAGGTGGTACGACTTTAGTCGTGATGATCTGCGCCTTGCGGGATACGCCTTTCTCTTTCATGATTTAGGTAAGGCCTACACCTTTTCCTACGACGAAACAAAGGGACGGGTGCACTTCTTCTATCATGAGCGGCGTTCCAGAGAGATCGCCGAAGGAATCATGGAAAGACTTCGTTTCAGTTCCAGCGATATGAGGACAGTATCTGCCCTCATAGAGGCCCACATGCGGCTGTTTCTGATAAGCCATGAGGGCGCAACGGAGAAGGCCACCAGAAGGGTCGTATACAAGATGGGCGAGCTTGTCCGTCCCCTGGTCTTACTTACCCTGCTCGACATGTACGGCAGTTCGAGGGGACGAGACAACGTGACGACCAGACGTGTGAGAAGGCGTTGTGGTGAGGTATTGTCGGCCCTCGAAGACTGGAGGCGTGAGCCGCTCCCCAGAATCATCACAGGGCATGACCTGCTTGCCATGGGCTTGGAACAGGGTCCTCTTATCGGCAGGATCCTGGAGGAAGTGCGGGAGAAACAGATAGCCGGGGAGATGACGGACAGGGCTCAGGCACTGGACTATGCGAGGCAGATAATAGAGAAACTGTAGCCACCACGACCTATCGGGATTGTGGGGGCTCAAGGCATGGCGCGGAGCTTCCTCATCTTGCAAGATCTGTCTGATCCGGCCGATCAGTCCGATTCGTCCGATCAGAATCCTTGCGATATGCACCGCCTCTGTAGAGGGTGCAGCGGCTTTTGCATGCTTGTATAGGCCACGGTAAAACGGTATAATAGACTTCAGGAACGTCAGTGAGCAACATAGCCATCCTTTGGGACCTGGAGAATGTGAACCCAGGGTCCGATTCACTTTTTCTCGAAGGCTTGATTGAATACGCCGAAGCCAAAGGTCGAGTTGTGGCAGCCCGAGCCTACGGCAACTGGAACAACGTGGTATTCAGCAAGCTTGCACCCTCCCTTACGCGGCGTTACTTCTATCTGGTGCATATCCCTAAAGGGCGAAAGAACAGCTCCGATATGGTGTTGGTCTCCGATACCCTTGAGATACTTCGCATCCATGACCATATAGACACCTTTATTCTCGTTACCGGTGATAGTGATTTTCGATTCTTGGTCCTGGCCCTCCGGCGTGCCGGCAAGAATGTCCACATTGTGTGCAACACCCAAAATGCCTCGGAGGACCTGCTTGGTCTGGCCGATAGTTATGTCGACTATCGGGAACTTGTGCCCGGCGGAAACGATGAGGAATCGACGGACAAGGTACAGCCGTCGGCCGAAGACAAAGCGAACCATGGCAAGGGCGCTGCGCCGCCCATGAGCATCGACGACTGGTTTCAGGTACTGGCAGAAGCAGCGGATCTCATGCTGAAAAAGAAGATACACCCAGGAATCGGCTCCGTGAAGATCAGGATGAAGATGCTTAACTCCAATTTCAACGAGAAGAAGCTGAATTTTTCCCATTGGAGTGACTTTGTAACCGCTGCCGTGAAGGCGGGGTTTGTGACCCTCGAGGGCAAAGGGCCGGAGGCTCTCATCTATCCTGTGGCCTCTATCCTCAAACGGGAAGGACCGCAGCTCAAGGCCTTCCATGTTCTTACAGAGGTGCTTTCCGAACTCGATAAGGGCGACAAGACCAATTACCATTCCTTTCGTAGCGTCAACTCCAAACTCATAGAGAAAAAGGTTTACTTCAATGCTTTGGGCTTCAATCAGTTCAAAGAGTTCATCCAGGCAGCCGAGGCAAGGGGACTCGTTGAATCCAAGGTCGAGGGACTCAAACACTCTGTGAAGAGGGCGGATGCCCTGAGCCACACCGAACCGCCCCACGATAAGGCGTAATACCCGGCGTCTGCAACGGGTTATGACTTTTCTCTCTGCCCCCTCCTTTCCATTGATCTTCTCCGGAACACATATGAGAATGTAATTGCCGAAAGGGGATTGAAGGATCAGGCGCAGAGTGTTGGAGAAGAAGGCTGTTTTGCTGATGGCCGAGGGCTCAGTGCCAATAGCTGGAGCATCGTGCGGGTAGATCTCAAGTACGGATTGGAAGGACTCTCGGTGGATGTCGAGGAAACTCCTGGTTTCCTTGGCGTTCTGCGACCCACGGAACCGGAGCCCCTCGGCGACCCGTCGGGAACCATCGCAGAGAGTCTTGGTGCCCCCATCGCTTTGCGGTCTCTGTCAGAGATCTCGAAGGGGAGGAAGTCGGCTTGTATCGTTGTCAGCGACAGCACCCGCCCTGTCCCGAACCGTCTCATCCTTCCACCAATGCTGCGTATCATCGAGGACCAGGGAATCGCCCCTTCCGCCATCACCATCCTCATAGCTACCGGCATCCACCGGCCATCCACCGAGACTGAGCGTCGGGAGCTTCTTGGCCCGGAAATCCTGGCCCGATACGCGGTTGTTGACCATCTATCGAAGGAACGAAGCGAGATGGTTCAGGTCGGAAGGATCGGCGGAACCGTACCTGCCCTCATAAATAGACGCTACGTTGATTCGGGTCTGAAGGTTCTCACCGGTTTTATTGAGCCCCATATGTGGGCCGGCTATTCGGGGGGGAGAAAAGCGATTCTTCCGGGTATTTCCTCGGTCGAGACCCTTGAATATATGCACGGCCCCGAGATCATTGCCCATCCGGGCACGGAATACGGCAGGCTGGATGGCAATCCCTTCCACCAGGCCGGTCTCGAGGTGATGGATTACGCGGGGGCCGATTTCTTAGTAAATGTGACCCTCAACAGCAGGAAAGAGGTAACAGGGGTGTTTTCAGGCCATCCTGTGCATGGCCACCTGGCCGGTTGCCGTTTCCTTGAACAGCACTGCGTCAGGGAACTGGATGGGCCGCTCGATTTTATCGTAACGACAAACGCCGGCGCGCCCCTGGACTGCAACCTCTACCAGACGGTCAAGGGTATTACGGGAGCCTCGCCGGTGGTCAAGAAGGACGGGGACATCGTCATTGCGAGCCGATGTGCGGAGGGGGCAGGGAGCGAGGAGTATCGCAAGGTTCTGGACATGGTCGATTCTCCTGAGGTTTTCCTTTGCCGCCTCAGGGAAAAGGAATTTTTCGTGCCCGATCAGTGGTGTGCCCAGGAGACCTATCAGGTAGTGGCTGAGAAGGATGTGTGGCTCTATACAGAAGGCCTACCCCCTGAGCAGGTTGCGAGGTACCATATGTTGCCCGTGGATTCTATTGAGAAGGCGATCGAGTTTCTCCTTCGAAAACATGGCTCTGACGCCCGCTGGGCCATTGTCCCCGACGGTCCCATGCTTATCCTTCGGCTTAGCCAGCATTAGAGCGATTGCCAAGAGGAAGCAAAATCTCTTGCCCTCCAAGAGGGCTGAACACGTCATGTCTACGTCCCGGTCAGGTGGGCAATCAGTCGAAAAGTAGCGTAGATGGCGAGAAGCCAGATGCAGACGATGAAGGCGCCCCCTATCAGACTCCTGATCTTCTTGGCTGGAGGATTCTTTTCGGCCTCCTGCCTGCATTCCTGCAATTCGTCGTCCGGTATCATGCGCAGGAGAAGGGTAATCCCCGCGGGTATCAGAATAAGATCATCAAGATAGCCGAGAACAGGGACAAAATCAGGCATCAAATCAATGGGACTAAGGGCATAACTGATGATGAGAATGGCCAATGCCTTGGCACATAAGGGTGTTCTTGGATGCCTTGAGCATAGGTAAAGGGCATAGACATCCCTTTTCAGTATCTTCGCTCTCTCCCTCCAGGCTTTCCGTTCCAAGGAGAGATAGTATATCATTTTGCGCGCTCCTTTTTGTCAGGTTATCTGCCCCGTTGTAGAGGGGACTTTTGCACAAGTGATCTACCCAAAATACCTTCTAACTGATTGTGGGAAGTTTTGCGAAGGGCTCAAGGAAAAAGAGGAGCCGGGACGATCGCTATGATATAGTATCTGGGTGATAGCTCCGCCGAGGTGAGATTGCCCCGTTATGAGGCTTTTCTCCCCTAATGAAGCCCGAGGGCCGGCGGTCTCTTTGGTGGTGCCCGCCCCCCGGAGGGGAAAGGGATTACCGTAATGGCGAGAATTTTAGAGCCTGAAGGATGGCCTGTGTGAAGCCATTGGGAACAGCCAACTACGACGTTGTCTTGAACAGCCTCTACCGAGAGTTGCTGAGCGACGCTACCCTCACCCAGAAGATCAAGTCTATTGTCGATGTCGTCACAGAGACCCTCGGTGCTGATTTTTCCAGGATCTGGATCACGAGACCCGGAGACCTCTGCGAACGGGGTTGTCTCCATGGATCGGTTACGGACGGCCCCCACGTTTGCAGGGAACGAAACTCCTGTCTCCATCTGATCGCCAGTTCGGGGCGGTATACCCATACCAACGGCAGACATCGGCGTGTTCCCTTTGGCGCATACAAGATCGGACGGGTAGCCAGCGGAGAATGGTCTCATTTTGTGACCAACGATGTAGTCCACGATGAAAGGGTGCATGACCATGAATGGGCAAAGAGGCTTGGGCTTGTCTCTTTTGCCGGGTATCGCCTTGTTTCTTCTGACGGACGGACGGTGGGCGTCCTGGCCATGTTCAGCAAGAAGGTCATTGCCGCCAGCCAGGAGAATCTGTTGGAGAGCTTTGCCGCCATGGCATCCCAGGCCATCATGGTCGGAGTGGCCCAGGAGACACTGAGAGAGAGCGAGGAGAAATATCGAACCCTCGTGGATAATATGCAGGATGCCGTGTACCGATGCGATCTGGGCGGCAGACTGCTCTTCTGCACCCCATCCGCCGCGCGCCTGCTGGGCTATTCATCCGTGGAAGAGTTGGTGGGAAAGGATATCGCCGAAGCCTTTTATTCGGATCCCCAAGAGAGGGAGAAACTGCTGGCCATCTTGCATCAACACGGCGTAGTCACGAACTACGAGGTGACGCTCAAACGTAAGGACGGAACGTCTGTTCTTATTTCCACGAACAGCCACTTCTATCGGGACAGGGACGGAGAGGTCATAGGTATTGAGGGTGTATACAGAGATGTCACCAAGCGCAAGCTGGCAGAAGAAGCGCTGCGGCAGAGCGAGGAGAAATACCGAACCCTTGTGGAAAACGCAAACGATGGTATCGTCATCGTACAGGACGGCATTATCAAGTATGCCAACCCTCGCATGGCTGAGCTTGACGGCAGCACGGTCGATCTTCTGATTGGCTCACCCATAACGGACCATATCCATCCAAGCGATGTGGAGAGGGTTGCCGACCTGCACCGGCGGCGCATGGCCGGAGAAGAGGTGGTCTCCTCGTACGAGGCCCTCCTGAGACGCAGAGATGGCACGCCGGCGAGGGCAGAGTTGACCCTCGGGGTGTTCAATTACAAAGGAAGGTCTGCGACGCTGGCCATAGTCAGGGATACCTCCGACCGCAGGAGGTTGGAGGAAGAGCTCCGTAAATCCCGGGACGAACTGGAGTTGCGCGTGGAGGAAAGAACTCAGCAACTCAGAGAAAGTGAAGAAATTGCCCGTAACCAGCTCGCAGAAATCGAGGCGTATTACAAGTTTGCCCCTGTTGGTCTGGCCATCCTTGATCGGCAGCTCAGACACGTCAGGGTCAACCAAAAGCTGGCGGAGATAAACGGCATCAGCCCTCACGAACACATCGGTCGGACCGTTGGGGAAGTGGTTAACCAAAAAGTCGCAGGTTGGCTCGAAAGCGTAGCCCCGCGCATTTTGGAAGGCGGCGAGACGATCAAGGATGTGGAGATAACCAGAAACACTGCTGAGGGGCAGGGTCTTGGGGTGACCGCTCGGGTGAACCTCTTTCCCGTAAGGGGCCTAAACGGAAGTGTGACCGGCATCGGTCTCATCTATGAAGACATCACCGAAAACAAGCGGCTTGAAGACCAACTCCGCCAGGCCCACAAGATGGAGGCCCTCGGCATCTTCGCCGGAGGCATTGCCCACGACTTCAACAACATCCTTGCTGCCATCATTGGCTTCTGCGAGCTGGCCAGAGACAAGACCCCGGAGATGTCTCCCACCCACCGTCATCTGGAGAGGGTCTTAAGCGCCGGCTTACGGGGCAGGGATTTGGTGAGGCAGATCTTGACTTTCAGCCGGCAGACAGGTCTTGAACAAAAGGTGCTTCAATTAGGGTCGCTTGTTAAAGAAACGGTCAAGCTTCTTCGTGCCTCCATCCCCGCTACCATCCACATGCAGGTGAATGCGAAGGGCAGCTCTCACTTTGTGCTCGCAGACCCGACGCAGATGCAGCAGGTGCTCATGAATCTGTGCGCCAACGCCGCCCATGCCATGGGTGAGTCCGGCGGCACCCTGACCATCGATCTTGGTACCGTGAATTTCTCATCCCCCAAGGACGCCCCGGACCCTGCCCTGAATCCAGGCCGCTATGTGAGGCTTTCGGTCTCCGATACCGGAGCAGGCATGACCGCCGACGTGGCCGGAAGGATATTCGATCCCTTTTTTACCACCAAGAAACCTGCCGAAGGAACAGGACTCGGCTTGCCGGTTGCTCACGGTATCGTAGCGAAACATGGGGGCGCAATCACCGTTTGGAGCGAGCCGGGTAGGGGCTCTATCTTCACTGTCTACCTCCCCGAGTACAGGGGCGAGGGAGAACGCTCCTCCCGAGACCGGGACACCCTGATCCCTCACGGGCACGAGCGGGTGCTTATTGTCGAGGATGAGGAACCCCTTGCCCAGATGATGGACGAGATGCTCACGAGGCTGGGTTACGCGGTCACCTGTAGAACTGGAAGCCGGGAGGCACTCGCCCTGATCAGACACGATCCTCATCAGTTTGATCTCGTCATTACCGATCAGACCATGCCGGGTATGACAGGTATCGAGTTGGCTAAGGAAGTGCACGCCACCAGGCCAAACCTACCGGTAATACTGTGCACGGGTTTCAGTAGCCAGACTGATGTCCCATCTGTTCAACGGGCCGGCATAAGCACATCTATCACAAAGCCCTTGACTAGAGCGGAGCTGGCTAAGACGGTGAGGGAAGTACTCGACAGGTAGCCTCCCGGTTTTTACAAGCTAAAGAGCCCAGCCTCCTTTCGATCACCCAGACTTCTATCCAATATCGCCAGGGAAAAGTAGGCCTTGTTCCGTGTAACTTCCTGAAAATATGTCCCCAGGGCATGAAGCCGGCACTGAATCATCTTTCGCCGCCCTTCTCGGCGGTTGACACGCCTTGGCACGCCTTCTATAATTTCTCTGGGACGTCGACACAGGAATCCCTTACCGTGCCGTTTTCCGCAGCCCTCGGTGGCGGTCTGAGGATTGTTTCTCTCTTCCCACCGAATGGAAGGGGGGGTACGGGAGTACCGATATGAGGAATAGCAGAACTGTAGCTTTGATTGACCGGCAATCCTTTTCGGACATGACGAAGGAACGGCTTCTCGAGGAGGTTGTGGCTCCCAGGAGCGTCGTTATAGCCGTCAAGTATTCCCAATAGGCCCAATGAAGCACCACTCGGAAGCGGAACTCCTCGAAAGAATATCCGGCTTAGAAAAGAGGATTCAGGAACTGGAGTTTCTGGTCAACGTCGGTCCTGACCTCTTCTTCTTAAAAGACTTACAGCTCCGTTACCAACTCAGCAACCGAGCAAATGCAACCTTCTTCGGGCGCAATCAAGCAGATATTCTGGGCAGAACCGACAAGGAACTTATGGCGGAAGAAGCTGCCCTGGCTTGTGAGGAATGTGATCGGCAGGCTATTCGTGAGAAGCAGATGGTGGTCAGCATCGAGGCGGTCGGGGACAGATTCTGTGAAACTCGCAGATTTCCCGTCATTGAGAAGGGTGAAATCGTCGGGGTAGCCGGCATTATCCATGACATCACCGACCGCAGGAGGACCGAGCTGGCCCTGAGGACAAGCCAGCTTCAACTGTCCGAAGCGATGGACCTTGCCAATATCGTCTACTGGGAGTTCGATTCCACGGATAATACATACACCTTCAATGATCCCTTCTATGCTCTTTATGGTACCACCGCCGAGCAGGAGGGAGGATACCGGATGGCAAGGGAAGAATATGCAAAACGATTTATCCATCCCGATGATCAGCAGCTCGTCTATCAATTCGTGAAACAAAACACTGCAAGCCCGGGCCTCCAATCCGTTGCCGATCTTGAACACCGTATTGTTCGTCGTGACGGGGAAATACGGTACATTCTGGTGCGAACCAGGATCGTTAAGGATGATTCAGGCCGCGTCGTCAAAAGGTACGGGGCAAACCAGGACATCACCCGGCGTAAGCAGGCAGAGGAGGAGAAGGCTCGTCTCGAGGAACAGCTCCGACAGGGCCAAAAGATGGAAGCCCTCGGTACCTTTGCCGGGGGCATCGCCCACGACTTCAACAACATCCTTGCTGCCATCATAGGCTTCTGCGAGCTGGCCCGAGACAAGGTTTCCGAGACGTCCCCCGCCCGCCGTCATCTTGATAGGGTATTCACGGCCGGTCTGCGCGGCAGGGACTTGGTCAGGCAGATCCTGACCTTCAGCCGTCAAGCGGGTTTAGAAAAGAAGGTGCTTCAGTTAGGGCCGATTGTCAAAGAGACGGTAAGGCTCCTCCGCGCATCTATACCCACGACCATCGATATTCGGGTAAAGGCAAACAACGGTTCGCACTTTGTTCTCGCGGACTCGACCCAGATACAGCAAGTGATCATGAACCTCTGCGCGAACGCCGCGCAGGCCATGGGTAAGAGCGGGGGCGCCATAGCGATCGACCTCGGCACTGTTGGCTTCTCCTCGCCCGGGGAAGCGCCCGACCCCGTCCTGCTCCCCGGCCGCTACGTGAAACTGTCCGTTGCTGATACAGGAGAAGGAATGACCTCCGACGTAGCGGGCAGGATCTTCGACCCCTTCTTTACCACCAAGAGCTTTCCTGAAGGGACGGGCCTCGGCCTGTCAGTCGCCCACGGGATCGTCGGAAACCACGGAGGTGCCATCACCGTGCGGACTGAACCGGGCAGAGGTTCTATCTTCACGGTATACCTCCCCGAGTATGTGGGCGAGAAAAATATCACCTCCCCGGGACGCGACCCAGACGTCCATCACGGGCACGAGCGTCTGCTGTTCATTGAGGATGAGGAACCACTTTCCCAAATGGGGGGCGAGATGCTCACGAGACTGGGGTATACGGTCACATGCAAGACGAGCAGCCGTGAGGCGCTGGCCCTTATAAGACAGGACCCTTATCGGTTTGACATTGTCCTTACCGATCAGACCATGCCGGAAATGACCGGTCTCACGCTGGCAACCGAACTGCGCACCATCCGACCAGACCTACCCATAATACTCTGCACGGGTTTCAGTAATGAGGTCGATGCCGAGACGGCCAAACAGGCAGGCCTCAGCGCATTTGTCATGAAGCCGTTGACCAGAGCGGAGCTGGCTAAGACGGTGAGGGAAGTACTCGACGCACGGCCCGCCTCGCCTCACAAACGATAGATCCCTGATGTGTTGATCACTAAAACCTTTTTCGGAAAATATAACCCTGGCGCCCGTTGGATTCTGGTCCCGGACGGTCCCGTGCCCAGTAGCGCCTCCCTCTTTACCCGCTCCTCATAAGTATGTAGATTATTACAGCGAATTCCGGGGTCAGACATGATGAAAAAAGGTATGCTAACGCGCATCGCGGCCATACTGCTCGCCGTTTGGTCAGTACCTTTACTGTATCTTATCAGCAGGTACAGCTACAACCTGTTTCACAGTTTGGCCGATGGCCTCAGCATCGTCATTGCTGCGTGTGCTTTTGTGGTCGTCTGGAATTCACGACGTAATGTAGACAACCACTATTTTACGTACCTGGGCATCTCCCTCCTCTTCTTCGCCTTCCTTGATCTGATACATATGCTGGGTAACAAAAACATGGGTGTATTCCCTGGATACGGAAATCTGGGGCCCACATTCTATATAGCCGGCAGATATGTGCTAAGCCTCTCATTGCTCATCGCCCCGTTCTTTATCAACCGCAGGCTCAATGCGTTCCTCATGTTTGTTTCCTATTCATTGGCGACCTTATTGATCCTTCTCTCAGTTTTCTACTGGAAGGTGTTTCCGGCCTGCATTATCGAGGGAGTGGGGCTTACACCTTTCAAAATCGTGAGCGACTATGTCATCTGCGTGATCCTCCTCGTGGCGGCGGGACTCCTGTTCGTGAACCGCCAGTCCTTCGATCCGAGGGTTCTAAGAGTCCTTATCTTTTCGATCATTCTTTCGATTGCCACGGGCCTGATGTTCACCCTCTACACCGATCCGTTCGGTGTCACCAACATGATCGGCCACCTGTTTCAGATAGCCTCCTTCTACCTCATATATGTGGCAGTCATCGAGACGAGCATAACCAAGCCCCAGGAGATTCTGTTCCGTAAGCTGAAGCAGCACGAGGAGAAACTGATCGACAACGTACTTCAACTGGACCGTGCTAACGCTGTGCTGCAACAAGAAATTGCAGAGCGAAAACAGGCCGAGAAGGCACTCCATGAGAGTGAACAACGCTGGGCAACCACCCTTGCAAGCATCGGCGACGCGGTCATTGCCACCGATGTCGAAGGGCGAATCACGTTCATGAACCCCGTTGCCGAAACAGTGACGGGCTGGAGGCTCGATCAGGCCGTCTCAAGACCTGTGGGAGAGGTTTTCAGCATCATAGGCGAAGAGACCCGTGCTGCAGTCGATTGCCCGGTCGCCAAGGTGCTCCGGGAAGGCGCCGTCGTGGGTCTCGCCAACCACACAATCCTGGTTCGAAAGGACGGAACAGAGGTCCCCATCGATGACAGCGGCGCGCCGATTCGGAACGCAGTGGGTAATATCGTCGGGGTTGTGCTCGCGTTCAGGGACATCACGGAACGTAAAGCGGCAGAGGAGGTCCTCAGACGCACACTGGTCGAGGCGGAAGAAAGGCTGCGGCTCCTGCAGAGCGTTATGGAGCAGGTGCCAACCGGTATTACCATCGCCGATGCGCCAGACATGAAAATCAGGATGGTAAGCCGGTACGGAGAGGAGATTCTCGGCGGTTCCCACCACGGAATGACCGCAGAGCAGGTGGCACACCGATGGAGGGTTCTTGCCGCCGATGGCGCCACGCCTCTCGGCGAAGAAGAGCTGCCATTAGTGCGTGCCATAAGATACGGCGATATCGTCAGCGATGCAGAATTGGTTCAGGAAACCGAGCAAGGAGAACAGTTGTCACTTCTTTGTAATGCATCACCTATCAGAGACAGCGCAGGCAACATTACAGGTGGCATCGTCGCCTGGCTCGATATCACCCGGCGAAAGCAGGCAGAAGAGGCGCTGCGCCACGCCCACGACGAACTGGAGGTGAAGATTCAGAAACGGACCGAGGAGTTGCGTGCTGCCTATGAAAGGTTAAAACAAGAGACCAGGGAGCGCGAACAGGCGGAAAGCCAGATGCGGCAGGCCCAAAAGATGGAGGCCCTCGGGATTCTCGCAGGAGGGATCGCTCATGACTTCAACAACATCCTTGCCGCTATCATCGGCTTCAGCGAGCTGGCCCGCGACCGTACGGTCGCGGGGGCCCGAGAGCAGCGCTACCTCGAGAGGGTGCTGCAGGCGGGTCTTCGAGGGCGCGAACTGGTCAAGCATATGCTCACATTCAGCCGGCAGACCGAGCAGGAGAAGAAGCCTCTTCAACTGAGCAGCATCATCAAGGAGACCGTTAAACTGCTGAGGGCTTCGTTGCCTTCCACACTGGGCATCAACTTCTCGGTAAAAAGCGAATCAGGGGTGATACTTGGTGATCCTGTGCAGATTCAGCAGGTGGTTATGAATCTTGTCACGAACGGCGCATATGCCATGAGGGAGAAGGGTGGTATCCTCGATATGGAGCTAAGCGACTTCACAAACGGCGGTACCCAGGGGATGGAGCCAGGTCTTTATATGAAGTTGGTCGTTAGAGATACAGGCTCGGGTATCGCGACCGACGTGATAGAGAAGATTTACGACCCCTTCTTTACCACAAAGCCGCCGGGAGAAGGCACCGGGCTCGGGCTATCTGTTGTCATGGGGATCGTGAAACAGGCCAATGGATATATCACCGTAGAAAGCAAAGTGGGCAAAGGATCGACCTTCACGGTTTACTTTCCGAAAATCAAGGAAGAGTGGGCGGCTGAGCTGACGGGATGTGAGGATATGCCCATGGGGCATGAGAAGATTCTCTTTGTTGACGACGAAGAGGCTCTTGTGGAGATGGGCGTTGATATCCTTGGTGAACTCGGATATGAAGTAACAGGTAAGACGGGCAGCAGGGAGGCTTTGGCTCTTTTTCGGCTCGACCCGACTCGTTTCGA
The DNA here is from genome assembly GCA_002328485.1 of Deltaproteobacteria bacterium UBA2221. Classification (GTDB taxonomy): domain Bacteria; phylum Desulfobacterota; class Syntrophorhabdia; order Syntrophorhabdales; family WCHB1-27; genus WCHB1-27. The sequence continues at coordinate 27,388 of DCUF01000042.1, forward strand.
CATGGTCATTACGGACATGACCATGCCGGGCATGACTGGCATTCAGTTGGCCTCAGAGCTTCTCGCCATTCGACCTGACACGCCCATTATCCTTACCACGGGCTTTAGCCACATGGTCACCGAGGAATCGGCAAGGGCCGTCGGGGCACGAGGTTTTGTCGTCAAACCGGTCACGAAGGGGGAGATGGCAAAAACCGTGAGAAAGGTACTGGACGGGTAAGCAAAACAGCGGGATTTGAGCGGTAGTCTCGGCCCCTCTCAGCCCGTTGCAGACAATGGACCGAAGGGGAAGGGGGCACCGATTATGAGAACCCGCCCATCGCCTGCGGAGGAAGATGCGCGAACCAAAGGCTTCGTGCTGCATGGTTGTGCTCCACGGGACGCATTGCTCGATAATGACTGCGTTCAAAATGTCGGCATCGGTTGGGCACCTTTTGATTGGCCGTTTTTGTGGGCCTTAACTATCACAATGGAGCTTTGAACATGGCTAAAGATCTAGGCGAATTTCTTGATGAGCTGGAAGGGGCGCAAGGCGTTATTCGGGTGAAAGACGAGCTTTCCCCCCAATTTGAGGTATCTGCGGCAATAAAAATGATAAAGAACAAACACGACAAGGCTATTTTGTTCGAGCGGGTCCGGGGATATGACGTGCCGGTGGTTGCCAATCTATTGGGGAGCAAGAACAGATTGGCCATGGCCCTGGGCGTCAGGGAAGACGACTACGAGACCGCCTACCTCGAAAGAAAGGACAGGGTCATCAAGACCGAGCTCGAGGAGAACGATTTGCCGGGTGAGGTCTCGATCGACAGGGACGTCGACATTCTGAAAGCGATGCCGGTGCTAACGCACAGCGAGAAAGATGTGGGACCCTATCTTTCTTCCTCATTCACCGTGGCGAGAGACCCGGAGACGGGGCTGCTGGGGATGGGTCTGCACCGCATTCAGGTGAGGAGCAAGGATGAAATCAACATATGGCTTCTGTCTCCTCCTCTATCTGACTTTTTGCAGAAAGCAGAGGCGATGAACCGGCCACTGGAGGTGGCCGTGGTCAATGGGGTGCACCCCGCCGTTTTGATGGCCTCTGTCATAAAGGTCCCGACCGGCGTCAACAAGTTCGAGATGGCGGGTGGTTTGATGCAAAGGCCTTTGGAAATGATCAAATGCAAAACGGTGAATCTGGAAGTACCGGCCGGTGCCGAGTTTGTCCTGGAAGGCAGGATACTCAGTCACAAAAAGAAAAAAGACGGGCCTTTCGGGGAGTCTTCGGGCTTCTACGTCATGACGGAGAGCCCTGTGGCGAAGATACATCTGATCAGGCACCGCAAGAACCCAATCTATCAGGCACTGCTGCCTTTTGGCGGCGAGGATCTGACACTCTTGAATTTCATGACCGGCATCGAGTTGAAAAGGGATGTCCAAAAGAAATTCCCTTTCATCAAAGACGTGCTTCTCAAGGGCCTCAATTACATGGTCGTCGTCCGGATGGAAAAAACGGCCGATGACCAGGCGCGGCAAGTTGCCGAAGATTTACTAAAAAGCCCGTACATCAAAATCGTCGTGACCGTGGACGAGGATATCGATCTCGCCTCCCAACAGGAGATTTTATGGGCCGTATGCACCCGGCTGCGCATGGAGACGGGGGTTCACGTTATCGAGAACATGCCCGGCCACCCGATCATCGATCCTTCTCAAGGAGGGTATTTCCTGACTTCCAAGCTTCTGCTCGACGCTACCATGCCTCTGGAGAGCAGGAGCTGCTTCGAGAAGATTGATGTTCCCGCAGCGGTCATGTGATTTTTCAAGATACGTGACCC
>DCUF01000049.1 GCA_002328485.1 Deltaproteobacteria bacterium UBA2221
TAATTTATTTTGCGGAATGCTCTAATGGTATTATCACAGAAAGCGGTGGCCGTCCACTTTGTTGACCAGAATCAAGTGCATAATTCGAGGGCATGTGAAATCATTATGGCGACTTCATGCCCTTTTTTGGAACCTACTATGTTGATGGCAATATATTTCGGGAAATAACAAGAACTTGACGGCAATAATTTCAACGGATTAGTCGTGGCACATTGAGCAATTTCAACGGATTCCAGCCCACCCAATCCCCTGCCGCTTGGTGCTCCCGAGGTGAAGGAGCACCTGGACTATCTTGTGGTAGAGAGGCGTTGGCCTTGACCCTATATCTCGTATTTGAGATCTCGCAGCTCCGCTGCCGAGAAAACCGGCCCATCCTTGCAGATAAACTTGTGGCCGATGTTGCAGCGTCCGCACAGCCCGATCCCGCACTTCATCCTGGCTTCGAGGGTCGTGATGACCTGCTCATCCTTGAATCCCAGCTTCTCCAGGTTCTGGAGCACGAACTTGATCATGATGGGCGGCCCGCAGGTGATGGCAATGGTGTCATCGGGCTTCGGCGCTACCTCGTTAAGAATGGTGGGGACAAACCCTTCCTTGATGGGTGGCCCGGGGGAATTGGCATCAACGGTGAGGATAAGGTTGAAATCCTTGCTCTCGCCCCATTCCTTCAACTCATCCTTGTAGCAGAGGTCCTCGGCGCTTCGAGCGCCGTAAATAATGGTGATGTCGCCGTAGTCTTTGCGATTGTCGCGCATAAAGAGGATCAGGGTCCGTAGCGGGGCCAGGCCGATGCCGCCGCCGATGAAGAGTATCTTCTTCCCCTTCATCATCTCATAGGGGAACCAGTTCCCCAGCGGGCCTCTCACGCCGACCTGATCGCCCGCCGACAGATCGTGAATAGCAGCCGTGACTTCACCAGCCTTCATAACGCTGAACTGCAGATAGTCCATCCGGGTGGGCGGCGAATTGATAACGAAGGTGGATTCTCCAACACCGAAGACGGAAAGCTGTCCAACCTGCCCTGGTTCAAAGGTGAAGCTTTTCATTCGCTCCGCGTCGTTGAGAATCACCTTGAACGATTTGATGTTCGGGGTCTCTTCGATGACCTCGGTGACGGTCGCGATCTCCGGCAGATACGGATTCTGGACAGTGCTCATCGTTCTCTAACTCCTCGCCTCGGCAGCTTTTTGGTCCTCTTGCGCCCCTTCAGTAAGGCGGGCGACAATACCGCTTATCTCTACGGAAACCGGGCAGTGACGGATGCACCGACCGCATCCGGAGCAGGCAATAGTGCCGTATTTATCGACGTAGTAAAGAAACTTGTGGCCCACCCTCTGTTTCAGACGCATGGCCTTTCTGCCCCTCGGGTTGTGGCCGCTTGCCTCAAGGGTGAAGTGATGAAACATGCAGGCATCCCAGCTCCTGACCCGTTCGCCCCCTTCTAGTCGCGCCTCATCGGTGATGTTGAAGCAATAGCAGGTGGGACACAGATAGGTACAGACGCCACAGCTCAAGCACTTGGCTGACACCTCGTCCCAGAAGGCATCGGATTCGAAGGCCTCTCGCGATATCCTCGGCTCTGGATCTCCCGGTATCACCTTCTGGAGCGCCTTCGATGCCTGCTCCTGTTTCTTGGAGGCGGCATCCGCATGAGAGGCTCCGTCCTCGACCATGGGTCTTCCGAGAAGCTTTTTGCCTTTCTCGGTTATGGCTTCGAGAAAATAGCCGTTATCCACCTCGGTAACGAACAGGTCGGACCCTTCCTTCTCTGCCAGCCCCCCGCCTGCCGACGTGCAGAAACAACCGGCGAATGGACCGTTGCAGCAAAACCCGACCACTGTCGTCTTCTCTCGACGTTCGCGATAATAGGGATCCACTTCCAGGTAGACCCTGTCGTAGGTAAGAAACCCTTTGGCGTCACAAGGTCTGGCACCAATGATCACGGTCTCGGGCATATTCGTGGATGCATCAAGCTCAACCGCCATCTTGTCAGGACTTTCGGGGGCCTTCTTGAAATCGAAGGAAAAGAGCCTTTCGCTCTGGGGGAACATGACCCCCTTCGGGGCGCTCGTGGACGGACGGGAGAGGTCAACCTTCTTGCCCTTCTCCAGGACCTGAAAGGTGATCACGCCGTCCTCTTCACAAGGGGCATAGACCCGGAAGTCATTTGAAAGGGATTCGATGAACGGTTCCCACTTATCTTGCGGAAGATAACCCTTGTCTGTCATGAAAGCTCGTGCTCCTCTATTTTGTCCTCTTCAACCTTGAAGACGTACATGGGTGGCTTCTCCTCGGGGTTGATTCCCGGTACATAATCGTAGAGCTCTTTCATGCCCATGTTGATCTTCTTCTTCAACTGGCCGAGCGGTATGTCCATGGGGCAGACCCTCTCGCATTCACCGCATTCGGTACACCGGCCGGCAAGGTGGATGGCGTGAATCATGTGGAAGGTCATTTTTTCTTTCGGGTCGTCCTTCTGGCTCATCCAGTGCGGGTCCCTGGTCTCTGCGATACAGGACTCCTGACACACGCAAAGGGGGCAGGCATTACGGCACGCATAGCAGCGGATGCATCTGCCAAGGGTCTTTTCCCAGTATTCTTTCCGTTCCTCGAGGCTTTTTGTCTCGAACTCCCGGATATCGTCATAGACCGCTTCGGCACTTCCCCTGGGCTCCAGCTTCTGTCCCACAAGGACGTCGAAGATCAGCGGGTTCGGATACTGGCAGGTCGTGCATTTTCCCGGGGCAACCTCAAGAAGGGGGATCTTCTCTTCCCGCTTATTCGTCTTTACCGTGACCGTCTCGTTGTCAAAGCTGATCGACTGGATGGGTTCGTGGCTCACCCGTTCGAGCACCTTCTTCACACTGATAATGCCCGAGCAGGGGACACCAATGACGGTCACATTTTCTCGTTTTATGAGGCCCTCTTCCAGAAACTGGACCACGGTCCTGCTGTCACAACCCTTCACGACGACGGCTACCTTCTTGCCCTTCAGGGAAGGTAGATAGCTGGCCAGGTTGTGAACACAGAGAGGACTGGCGATGAAGTCATCTACATCCTCCGGCTTCGTGGCAAAACAGGGCTCAGCATGAAGGGGATCGAAACCGGCCCTCTGGCCGATCACAACGTCCACTGATGGGAGAACCTCTTTGGCTGCTTTTCTCAATTCCTGCGCGTTCACTTGGCAGCCTCCTTTTTCTCATGAAGAGGACCAATTCCGTGAACCTGGCGGGTGAAATCGGTGACCACCTTCTGCCACCTCTGACCTTCAGATGCGGAGACCCAGGTGTAGTGGAACCTCTTCCCGTCAATGCCCATGAAGGGCAGAAACTGTTTCAGCATCTCGAGCCTGCGCCGTGCATAGTAGTTGCCGTCTGAGTAATGGCAGTCCCTCGGATGGCAACCCGAGACCAAAACACCGTCTGCGCCGTTTATCAGGGCCTTCACCACGAAAAGGGGGTCTATCCTTCCCGAACACGGGACCCTGATGATGCGTAAGTCCGTGGGCTGTTTGAATCGTCCAACCCCTGCCGTGTCGGCGCCGCCATAGGAGCACCAGTTGCAGAGGAAACCGACTATCCTCAACTCTTTTCCAGCTAACTCAGGCATAAGGCATTAACCTCCGCCAGCAATTGGTTATCCGTAAAATGCTGTAGTTGAATGGCGCCGCAGGGGCAGGTTGACGTACACACACCACATCCCGCGCACACCGTCTGAATGACTTTCGCAACTACCTTGCCGCCCCGCAGCTCTTCCTCAACGATTGCCTGGAAGGGGCACGTCTTCACACACTTCAGACAGCCCACACAGGCGTTCTGGTTCACCTGGGCAATGGCAGGGTCGTTTTCAAGGAAGTCCTTGGACAGCATGGAGAGAACCTTCGCTGCAGCAGCGCTCCCCTGCCCCACCGATGCGGGGATGTCCTTGGGACCCTGGGCACAGCCGGCCAGGAACACACCTGAGGTGTTGGTCTCGACCGGTCTCAGCTTCGGATGGCTTTCCACGTAGAAGGCGTTCGTATCGTAGGAGATGTGGAGTTTCTCGGCAAGCTGGGGGGCACCGGGCGCGGCCGTAACCGCGTTTGCCAACACGACCAGATCTGCCTCGATCTCCACCGTTGTTCCAAGCAGGGTATCGGCACCCCGAACCACCATCTTCTTACCCTTCGGGAAGATGCGTGACACGCGGCCCCTGATATACTTGGTACCGTACTCCTCCTGGGCGCGGCGGGTAAACTCGTCGTACCCCTTTCCCGGGGAGCGGATATCCATATAAAAGACATAGGACTGAGAATCAGGCATGTGATCCTTGGTGAGGATCGCCTGCTTCGCAATATACATGCAGCAGAAATTGGAGCAGTAAGGAACACCGATCGACTTATCCCTTGAGCCGCAGCAGGATACAAAGACCACGGTCTTCGGTTCCTCGTGATCTGACGGCCGCACGATATGGCCTGAGGTGGGTCCAGAGGCATTGAGGAGCCGCTCGTACTGGATGGCGGTGATCACGTCGGGATAACGCCCTCCCCCATATTCTCCCATCTTCTCGATGTCGAGGAGACCGTAGCCAGAGGCCACGACGATGGCACCTACCTCTTCGGTGACAATCTCATCCTCCATCTCGTAGTTGATCGCCTTGGTGGGGCAGATCTTGGCGCAGACACCGCATTTGCCTTTGGTGAACTGGCGGCAATAGGTGGGGTCAATCTTGGCCTTCTTTGGAATTGCTTGCGGGAAGGGGATATTTATGGCCTTGGTCGGTGCGACGCCGAAGTTGAAGCTGTCGTAGGCGTCCTTTGAGGGACATTTCTCCATACACTCACCGCAACCCGTGCACTTGGTCCAGTCGACATAGGTGGCTTTCTTCCTGATCTTGATCTGGTAGTTGCCTACGTATCCCTTTACCTCTTCCACCTCGGAATAGGCGTACAACTTTATCAAATCGTGCTGGGCCACATCCACCATCTTCGGGCCCAATATACAGATGGAGCAGTCGATGGTGGGGAAGGTCTTGTCCAAGCGGGCCATCATGCCGCCTACGCTGGGGCTCTTCTCTACCAGCACCACCTCGTGGCCGCCGTCGGCACAGTCAAGGGCAGCCTGCATACCTGCCACGCCGCCGCCGATAACCAGCACCCTCTTGTTGACCGCGAAGGAGGAGGAATAGAGCGGCTTGTCCTGCATGACCTTGGCAACCGCTGCCCTGACAGCCTCCATGGCCTTGTTGGTGTTCAGCTCCCGGTCTTCACCGATCCAGGAGCAGTGCTCGCGTATATTGGCCATCTCGAAGTAGTAACGGTTAAGGCCCGCCTTTTCCACCGTCCTGCGGAAGGTCAGCTCGTGCATACGGGGCGAGCAGGCGGCAACGACGATGCGATCCAGGTCATACTTCTTTATGGCATCCTTTATCTGGTCCTGTCCGGGTTCGGAACACGTGTACATATAGTTGATGGCGTAGGCAACGCCCGGAATCTTGCGCGTCTCCTCGGCCACCCTGGCCACGTCCACGGTCCCCGCTATGTTATTTCCGCAATGGCAGATGAATACTCCAACCTTCATCTTATGAGGCCTCCTTTGCCGCGGCCTTGGTCTTCTTGGGTTTTTCTACCTCTTTCGGCACGATCGGTCCCGTCTCGATCAGGTTCCCCGGGTCGACCACGCCCTTGTCAATGCCCAATTCCTTAGGGGTAAAACCATAGGTCAGACCCATGATCTGGGAGAAGTACAGGACCGGGATATTGAATGATGAACCCATGGCTGCATTCACCTGGGCCTGTCTGAGATCAAGATTCTGCTGGCACAGCGGGCACGCAACGGCAATGCAGTTTGCCCCTGCCTCGATGGCCATGGAAAGGACCTTGTGTGTCAGCTTGTTGACCATGTCCTTCCGCGGGACACCAAAGGCAGCGCCGCAGCACTCCATCTTGAATGCATAATCGACGACCTCTACACCCACGGCACTGATAAGGTTATCCATGGAAACCGGATTCTCGGGATCGTCGAACTGGGCGATCTCCGGCGGCCGGTTGAGGATGCAGCCGTAATAAGGGGCTACCTTCATGTTGGGCAGGGCCAGCTTCACAGGTCGGGCAACCTCCTCGACCCCTATATTCTCGTAGATGAACTGCAAGGTCGAACGGACGTCGACGGTTCCCTCATAAGGGACATCAAGAAGCTCGTTCACCTCATCCTTGAATGCCTTGCTTTTCGCCATCCTGTAGTGGGCCGTCTTGAGGGCGGAGAAACAGGAAGGACACGGTGCACTGACGCCTTTCAGCCCCATCTTCTGCACCAGTACAAGGTTCCTGGCGGCGAGGGCGCCGGCAAGGAGATGATCCACGGCATGGGCTGGTGTCGAGCCGCAGCAGCTCCAATCGTGAGGTTCCTTAACTTCGACCCCCAGGGCTTGCATAACGAGCCTGATGGAGGCGTCGTAGGCAGAACCAGTGCCTTCGAGGGAACAGCCGGGGTAGTATGCGTAATCCTTATCAGCCATGATGGTCCCTTTTCTGGTTGTCTCTTTTCTCGTTGTCTCTTTTTTCCGCGAACCTCTTGAATATCCGCTGTACCTCGTCCCTTCCCTCTATCTTGTTGGGTTGGAAGTGGATGAGGCGTTTCACCAAAACGTTCGGCCCAAGGTCTGCATCGGCGAGCAGATGGAGCGTCTTCGCCTTGTAGCCCATGAGAATACCCAGTTCGTAGATCCTTCCATTATTCTTCAGAGACGTAAGAAAGGCCTCGTAGAAGGTCTTGATGTCCTTCTCCGTATACCGGCCCTCGCGATAGGCGATATTCCGCAAGGTATCCATGACATGGGCCACGTCAACCTCGCAGGGGCATCGTGTGGTGCAGGTCTCGCAGGTTGCGCAGAGCCAAATGGCCTTCGAATTCAGCACCGTGTCTTTCTGCCCGGCCTGAATAAGCCTCATGATCATGCTGACGGGGTAGTCGAAGAATTCCGTGTAAGGACAGCCGGCCGTGCAGTTCCCGCATTGGTAACACTCTGCGGGGTCCTGGCCGCTCTCCTTCTTCACCTGTTCTATAAACGAAGCGTCGCTTGTGGTCGAGAGATTGATTACCCTCACTGCTCACCCCCTAAGGGCCATCTTGTTTAGGAATAGCCGAGTTTAGCATGCAGTACAGTTTTTTGTCAACAAACCTTATGAAAAATTTCACTATATTCTATGATACTGTAATCACTCAGATTACAACCGCACCAGGAACGTCCACAAGTGCCCCTGTTCACAGCTCTAAACGCCTTAAATAAGAACTGTCAGGTAGACGTAACACAGTCGGAGTTGTCCGACCGGTACACAAAAGGGGCAACGGGAAATGCGCTGCCCCTTTTATTTCTCATGTTCCAGACTTTTTATGTCGATGAAAGGCACAGATCCTGAGGTTACCTTATGTTCGGCCGTCTGCTTGACCTCAATGGCCTGGGTAACCTGTCGGGAAAATCTGAAATTGATGATAGAGAAGTTTGAACAGCCGGATCGATGACCCTGTCCTTATACTCCCTGCCGATATTCCGATAGACCCAGTTCGCTTTGTCGGGCACGATTATGGTAGTTGACCACTATGATGGAATGGGTGTCCTAAAGATCCTTTGGCACTGACTCCGCGTCGACCTGCGATTTGTCAACTTTCACGTCCATCCCGGAACCCTGTTTGGAGATGAAATGGGCAAAGAAACCCCCGGAACCATGGGCCTCTGCGACTTCTTTATGATGAGGTGGGATCTTCGATCCTCTCCCGCCGCCAATCAAATTGTTTGCCATCTGTGACATGTGCGTCATACGTGTTAGACATGACTCGGTGACCAAGCTAATAATTGGGATAACATGTAAAAACCACGGCGACAGGATGCGGCTGGGGAGCTCAAGGAGGCTTCGAGATGGGGGCTTCAGAAACGCTTCAAAAAACACTTCTTCACGCCAGAGATGCCGCATCAATTCTCGGACTATCCACCAAAACCGTTTACCGCCTCTTCTCAAAGGGAATTCTAGAGGGAATCAGGTTCAGAAGGTCTATCAGGATTCTCAGTGAGTCTGTGCTGAACTTTAAGGAGACCAGGGATAGGCACGGTCTTTAGAAGCATTTGGAACGATTTTCAAAGGTTAAGACAGGACGTAGGTGCTGGAAGTCTATCAAAAATGTCGGATTCCTTGGGCAGTTGCTCCAGCGGCGGTAGCTTATTTTCGTTACGGTAAACGGGACCACAGAGGCCCCTTATGTGGTCGATTATTATCGGCATTGCCATTGCCTTAGGCCTGATATTTCTCCTCGGAATAGGGGTGGGTAAATGGTGTCAGCTTTCAAACAACGATCGGGACGATTTCCCGAGACTGCACCTCGTACGCAGCACCCCTACCGGCATCAAGGCGATCAAGCAGAGACGTATGAATAAATGAGAAGACCGGCCTGCCGTGTGCATATTCCCATAACCTCCGTGCAACGCACGTAAATAGGTCGATTCATAGACGCAAAAGATTGGGCCGACAGAAAACACATGTGGATCTATCTGAGAACCACCGTCAGACCCACCTTCATAGAAAAGGAGCCGACATGGAAAAGGAACAGGAAAGGTTTAGCCTGCGCGATCTCTTCAGCATCTTGTTCAAATACAAAACAAGAATACTGATTGTCTTCTTTGGCGTTATTCTTGCGGTTACTTCAGTAACTTTTCTCATGGCGCCGGTCTATGAAGCCAAATCTACCCTGCTTGTAAAGATTGGCCGAGAACACATGTACCGCCCCGAAATCGGCTCGACCGCAGAGATACCGATGAGCCCCTCGAATCAGGAGCAGATTATCAATTCAGAGGTCGAAATTCTTCGAAACAGGGAACTTATTGGGAAGGTTATCCAGATAATCGGCGTCGAAAACCTCTATCCGGCCTTTATCAAGAGGAACAAAGAAGGGATCAATCCCATCGATATGGCGATTCTTGCGTTCGAGGAGGATCTTGCCGTTGAGACGGTGAAGAGGTCGAATGTCATCGAGGTTTGGTACCGTAACCAGGACAGGCAGATGGCCGCAAGAGCGGTAAACCTGTTGGTCGAGCTTTTCAAGGAAAAACATATTCAGGTCTATCAGAACCACAAGTCGTCCTTTTTCGAGGGACAGGTTGAGGACTATCGGAAGAAGCTAAAGGGATCGGAGGACGCACTTCAGCAATTTAAGCAGGTGAATCGTGTCTATTCTCTCGACGATCAGCGTCGACTTCTGTTAGAACAGCGCGTCAAAATGGACGGCAGTTACAAGGAGGCGCTCAACAATGTCACCGAACTGCGCCAGAGACTCTCCACCTTGAACGAGAAAACCCGTTCGACGTCCAACTATATTTCGTCGGAAAGGGACAGGATCATCACGGATGCAAACCTGAAGCTCCTCTTTCAGGAACTCGAGAAGGAGAGGATCAGGACAGAGGCGGATCTCAGGGCGCAGCGCGAGAGAAGCGAATCTATTAAGCGCCAGCTTGTCCAGATGGACGGAGAGATCAGAAGGCTCGACCTAACAGAAAAGAGATTGCTCGATCTTAGACGGGAACTTGCCGTAAACGAGAAGAACTACCAAAACTATGCGGGCAAGACCGAGGATGAACGAATATCGGACATGATGAACGAGCAGAAACTGGCCAACATCAGCACTATTCAAGCTGCCTCCGTCCCTGCTAAGCCGATAAGACCCCGTAAGGGTCTGAACGTTACCCTTTCCATCGTCCTTGGGGCTATTGCAGGTCTCGGTTCCGCCTTTTTCTCCGAGCATTCATCCCAAGGGCTTTCGTCTCCAGAGGCTGTGGAACGACGTCTGAAACTCCCTGTTTTGGCGGCGGTCCCAAAAGAACTGACAGCATAAAAAACCAGGCGGCCCACTCCCTTATTCTAAACAAAGAGCCCAGCCAAACCTTCTAAACGAGGAGATCCCATGACTAAAGTGTTCGAAGCCTTGAAACGGATAGAGAGGTCGGGAGGGAACGGAAAGGTGAGAAATCCCCTATTACAGCAACAGGATCAACTCGTAGAGAGCGGCGTACCAGAACCCATGGAAGAGGCAATGGTTTGCCTTTACCTTGCCATTGCGGCCGCGTTTGCAGACAGTTCTCAGAAAATAGTACAGTTTGTCAGCTCCCGTCAGGGAGAGGGCACGTCGACCATTGTGAGGGAATTGGCCAGAATCTCAGCCGTGCGGATGGGCAAATCGGTGCTCATCATCGACGCCGACAGGAGAAGGCCTATCCAGCACCGTTTCTTCGGTGTGTCGCCCGACTGCTATCTCGAAGACGCAATCAGGACCGGTGAAACCACGGAAAATGTAGCGAGCCCGTCCGGTCACGAGAGCCTCTCCGTAGGACTCCTGTCCAGGGAGGGCACATCCGTTTGTGAGTTGCTCGCTTCCAGGCACGTCAGCACCCTGTTCGACGCCCTCAGAAACCAGTTCGACCTCATACTCGTTGACTCACCCTCGGTCACCACTTCTCCCGATTGTCTGTCTATCTGCGCCAGGGTCGATGGCGTAGTCCTGGTGGTAGAGGCCGAGAACACCCGCTGGCCCGTGGCGGAGGCAACAAAAGAGAAGATCATCAAGAGCGGGGGGAACATCCTGGGGATAGTGCTCAACAAAAGACAGTTTCATATTCCGGAGTTCATCCATAAGAGGCTGTAGGGACAGCAAAATTGCTGAGTAATCGATAAGCCCGAATGAAGCCCACCACACTGACAGTGGATTTGGCCACACAATCATGCTCCCTGGAGACCCAGGGGGCACGTACGAGGTTTGCGGCCAACGTATCTTCGAATGTGGGCTACATTTCAGCTCAAATTGCAGTTACGGTGTGGTTGACGCCATATCTTATCGGCTATTTGGGCCTTGCCGGCTTCGGTATGATACCTTTGGTGAACGCCCTCGTATCATACATGGCAGTATTGACCACTGCCCTTAATTCTGCCGTCAGCCGTTTCCTGGCGATTGACCTCGGAAAAGGAGACATTTCTGCTGCGAATAAGACTTTTAACACCGCTCTGTTGGGATTAGTAGGGATCATTCTCGTTCTAAGCCCAGCGATTTTTATCGGCTCATGGGCTTTCCCGAGCCTATTCCAAGTTCCATCTGGATGGGAAAAGGATGCCAGTTGGTTATTTTTGATCGTGGCTCTTGCCTTCTTGGTTACCGTAATCGGAAATAACTTTGCTATATCTCCCTTTGTTCATAGCCGCTTTTTACTTGGCAATGTAGTGAACCTGGCTGGATTGTTAGCCCGGGTTGGCTTCATCGTGACTCTCTTTTCTGTCTTCAGCGCCCGTATATGGTATGCCGGTGGAGGAATTCTTGTCGGTGCTTTAGTCTCTTTACTGGGCTATGTAGTGCTATGGAGGAAGTTGACCCCGGAACTGCATGTTAAGGTTAGTGCATTTGATCGATCCAGGCTCAAGTCATTGATGGGAATGGGTGGATGGGTCGTCGTAAATATGGCAGGGGCTATGCTCCTTGCCAGGGTTGACCTGATTGTGGTTAACGCCTATTTCGGGGCTACCATGACGGGCGGTTATGGTTCGGTGGCTCAGTTCTCCCTCCTCCTGGAGTATCTGGTGAGCGCTGTCGCAACCACCATCAGGCCGGTCGTTCTTGCAAAATATGCCCAGCAAGACTTCCCTGGATTACAGCGTTTGGCCTCTCAAGCCGTAAAACTGTTGGGTCTCGCATTGGCTCTGCCTGTCGGGCTTCTCTGTGGTTTCTCGCACCCCCTCCTTGTGGTATGGCTGGGACCATCCTACGACTATTTGAGCACCCTGCTCGTTGTCATCGTATGTCACCAAAGTCTGAATCTGTCCGTGCGTCCTTTGCTGGACGTTCAAAACGCATATAACAAAGTTCGCTGGCCTGGAATAGTAACGTTACTCAGTGGCGGGCTGACCCTGGTATTGGCTGTTCTCTTCGCGGCCTGGGGCAAATGGGGGGCTGTTGGCGTAGCAGTAGCCGGCGGTATAGCCTGGACAGCAAAGAATGGGGTTTATATACCTATTTATACGGCCCGCATCATGAAACTGCCGTGGTGGACCTTCTTACCAGCTTTGAGCGCCAGTATCATAGGGACACTCTTCGTAGGGGTGGTTTCCTATAGCGCCACCCTTATCAAGATGCCGGGTAATTGGTTGTCACTGGCCGAATCAGGGACCGCGATATCACTCCTCTACGCCGCGATTGTTTGGACGATGGGGCTACGCCGCGAGGAGAGACAACTATTGAAAGACCTTCTGCCTGTCGCCATAACCGGCACCAGGGAAACCCGCTCGTTGAAGTAATTGAAAGGGGGTAAACTTGCGACTGTTGTGCATAGGCGACGTTGCCCTTGGAAATGACAATCTTTCCGAGTGGGATCCGTTGCCCCCTGGGGAACTGACTCCAGGCAAGGACGAAAAGATTCTGTTCAACTGGGAGCTGCCAATTGGTACTACAGTAAACTCCATACCTCGTTCCAGTGGACCGCGGCTCCTGGCGCATCCGAGTTCACCGCGTGTAATAAAAAGGTGGTCTCCGGGGATCGCCACTCTGGCCACGAATCATATTCTGGATGCAGGGGAGGAGGGTCTCGTCGCTACAATAGGGTCCTTGAATCAAGCGGGATTTATGACCGTGGGGGCTGGACGAACCCTTGAGGAAATTGCTAGACCTTTATTCTGGGAGACATCCCAAGGGCGATTGGCGATTGTCAATTGGGTCTTTCCAGAGACCCACCCGGACTGGATGTACGCCCCTGGTGCGAATTGCTGGCCCGGAACCGAAAGAGCAGCAAACCTCATCCAGGAGCTTAGATCCCAAGCAGACTGGGTAATGGTTGTAGCGCACTGGAGCGATGAGTTTTTCCCTTATCCTCGTCCGGAAGATAGAGTTGTTGCTCGCCAGCTTTCGGAGATGGGCGTGGACTTAGTGATTGGTCACCATCCCCACGTAGTGCGAGGTATGGAGATTATCGGCAGTTGTCCTGTTTTTTATAGCGTTGGGAACTTTTATTTCTCTGATTTCGCTGACGGGAACGGTGGCACGATCGGGGCTCCAGCACCACGGAACCGTCAGGGGCTCGGGGTACGGATCTCGTTTAAACAAGGTCAAAGACCGAAGTATAAAGCACTTTCATTTCTTCAGAAGGGCAGCCAGGTAATCGTTGACCCTCTTAATCGAGCCACAAGGATCGCCAGTCGTGTCAGTCGCCCTTTAAGTCGATTCGACGATCCAAAATACAATAGATGGTACACAGTCCGCCGTGGTCACTTCGATAGATGGAGCGGGCGATGGCATTTCGGCGTTCGGCGGCTGGGCATGTGGGGTACGACCCGGCGCATATTTCAGCTGGTTTTCGCCTGTCTCCGTCGTTTCGGCTGATCTATTACTGGATCGCCTGGCGCAACCGTGAAGAGGATGGCACAAAGCTCGGGACTGTTCACCTGTGAAGATAGGGCTACAAGGTCACCTTCTGACAGTGAGGGGAGGGGACGAACCCGGGGGGGGTTGCAGCAGAAAACAAAGTAACCCTGATAAGAAAAGGGGACGAAAGAACCGATGAAAGGATGGCAGGAGTTGGAAGTAGAATATGCCGAGAAGTTACGAGCCAGCACCCTCGAGCAGAGGAGGGAGCTTTACAAGGAAGCGTACAATGCCGTTTCGGTCAGAGCGACCTTGGAGATGCCGAATGAGATCGAGAAAAGAACGGCAGGGACCTCGCCGGCGCTTGTGAATTTGCTGCGTCGTCTGTGCCATTCTACGGACCGGGTCCTCGAAGTTGGGTGCGGCAGAGGCTATACTTGCTTAAAATTAGCGCCTTATGTCAAATCGCTGGTAGGGATAGATGTTTCGGAAGCTGCGATAGATGAGGCCCGCAAACTTCTTGAAACACACCGTATTGGGAATACCTCCATTCTGGCCGGATCTGCGGATGAACTGACACGCTGTTTCGGTCCCCACGCCTTTGACAAGGTTATCAGCATAGACGTCTATGAACATCTGGCTCCGGAAGATGGTTTGGCGCACCTATCAGAAGTCTATTCTGTATTGAAGCCCAAAGGTCGATACATAGTCGTTACCCCCAACCGGCTTACCGGACCTCACGATATTACGAGAGATTTGTTTCCCAATGCCAGACAACCACTCGGATTTCATCTCAACGAAACTACATGCACTGATTTGGTCGGGCAGATGAGAAAGGTCGGCTTCACCAGGTTCCGTTCCGTGTTGCCATTATCCTTCAAGCTCCAGATTCCCTTTGATATTATTTATCCCTCTTACTTCTTTGTCTTGATCGAGAAACTGTTTCCCAGATTCATTCAAAAACGTCTGATTGGCAGGTTTGTCCTCATGTTAAGCGGCATAATTCTTATTTCAGAAAAAAAGGGGGGAACATAGCGTAAGCTTGCCAAAACAGGCTACACAAAATCCGGGAAGTACTTATGTGGACGACAGGAAGAGGATGGATATGAGCCTTCGGAAACTAATCTTTTTTAAGCTGTTGGAGCTTCGGGGGCAGCCGTTGACGGCTCACTACGATCGTTTTGTTAGAGAAGACGAAAACGGGATTCCGCCTGACACCACAAATAAGCTGCTCATCCAGTTGCTGGAGCACTGCAGACAATCCGTACCATACTATGCAGGGATAATGAACCAGCTCGGCCATTCTTTCTATAAAAACCCCGAGGAATATTTGCGCCGTTTTCCCATTCTGACTAAAGACATACTCCGAGGTCGATTCGAGGATTTGAAGTCAGCCGATCTGCAACGACGCAAGTGGTACTTCAACTACACCGGAGATATTGTCAAATGTTGGTGA
>DCUF01000038.1 GCA_002328485.1 Deltaproteobacteria bacterium UBA2221
AGTTAATTTTGAGGAAGGGTCTATATCTTTGTTCTTCCTCTCCCTCTCTGCATCGGCTGATACACTGGGCGTTATTACGTAATGGATGTGTTCGGGATCCACCATCCTTGCCTCCACAAGACCTTCCCACATAAGGATTTCAATTGCCTTTAGTGCCTCAGCAGGATGTATGCCGAGTCCGTCTGCGATATCCCTGCTGGTACAAGGCCGTCTCTGCAGCAGTTGTAGTATGTCGTGCTTATCACAGGTAGAACCTCGCGGAAACGAGCCTGTGTCACGATTGACGACGACCTCCGCCGGAGGTGTGAAAAGGTTCGCCAGCTCAACCAATCTTTGCCAGGGAACGGGACGGGCAAAGTCCTCGACGACCGGCCGAACACACGTATTCAGTTGAACCAGATCAGGTCCTATGTCCCTGGTCTGCTTCGCGATTTTTTTCACCTCGGTGTCGATTGAGGTATGGCCATTTAGAAGGAATACTTCGAGCCAGTATTTGCCGTGGAATTCCTCCCGAAAAGCCGTTAAGCCGTCCAAAAGCCGCTCATAGGTGATAACCGGGTGCGGTCTGTTTATTTTCCTGAACAGAATCTTATCCCCCGCATCCAGGGAGGGGAGAACCAGGTCGGCATTTAGCAACTCATGGCGGACCTCCTTCTTCCAAAGAAGAGAACCGTTTGTGAGCACCGCGACCGGGATATCCGTTATCGAATGGATCTCCTCTATGAGCTCTGCGATCCGAGAGTAAAGCGTAGGTTCACCCGAGCCGCTGAGGGTGATATAGTCCGGTTTGGATGCCAGTTTACGACAAAGCTCCTCCAATACCCGTTGCAACGGCACCCACTCGCGCCGTTCTACCGTCTTGTTCGTAGTGCGACCCAGTTGACAATAGACACAGTCAAAGGTGCAGGTCTTGAACGGAACCAGATCGATACCGAGCGACCTGCCCAGGCGGCGGGAAGGAACAGGGCCAAAAATATAGCTCCAATGTTTCACATGATCCATGAGACTCGACCTAAATTTATGTAAATTCCTGTTTCAGCCGTTTCCCTCAGGACTTTTTGGCGCTCCCCTTGCAATGTCTTCCTCTAAAACGCCGTCGCTGGGCAAACCCAGGCATCGCGAACCTCGAATCCCCGAGTGTTCCATCGAAGTAGGCTGACAGAACATCTTCTATGGGTCCACAGACCAAACTGATAACTTCGATACCCCTGCGCGTCAGTGCCGCCTCATAAACACGCGAAATTGCCCCGCACACCAGTACGCCCACGCCCAAGTCTTCTAATTTCTTGGCTCGGAGAAACGGATCGGCCGTCTCAATAGTAGCTTCCCGCCTATCATAACCCTCCTGCCCGTCCCGTATGGAGACGAACAAAAGGTTCCTGGCTACGTCGAAAACGGGGGACACGTAACCAAGATGATAAGTAATACCTACCCGTTTCATTGCGTTATTGAGCTAACAAGAAATGTGCCAGCTCAACGAGAGAACAGAATCCCTTAAATCATAGCTCGAATGAGAATAAGTACGGTTCGCTGTCACTGCACTTTGCATCTGTCATGCCCAGTACCAGAGCGCATTTTGCAAGGTTGCAGGTCCAGCATCGCGCCCTCTTCTCCAAAAAAGCCAACAAAACAAGGTGGGTACCATAGTGGCGGCCCTTCGCGATAAACCAATCATCAATGATTAAACATTTGGAGGATGCGAAGTCCCTAGGGCTTGACCGTCTTGTGAGGACGATTTATAGCGGTAGTGTGTATTCAGGGACAATTCTTTCCGAAACCACGGAGGAACTTCAGGAATTGTTCAGGTCCGCTGATGTAGTCCTTGCAAAAGGTCAAGGAAATTTGGAGACATTGCTGCCCTGTGCGGACAGAAGGGTATTTCTTTGTTGCGTATCAATGGTCGATATCTGACAGCCCTGTGTAGGCAGAAAAAAGACAACCTGGTCCTTATGCAGGGATACCAGAAATAACAGTTCGTGTTTTACGTGACTTCCCCACTGCTGTGCAAGGAGCTACGTTCGGCGATCGATGTTTCGATCGGATGCGGGCGTATGGCATGAAGCTCGCCGCTTCGGTATCTTCGGATAATTTCGGAAACCGTAAGCCCCTCCTCCCC
Organism: Deltaproteobacteria bacterium UBA2221; assembly: GCA_002328485.1. Lineage (GTDB taxonomy): Bacteria > Desulfobacterota > Syntrophorhabdia > Syntrophorhabdales > WCHB1-27 > WCHB1-27. Next base: position 2,117 of record DCUF01000038.1, read on the forward strand.
CTGAAACAAGTCAACAAAGCTCTCTCTCAGAAAATGGCATGAAATCTCACCCACTTGAGCGGTTACCACCACGTCGATTCCATGGCGAAGAATAGCCTTTATCACCTTGACACCTACATGAATCCGATCTTTGTCTCCAAGAAACTCATTCAGATAGAAGTCTTCGATTTCGGCTTGGCCCCCTGTCACCTTTATGATCACAAAGAAAGGGGCTCTTCCAAAATGGCCGTGCATCCGCGAATCAAAACCGTTCATCTCCTTCACCGGAACTACCATTGACACGATCTCGGATCCCTCGGGTTCTACGTGGACGAAAACCGATTCTATCTCCTCATGGTCCTGGATCACAGATTCAACCTCGTCTGCAAGACTGTGGGTGGTGTAGAGGGGGATGGACGGGTTTGCCGATATCTTGCACTCCACCATTTTAAAGGGGCCGGACTGACGTATTTTGATTTCGTTTACACCGCGAACCCCCGGAATCTGTGTTACCTTTTCCCCAATATTTGCCTGCAGCTCAGGGTCTAAGTTTGCATCGAGGAGGATCAGAACCGAGCGCCAGGCATTTTGAATCCCTAGTCGGACAATGAGAATGGCTATGAGTATGATGACTGCCCCTTCGACGTAGGGAATCTGAGCATAGTTCAACGCAATCCCTATGGTCACTACGATGGAAGTCCCTATGTCCAGAAAGGAATCCGAGGCATTCGCCAGAAGAGAACGGGAATTAATCTCTCTTCCCACCTGCTTTTCCTTTCTCGCGACGAAAAAGGCTACGAACACCGACAGGAGACTGACCGCCATAGGAACGGCAGGAAAGATGGGTTTTGCGAAACCGTGCCCGAAGAGACGATCGTACCCGGCGAGAAAGGCCTCCGCCCCACCCCAGACAATAAACACACCAATGACCATCGTAACAAAGGTTTCAGCTCGGTACAGCCCGTAGGGGAATCGACTTGATTTGGGCCTCGCGGCCAGGCGCAGGCCCAGCCATGAGGATAGAACGGCAATGAGGTCAACCCCGGAATGGAGGCCATCGGTAATGAGAATCTTTGAGTCGAAAATTATGCCGGTAGCAAACTTGAACACCGCCAGGGCAGAGAGAAGAAATGTTGCGGCAAGGGCGATACGCTGCCCCCTCCTCAGCTTCTCGCTTCTTTCTGTCTGGTTGCTCACAAAACACCCCCGTCACTCTCCCTGCCCCTCCTTTTCAAACTGCCGGGCCATGGGCGAGCCGCACCGGGGACACGTCTGTTGAAAGCAGGGTGTACCGGGTATGTGCGGGGAAATAGCACCGCATTCTGGACAAATACAGTTCGTAGGCGGTCCCAATGGACCAAGACCCCTTCGCCCGGTATTCCTCCCCTTTCCTTTTCGAGCGCCTCCCTGCCATCGTGAACCGAACATGATGAGCGCCTCCAGGAAATCTTTATGAGACAATAGACCGAACAGCAATAGGCGGCCGACCGGCCGCTCCACCTATCCTCAGGATGCCCCTCGGAAGGCCAGGATATCTCCTTCCTGAAGTATAACATCCATCCTGTCTTCCGTAAGATAGACGTTGTTCCTGACCACTCTTATTTCTAGGTCAACATCACCGCTGCTATCCAGCAATGCCTTTTTGATGGGCATACCGTACCGTCTGACAAGATCGTCGATCAGATCACGGAGAGTAGCGCCGGAAAACTCGACGTCGAGTTCCTTCCTTTTGAGGGTTTTGAAGAGAATCGGGATTCCCCCTAAGTTGACGTGGATCTTCATCTTTGAATCCGCTCCTTTTCAGTCGTGTTTTATCGGTCAGCCCCGGTGGGACGTGCCGTTATCTCTTTCTGTCAAAATAATCTTTTATCGCCAAATAGAGTGCGCTTGCCCCAAGGTTCGAGCAGTGGAGTTTGATTTCAGGAAGGCCCCCAAGAGCTTGCACAATATCATCGTCCGTTATGTCCTGGGCCTCGGCCAGGGTCCTGCCCTTGGCCAGTTCGCTCATGGCGCTTGCCACGGCAATTGCTGCGGGGCAGCCTTTGATCAGGTACTTCACATCGATCAGGCGACCTTCCTCCACCTTTATGTAAAGCTGCAAGGCGTCTCCGCAACCGGGATCGCCAATCACGCCAATACCATTGGCATCGTCGATGGTCCCCACATTTTTGGGCTGTCTGAAGTGCTCAAGCACTTCATTGGTATAAAAAAACATCGATCCCCTCCCGTTGGTTCTGCACAGCTACGAAAACATCCGCTGGTCTTTCGCGAGGGTCAGCAGCTCAACCCCTCCCCTCTTCTTCAACTGCCTGAAATGGCAGCCCTCACTAATGCTCCTGAGCACCCTTTCAGGATCGATCACGCGGGTGCCTGAAAGAAAATCAATGCCGTATTCAAAAAGAACATCAGAAAGGGGCGTTGTCGGGCCGAGAAGCATCTTCAAGGCATGGTCAGGGCAAAGGGTCAGAAGCCCTTCAAGGGTGTGGTTGATAAGGGTCGTGCTGGAAATCACGACGATGTCCGAGAGGGGGAGGAATTTTTCTGCCGCCTCGGCGGGGTGGTCCCCTTCCCTCTGCCATTTCTCCATGACCCACACGTTCGCTGCTACCTTCCGCACATCGTCGACAAATGGGAAATGTCCTATTATCGAAATATTCTTTTCCTTCCCCTTCTTCATCAGGATCTCTGCGCCATCGATCGCAATGCATCGGTCCATATTAACGTCTATCAGCGAGTTGATGGCGGCCAAACCAAGTGATGCTTCGGATATATCATCTGATAGGGCACGACGGGCCAACTCCAAGGCAGTGAAGTCTGTAAGGGCTCTGCCGTTCCCCTCCTCAAAATCATGGGTGGCGCACTCCTGACTCATGCTTGAGGCGAGACCGCAGGAACGGCTGACGACCGCTGTCCAGTGACGTCCGATCAGGACCTTCTCCGCCGGGTAATCCGTCCTGAGGCCTTCGATAATCGACTCAAGTATCTTCATGACCATGATCCTCTCGTATAGGGACAAAGGGGTGTCGAAGAGGCCTCCTCTTTATCAGCCGGATAGATCTCGCCTTGGCCTGCTTCAAGACCCCTCTGGCACCATACTGATCGACAAAACTTTTCCTGGCCCGGTTGCCGTCCCTCTTTACCGCTCACCGTTCGGCGGTTCAATGGTCACAGGTGTTCGCGCCTGTCTCGAGCGTGCCCATGAGATATAACTCGACCGCCTGGCGAGGGTCCTCGGCCTGCGCACCAGTGATGACGTTTATACCTCTCTCAGCAAAGAGTCCCTTAGCCCTGCTGCCCATGCCGCCGGCGATGATGCACTGCACCCCCTTTTCTGCCAACCACTTGGGAAGTAGTCCAGGCTCATGTGCGGGGGCATCGATATAGGCCTCACTCACTACCCTGCCGTCCTCGGTTTCCATGATCGCGAAGGCCTCGCAATGACCGAAATGCTGACAAAGCTTCTTGTCATTGGTAGGAACGGCAAATTTCATAACGTCTCCTTTTTTTGGTGATTGGCTTCCATTGCCCGGCACTACTACTTTGAGGAACTCCTCGGGTGCTTGCGCCATAGCGGCTTTTGTCTCTTTGGAGTGCCTCTCTATTATCTTCGCAACTACCTCTTCGAACCGCTTAGCTGTTTTGGACGTCGGATAATGGTAGACGTAGGGTTTCCCGGTGTCGCCGCTCTGAACAATCTCCGGATCAAGGGGAATGTTCCCCAGAAATGGAACGTTCATCCGCAGTGCCAGACTCATGCCGCCCCCACGGGAAAAAATGTCCGTCTCCTGACTGCAATGGGGGCAGATGAAGGTTCCCATGTTTTCAACAATTCCCTCCACCGGCATGTTGAGCGACTTGCAGAAGGTGATGCATTTTGCCACGTCCACGGTAGCAACCTGCTGAGGGGTAGTGACGATAATACCGCTGCTCTTGCCGGATAGCAGTTGGGCTACAGACAGGGGCTCGTCGCCGGTTCCGGGTGGACAGTCAACGACCAGGTAGTCCAGCTCACCCCAGGCCACATCTCCAAGGAACTGTTTGATTGCATTTCCTTTCATGGGTCCCCGCCATATGACCGGCTGATCGTCATCGTGGAGAAGAAGCCCCATAGACATCGCCTTCAGACGTGGCCAGCACTCCAGAGGTTCAATTCCGCCCACGTTCACCACAGGCAGTTGTCCCTTGAGATCGAGGAGCGTGGGGATACTCGGTCCGTGAATGTCTACGTCCAACAAGCCGGTCTTATAGCCCTTCATTGAAAGGCTCATGGCCAGGTTCACTGCAACGGTGCTCTTTCCCACGCCACCCTTGCCGGACAGCACGATAAGCGTGTGTTTGATCCTCGCGAGTCGCTCTTTCAGCTTTCGATCGTCGTCCGCGGTGTCGTTATGACCGCATGGTTCTGTCTCTTTCATGATTCCTCCATGTTCTTTTTTATTCTTTTGTAAATGTTGCGTATCGCCGTGCTAGCCTCCGAGGTCGGAGCGTAGTCGAGAATGGTTATGCCCTTCCTCTGGGCTTCACTTACCTTCGGCTCAAAAGGGATCCCTCCAAAAAACATAGCCCGACCTTCTTTCTCGCACAGTGCCTTGACGCTACTTGTGTGAGTGGTATTGATATCGCTCTTATTGACCACGACACCCGCGTTGATACCAAAGTGCGCTGTCAATTGCAGAATCCTCTTCAAGTCGTGGATGCCCGAACCTGTCGGCTCCGTTACGATTACGGCATGACTGGTCCCCGTTACGGACGCTATCACAGGGCATCCAATTCCGGGTGGGCCGTCAATAACGATTAAGGGTATGTTTTTTGTCTCGGCCTGTTTTCTGGCTTCAGTCCTTACCATCGTAACCAACTTGCCTGAATTCTCCTCCCCCGGCAGAAGCTCGGCAAAGACAAGAGGCTGGCCGTCTGCGGTTGTGCAGGTGTAGCATTCACCGCATCGACGGGGCGAGAAGTCGATTGCCGACGTTGGGCAGAAGACATGGCAGGCACCACAACCCTCGCAGGCAACCCTATCCACTACGAAATCTTGTGATATGGCGCCGAACCGGCAGACTTCAAGGCACTTGCCGCAGACTGTGCAAAGGTCTGACTTGATCACAGCCTTTTTCCCGCCAACAAAATCCTTCTTCTCGACCACATTGCCATTGAGGATCAAGTTGAGATTGGCCGCGTCGACATCGCAATCCGCCACGACTCTGCTCTTGAAAAGGGAGGCCAAACAGGCCACAAGCGAGGTTTTACCCGTTCCGCCCTTACCGCTTATGATTACAAGTTCGCTGAAATCTGCCATCCTTTGCTCTCTCCGTGCTCCTTCAGGATTTCGCCTATTCCGTCTGCAAGGGCTTTGAACTTTTCTCGGTACGTCGGGAGCGCCTCACAGATTAACAGCCCCTCTGAGTATGACCTTGCGATCTCTCGGTCCTCAGGGAAACGGGCCAATACCGGTAGACTCCGCGTCTCGAGATATCTCTCCAAGGGCTCAAAGGCCCCGTTCTCGCGGTTTACAACGATCCCAACGGGGACTCCGAGGTTTGAGGCGACCGATACTGCCATCTTCAGGTCATGAAGGCCGAAGGGCGTCGGCTCCGTCACCATGACGACGAGATCCGAGTCCCGTATGGTCTTGACCACCGGACAGGAGGTACCCGGGGGAGCGTCTATAATCTGGGTGTGGGAGGCCGCTCCCCGGGCTTTGACCTGTTCGATGAGGGGGATTGCCATGGGTTCCCCAATGTTGAGAACGCCATGCACAAAAGGTATCGCATCAGCAGTTTTTCCTGTCTCGATGAGCCCGATTTCCCTTGTACCTTCGGTGATGGCCTTCGTCGGACACACTAGGGTGCAAAGGCCGCAGCCATGGCACATGGGAGGTATGAGAAGCGTATTCGATGGAAGATTGACGATGGCGCTGAACTGACAAACCTCGCCGCATTTGGCGCACGAGGTACAGCGCTTTTGGTCGATGATGGGTACCATGACGCTCGCACGTTCTTGGCGCTCGATAGCTGGTTTTAAAAAGATATGCCCGTTCGGCTCTTCGACATCACAGTCGAGATACTGTACCCGCTGGCCCTCGTAGGCCAAGAACCAGGCCAGATTGACGGCAATCGTCGTCTTCCCTGTTCCGCCCTTTCCGCTGGCAAAAGCAATTCTCATATGGTCTTCCTGTAAGATGCATCTCGTTCTATTGAGTGAAGCAGCAGCCGGCGCTACCCTGATGTGTGCCCTGTTCTGCCGCCCACATATACATCACGCCCTAGTCATGGCAGATCCGCACTTTGGGCATTTCTGCTGAAAACACGGAGTTCCCCGATCGTGGGGTGTCCTCGTACCGCACTTTGGGCACAGACACTCTCCGCCCGGTCCCAAAGCCCGTCCACCTCGGCGGCCCCTGCCCGGTCCTCCCCTCCCTGCGCCTCCGCCCGGTACCGGCCCCTGGCCGGTAGGTCCTGTTCCGTCACCTTGTGGCATGGGTTACCTCCCTTGATTTACCAGTGGGAATCCACGTCAGCGCCGTCGAGCCGCTTCAACTGACCCTGTTCGAATCGCTGTATGGCCTCTCCAACAGTAACGTTGGCCACCGAATAGATCTCGATACCTGCTGCTTTTAACACCTGAAAAGCCTTGGGTCCGAAATGACCACTGATCACGGTTTTCGCACCGGCGTTTACCACGTTCTGGGCAGTCTGAATTCCGGCACCCTGTGCCATGCCCATATTCGCCTTGTTGTCTATAACCTCAACAGCCTTCGTCCCGATATCGTAGACAACGAGCTTTTTGCACCTGCCGAATCGTTCATCCACCGCACCCTGTAACGTACCGTCATTGCTTGTTACTGCTACCTTCATAACCCCTCCTTCGAACAAACGGGCCGGCCACCCCTCACGATGGCCACCCTCCGTCCTACCGCTATTCTTTCCTGCCCCGCCCTGGCGGAGCTTCCAAACCTTATTGACGCTGCCCTTATCAATCTACAGGAGGAATATCAAACGGTGTGCCACAAAGCGATGAGTGTATCTTACTGTAAATACAGTACTTACTTTGGTGGCTTGATGGCAGACAAGTGGAGTTTGCATCACTTACCGGCATTGTACTCTTGCATCATGCATCACCATGCATTCTTCTTGCAACTGCCAGCCCTGGTAGTTCTTGTGAAGAAGAGATCTTCGTTCTCCCTTCTGCACCCTCCATCCTCTTCTTCTCAATATGATTCCTCGAAGTAATAACTGTAATGGCTCTCATGAGTACTTTCGATTGGCACACAGGGCTGTTTTGTATGTATATTCGTTGATCGTTAATCAGAAGGAGAGAGCGATGAGGAAAAACTTCTTTTCGTCCAGGTTCGGCATCATCGGGACCGGAATATTTATCGGTATTCTAGCAGCACTTCTGCAGAAGTGGGGAAACCCCGGAAACATGGGCGTTTGTGTGGCATGCTTCGACAGGGACATAGCCGGTGCCCTGGGTCTTCACAGGGCCGATGTGGTCCAGTACATGCGACCCGAGATCATCGGTTTTGTCCTCGGGTCCTGTATCGCCGCCCTTTTCTTCAAGGAATTCAGGGCCCGTTCAGGCTCCAGCCCATTGGTCAGATTTGTCCTCGGGGTATTTGCAATGATCGGCGCCCTCGTCTTTCTGGGCTGTCCATGGCGGGCCCTGCTGCGCCTTGCCGGCGGTGACTGGAACGCCATATTCGGCATTCTGGGTCTGGCAGTCGGTGTTTTTGCGGGGACCCTCTTTTTCCGAGGGGGATACGATCTTGGTCGATCGAACTCCAACCGTACAGGAGCGGGTTGGATCATGCCTCTCATTATGCTCGGCTTTCTTGCCCTCATGTTCATCTTCCCACAGGTCCCAGGGGAGCCAAAGAGCGGGGTCCTTTTCTACAGCGTAAAGGGGCCGGGTTCGATGCACGCTCCTTTGCTCGTATCTCTTGTGGTGGGATTAGCCGTCGGCTTTGCGGCACAGCGGAGCCGCTTCTGCACCATGGGCGCCTTGCGCGACCTTTTTCTCTTCCGACAGACCCATCTGTTCATGGGTATCGTCGGTCTCGCGCTTGCAGCCTTCGTCACAAACCTTATCCTCGGTCAGTTCAAGCCTGGGTTCGCGGGCCAGCCTGTCGCCCACACGATGGGGATATGGAATTTTGCAGGCATGGCTCTCGCAGGGCTTGCCTTTGCCTTAGCAGGCGGATGTCCTGGACGGCAGCTTTTTCTCGCCGGTGAAGGGGACGGCGATGCCGGTATTTTCGTTCTCGGTATGATCACGGGTGCAGCTATTTCCCACAACTTCGGGCTCGCCAGTAGTCCGGCAGGTGTAGGGCCCTACGGTATTCCGGGTGTCATCATCGGTTTTCTGGTGTGTATCTTTATCGGCTTCGCAATGCGCAAAAGATCAGCCGTCGCTTCCTGATTGGTGGATAGAAACAGTTTATGGATTGATACAAAGGAGGTTTGCCATGGATAACGTCGTTGATGCACGCGGTCTGTCCTGTCCCCAGCCAGTGCTGGAGACCCTCAACGTCATCAAAAAGCTCTCCAGCGGGACAGTGACCGTTCTCGTTGATAGCGAGACTTCGAAGGAGAACGTCACGAGGGCCGCCACCAGCTCAGGCTGGAATGTTGAGGATGTAACCGAAAAGGAAGGAGCATTCCAGATTATTTTGAAGAAATAATCCTGTCCAGGAGAAGAATCGCGTAAACCAGTATTCAGACGCCGCCCATGGGGTGACAAAAACTATTCCTACCATGGCGCAAGGGACATCGAAGGACAGAAGTGTGCCAGGCCAGGATCGACGCCCCCGGCCTGGCATTTGTTTCACTCGAGAGATTCGTAGATTATCTTGGCTATATACGTGATCTTCTTATCCAACTCGGCAGATTTGTTTGTAAAACCAAGGTTAAAGGTACAGAACGGACAGGGGCTGATGAGTTCCTTGGTCTCCGTCTTGGTCAGCATATCTCTTGCGATGTCGAATGAAAGGTCCTTGAAGGCCGATCTTACACCGCCGCCGGAGCCGCAGCAGGGCGTATTTTCTCGGGAGCTCGGCAGCTCGTGTACCTCGGCACCGCACCAGCGTAAGAGTTGGCGTGGTTCCTCTGTGTATCCCTCTGCCCGTCCCAGTCGGCAACTATCCTGGTAGGTCACGGTTCTATCGATTCTTCTTAAGCGGTCAGGAGAGTTCTTCAGGACGTTGTATATCTGCTGGACCACGTGAACGATCTCAAAATCCTTACTGCCCAGCACTTCCGGATAAAAATATTTAAAGCATTTGTAGCAACCATTGCAGGGAACGATGATCTGCTTGATCCCCAGGGCCTTGAATCGCTCCACATTTTTTTGAAAATAGTCCCTTGCCTGGGCGATCTCCCCCGATTCGTACATATACGTCCCGCAGCACCCCTCATCCTCTAGAATCATGAAGTCAACGCCCAGTTTCTTCAAGGCGAGATAGGAGTACTTCGCGGCGTCCTTTACAAGGTAGGAAGGCAGACAGCCGGCATAGAAGAGCGTTTCTGATTCATGGTGTTGGAAAGGTTCTGGCAGCCATTCGAGCCTTTTTGCGGGGTCTCCATTGACGGTATTTCCCTTTTCTAGCAGGTTCTGGATGACTTTCTTGTGGGCGGGCAACGGCCCCTTGCCGAGCTCGACCATCCGGTTACGGGCGAGAGCCACGATCTTACTGATTTCAATGCCCATGGGGCAAACCACCTCGCAGGCGGAGCACTTGGAACAGGTGTAGAAACTCGCAATGGTGTCCTCATCCACCTCATTATCAACGAGCACCTTGCGGGCCAACTCGACCCGCCGCTTCGGGGAGTAGAGGAGGTTCCCCGTCACCGTATAGGTAGGGCAAGCCTCGATACACGCATCGCAAGCGCTGCACGATTCAATCTGTTCGAGCCATTCTTGATCCATGTTGGCACTCCTTTTGGTAAGCTTCGTTGAGTTTGTTCGGTGTCGCAACACCCCTGGGGCCTGCATCCTGTGCCCAGCCGTCTCCGCTCATATTTTGCAGCGGTGATACCATGAGAACCAGGGGCCCGCCCGTCGCACCGGCTTGACTCGGCCATGCGAATCTGTTAAAAGTTAGACCATTCTAACAAATGCACAGCCATCAAACAAGGGGGTACCAGAATTGGGTGATTCGAAACTAAGTGCGACCCTGGAGGACTACCTTGAGAAGATCGCCGTCCTAAAACTAAGAAAAGGTGTAGCAAGGGTCAGGGATATCGGTGAGCTGATGGGTGTCAGGAACTCCAGCGTCACAAGTGCCCTCGCCACCCTTTCAAGGATGGGGCTTGCGGAACACGAACGGTACGGTTACATAGACTTGACGGCAGAAGGCGAAAAGGCAGCCGCTGCCGTACAAAATCGCCACACCATCCTTTATAATTTCTTGACGTCCGTACTCAACATTCCGCCGGCCACGGCCGAAGAGGACGCCTGCAGTATAGAACACTGCGTAAGCACTGAAACGCTGGCCAAATTCTCCATGTTTCTTGAATTTGTAAAAAGCTGTTCCAAACCGGACAAGCCCGAGTGCCTAAAAATGTTCGACCAGTACGTACAAACAGGCGTTCGGTCGGGATGTACGGGGAACTGATTTCAGGGGGTATCACATGTCCTACAGCAACTACTACGACATTTTGGGATTGGGCCAGGAGGCTTCGGACGACGAGATAAAAAAGGCGTATAGAAGGCTCGCCCTGGAGTGTCACCCCGACCATCACCCTGAAGACCCTGACCTGGAAGAAAAATTCAAGCTCGTCACTGAGGCGTACTCTATCCTGGGTGATACGGACAAAAGACGGGCCTATGATCTACGGGCTAAGCGGGCGGGAATGCGTGACGACTTCTTCGACCCGTCCCCTGAGGGCATGTTCTGGCAATTCGTCCAGTCCGAAGGGTTCGACCTCCGGAAAGCACGGTGTATGGGTGGTATCAAAAATTGCAGAAGGGGTCAAGGCTTCGCGGACGCAGCAGCCGGAGACGGCTCCATTTACGAGGTATCGATCACGCCAACGGAGGCCGCCCTCGGGACTCGAAAGGAGATCCTCGTACGAACATGGGGGAATAAAAGAAAATGCACATTCAGGCTGCCTCCCGGAGTTGAGTCGGGCTACCATTTTAGATTGGTCCTCGACAGGGCCAAAGGTATATCTATCTTCGTGAGGGTAAAGATTGTAGACGAGACGGCCGAAATCACCGCCGATTCAACACGGGCTGATGTGGACGGAGGCCACGCGTGACATGACCTCCCGAAAAGGCAGACAGGTTCTCGTCGGTCGGCCCCTCAACAACCGCCCCGGCACGTCGATCTGAGCGGGAGGGGGTTCTAAAAAGCCATATCGGGTTTCCAGACCTCCCACACCCTCCCAACAAGATCCGGTCCGGGCTGCAGCGTCGGTCTGCCTGGCTGCCAACCGGAAGGCGTCGCTTCTCCCGTCGCCCGAACATGTTGAAACGCCTTAACCTGCCGGATGAATTCAGCCACATTCCGTCCTACCGGCGGGGTCAGAACCTCCATGGCCTGAATGATGCCATCAGGATCAATGATGAACCGTCCCCTGATGTCCACGCCCGCATCGTCATCATACACACCGTAGACTTTACCGATGAGACCACCCACATCAGTTAACATGGGAAAAGGAATCCCTCCCGGTACCATCTTCGACAGCTCCTGCTCCTGCCACATCTTATGTACGAAGCGGCTATCCATGCTGATGGTCATGATCTGAACGCCGAGAGCCTCAATTTCCTCCCGTTTGACGGCAACTGCCGACAATTCAGTCGGTCAGACGAAGGTGAAATCACCCGGATAGAAACAGAGAACGACCCATTTCCCTTTGAATTCAGACAGCGTCATGTTCCTGAAGCCTCCGTCCACGTAGGCACTTGCCTCAAAATCAGGAGCCGGTTTCCCTACCCTTGCCGTCATCTGCATCACCTCCCTTTGAACGGACTGCGTTGCCACACCCTCTGTGGCGGTTCCGATGCCCGGTGCGATGGGACCCTTCGCCGGTTTGACACATGAATCCTTTGCTTGCGACATCGCCGCCTCCTTAGTCATTACTGGTTTCGATGAGTAGCGTGCTTAATATCTAATGACCGCATACCGAATAATCAAGGGCGTATGTCGACGGGAGCAGCCTGTTACCTGCTCAGCGGCATTTGATACCGAAGGTGATCAGCTTTGAGGTAAGATGGCTCATTGTGTCGAAGAACCCTATGCACCGTTCGTACGCCCTTTACCATGGAAGCGGCTGTCTTACCTCCATCGATCGGTCTTTTTCAGTGACTGTCGCACACAAATCAACCGGATAAAATGGGCCGTTAACCGATGTTGCTCCCCCCTCCCCGCCGTCCCTTTAGACCGCATCGTCCCCTCCAACACCCAGGCCCCCTGAGTCCGGGCATCTGAAACCTTGAATCCTCCAGTGATCCGTTGAGAAAGGCAGAAAGCACATCTTCGACGGCTCCGCAGACAGCGCCGATGACTTTGATGCCTTTCGAGGATAGCGCCATTTCATATGGTCTTGAAATTGCGCCACAAACCACCACGTCAATTTCAAGATCCTTCAGTTTTTGGGCCCTGAGAAAAGGATCGGTGGGCTCAAGGGTTACCTCTCGCCGAACCTCGCCCTGGCTATCCGTGACCGAGACCGAGAGAAGGTTACGCGCCACGTCGAATACAGGCGAGACATATCCGAGGTGGTGGGTTATTCCTACCTTTGCCATCCTGATCAGCATTCATCAAGAAATGTGCCAGCGCAACAAATGGGGCTAAATCCTCATAAATACTTACTAACAGACATCAGAGGACGATTATGCGCGATGCGGTTATGCATTGTTATCGGTCTACATACCGTTGCATAGTGCATGATTTAAAATTGACCTATCGCTGGGGAGAAGCTATAATCAAGATATGGACCGCTCAAACACCACGGATATTATCCTCGACTCTATAAACGAAGGTGTGTTTACGGTTGACGCAGATTGGCGGATCACCTCCTTCAATGCAGCCGCCGAGAAGATCACGGGCGTGGCACGACATGAGGCCATCGGTCGACGCTGTTTTGAGGTTTTTCACGCCAATATCTGTGAGAATGCATGCGCCCTCAAACGGACTATGTCCGATCGCAAACCTATTTTCAATGCAACGGCCCACATCGTCAACTGCGGTGGGCAACGTCTGCCGATACGCATCTCCACTGCCCTCCTCAAGGACGACCAGGACCAGGTAATCGGCGGCGTGGAGACCTTTCAAGACCTGAGCCAGGTCGAGCAATTAAAAAAAGAGCTCCGTGCCCGATACAGTTTTCAGGACATTATAGGGCGGAGCCCAGCCATGGTACGCCTGTTTGAGCTCCTCCCAAGGATAGCCGAGAGCAACAGCACCGTACTCCTTGAAGGTGCGAGCGGGACGGGAAAGGAGTTGTTCGCCAGGGCCATACACAACCTGTCACCCAGGAAACACAAGCGATTCGTGGTGACGAACTGCGGCGCCCTCCCCGACACCCNNCTTCTGGAGAGCGAGCTGTTCGGCTACAAGGCGGGCGCCTTCACTGATGCCAAACGCGACAAACCCGGCCGGTTCGCCCTCGCCGATGGCGGCACGATCTTTTTGGACGAGATCGGCGATATCTCCCCTGCTATGCAGGTGCGGCTGCTCCGGGTCCTTCAGGAGCGCGTAGTAGAGCCCTTGGGAGGAATCGAGCCCATGAAGGTGAACGTGAGGATCGTTGCTGCCACCAACAAAAATCTTTCGGAGTTGGTGAAGTCCGGATCCTTTCGGGAGGACCTCTACTACCGCATCCGTGTCATCCATCTTCAACTCCCCACCCTCAGGCAGCGGCGCGAAGATATACCGCTCCTGGTTGACCACCTCGTGGGCCGTTTTAACCGCCTCCAGGGAAAGGATGTGGCGGGGGTCTCCAACGAGGTGATGGCTCGGCTAATGGATCATGAGTTTCCCGGTAATGTCAGGGAGTTGGAAAACATCATCGAACAGGCTTTCGTGTTATGCAGCGGTGGTCTGATTGAGTTGAGCCATTTGCCCAGCGAGCTTCGCCCCCTTGCCTCTTTGGGTATCAACGAGGACGAAGGCATGACGCTTTCCGCCATGGAGAAACATCTGATCGCGTTGGCCCTCCAGCGTTACGGTGGGAACCGCAAGAAAGCGGCCGGCCACCTGGGTATCGACACGAGTACACTCTTTCGCAAGATTAGGGCATACAATATCAACGTACCCGAATCAGACGGCAGGAGCACAAAGCGCTAGAAGTATTTTGCCGCCCTTTTTAGTCTCCCTGTGAGATCGCCCTGAAGTGGTCAATCCCTCTTCACTTGGGTGCGTCTAATGAGAGCGAGCATCATCTCCACAGCCCTGGCAGCAAATTCCGGGTCATTGATGTTATTGTCCATCTCAACGACCTCGATGTCTTCCCGAACGGTGGTTTTGATGCCCTCGAACATCGCTCTGTCGGCCTCGCGATCGCAAAAGGGCTGGTTGTCACTGTCCAGCATCGATACGCCCCTGAGGGGAATCAGAAACGCAACCGGGCCCTTCGCCGCGTTCGCCTTTTCCGCGAATACCCGTCCCATCTTCTCATTCTCTTCCTTGTTGGTGCGCATCAATGTGACCGACGGCGTCCATTCATAGAAGGTGCGTTTGGCCCGTCTATATTTCTCCGGCACTGTCCCTAATCCTCCAAAATTGGCCATATCCACACAGCCGGGGACGATCAGGTGGGGGATACCCATCTGTCCCGGTGCGTCAAGCCGTTCGGCACCGGCATCGAATACGCCGCCGCAGACCGTGTCTGCCCATTCTGTCGTTGTGATATCGAGAACTGCGTCGATCAAGCCTTCCGTGACAAGAGTCTCCATAGTTTTACCGCCTGTCCCCGTGGCGTGGAATACGAGCACTTCATAGCCCTCGGCCGAAAGAGTAGCCACGCATGCGTTGACGCATGGCGTGGTATTGCCGAACATCGTGGCAGCGACAAGGGGTTTATCCGCGGCGCCTGAAGGGACATTCGCCGCTGTCATACCGCAGACGGCACCGGCAGCGCGGGAAAAAATGATGCGTGAGATGCGATTGATACCGGCCACGTCGACTATGGAGGGTATCATCGTAATATCCTTTGTTCCCAGGTAAGTCCCTACGTCCCCGGCCGCTGTGGTGGAGACACAGACCTTCGATACACCTATGGGAAGGGCTCGCATCGCCGACGTCACCACTGCGGTGCCACCGGTGCCCCCCATGCCGATTATCCCGTCAAACATTCCCTTATCATATAGACCCTTTATGATGACTGGTGCCCCGGCACACATGACCCTCATGGCCTCACTGCGGTCCATTTTTCCGCGTAGTTCCTGAAGGTTGCCACCACCGGCTTCCGCAACACGGTCAGCCTCCACATCTACAGGGAAAAGTTTGGTCGAACCCGTTATGCCGGTATTCACTGCGAGAATCCTGTGCCCCTTCGCGATTATCTGTTCACGGAGAAAGGCATACTCTTCGTCTTTGGTATCAAACGCACCGATCATGCATATGGTTTTCATCTCTCCTCCTTTGGGGGGCAAAACATTCGGTCCTGCATCAATGGAACATGATGACGCGCTTCCCACCAACACTATCCCATACTTTTCCGATTTCCCGAATACTATTTCTTTTTTATTTTTGTTGCCATAATTCAGGCGCCGAACGATCAGGCTGTGCCAGGGTGGTGTCGTGACACATCAAAATGGGTACCATCCTTGCCTACTGCGGACACAACACAACCCTGGTTGACATATTATGAGCATATGTTTATAATAACGCTATCGTGTCCAGGCCAAAGAAGGGAAGATGCTGTCAGGTGACACCACATGCCATCTACTTCAAGCCAAGAGGCATCCCACTGGTGGAACTCCAGGAGATGGATCTTGAGATTGATGAGGTGGAGGCTTTGAGGCTCGCCGACTACGAGGGCCTCTATCACGAAGAGGCGGCCTCCAGGATGGGTGTTTCAAGGGCCACGTTCGGCAGGATTGTCGGAGGCGCCAGACGCAAGGTGGCCCAAGCGATTATTGGGGGCATGGCATTACGGATCGAGACAAGATCTCATAATAACGGTGAGGAGGAATAGGGATGAAAGTATGTTTTGCAGTTGACCAGTACGAAGGGATTGACAGTTTCATTTACGGACATTTTGGATCAGCGCCCGCTTTTGTGGTTGTTGATACCGTGGATGATAGCGTGAGTAGGATCAACAACGGAGATCTGGGGCACGTCCATGGAGCCTGCAACCCGATTATGGCGTTGAATGGCTCAGAGGTTGATGCGGTCGTAGTCGGCGGTATTGGCGCCGGCGCACTGAGAGGACTGAACGCCAAGGGAATCCGTGTCTTTGCAGCAGTAGACCAGACTGTGAGAGGCAATCTTGCTCTTATTAAGGACAACAAACTTCCGGAGATGACCATGCAGCAGACCTGTGCCGGTCACGGCGGCGGCTGTGGCCACCATTAAATTGGTGACCAAAAGCAGTAGACGGTCACAAACAAACTCCAGGAAGAGAGGATGACAGATGCCTATTTACGAATATAGCTGTAACAAGTGCGGGGCCATTAGCGAACTGCTGATGCTCGGCAAGGATGATCGGGCAAGTTGCAAAGAGTGCGGAAGTGATGATTTGACAAAGCTTATGTCCGCCCACAATACGACGGCGGGGAGCTCGATGCCGAGTATGCCCGAGTTCGGTGGAGGCGGTTGCTGTGGGTCGCCGGGGACCTGCGGTATGCCCGGCAGTTGCTGCGGCGGTTAGGAACGATCATGACAAACCCCGATGAGCCGTGGGAAGACGGTTTTCAGAGGTGCGTGGATTTCCACGGCCACGCCTGCCCCGGTCTTGCTATGGGCTATGTTGCCGCCAAGGCAGCCATGGCTTGGCTTGGCGAAAACAGGGCAGAGGATGAGGAAATCGTGGCTATCGTGGAGACCGACGCCTGTGGTGCCGACGCCGTACAGGTAGTAACTGGCTGTACCTTTGGCAAAGGCAATTTTCTTTTCAAGGACTACGGCAAGACCGCCTTCACCGTCCTGAGCAGGGCGAAGGGGAAAGGTATTCGGCTCTATGCAAGACCGAACGCCTTTCCCCGGTCCACGGAGTACTATGTCCTTTCGGAACGGGTATCAAGTGGAGAGGCAGACGAGAAAGACCTGGAAAACTTCATGAACCTTCATAGACAACGGACTTTGGATGTGCTGACGATGGCTCCCGGTGAGATCTTCGAATTCAAGGAAGTAACCGTACCTCTGCCGCCTCGTGCCCGGGTCCTTGATTCCCATCCGTGCAACCGTTGTGGTGAATGGGCCATGGCCTCCAGACTCGTTACGACCAATCAAGGTCTTCTTTGTGCTTCCTGTGCGACGGAATTGCAATAAGCGGCAACGGGGGGAGGAGTTCGCGTAAGGCCCTCCCCTGTCGCCCCCACCAAAGAGGTAAGCCCCCGGGGCCTTCCTCCTATCCCAAACAAGCACCCCTGAAGGCCAGGAAATCACCCTCTTCGAGGGATGTCCCCATCCTGTCCTCCATGAGGTAAGTATCGTTGTGCAAGATCCTTATCTCGACGTCAACATCTCCTTCGTTGTCCAGGACTGCCTTCTTGAATGGCTCTCCATACTGCGAGACAAGCTCATCGATCAACTCTCTCACGGTGCAGCCACAGAATTCGAACTCAAACTCCTTCCTTTTCAGTGTCCTGAAGAGAATGGGGAGCCCCCCGAAGTTGACTAATACCTTCATCGCCGATCCCCTCCTTATCCCTACTGGTCGTCAGTAACTGTTTTATCAATCAAAAAACTTTCCCTTGCAGCAACCAATAACATAGACATTAAATGCGATCTTGTGGCAGTTCCGATTGGTCGGATCTTTGCTTCAGTGAAGGGCCGGAATACTTTCCCACAATCTCTGTGATGATCTCCTCGAATCGCTGGGCTGTTTTTGAATTTGGATTATGGTACACATAGGGTTTGCCTGTGTCACCGCTCTCCACGATCTCCGGGTCTAAAGGGATATTTCCAAGGAAGGGTACGTTCATGCGGAGAGCCAGCTTCAGACCTCCTCCATGGGAAAAGATGTTTGTTTCTTTGCCACAGTGAGGGCAGACAAATGTCCCCATGTTCTCAACGATCCCCTCAACCGGCATCTGTAAAGACTTGCAGAAGGTGACGCATTTGGCCACATCCGTCGTGGCCACCTGCTGGGGGGTGGTCACGATGATTCCACTGCTTTTTCCAGACAGGAGTTGCGCCACAGAGAGAGGCTCATCCCCTGTACCGGGTGGGCAGTCAACCACGAGGAAATCGAGATCACCCCACATTACCTCGACAAGAAGTTGCTTGATGGCGTTGCCTTTCATGGGGCCCCTCCAGACGATCGGCTGATCTTCGCTGCCAAGAAGGAGGCCCACAGACATGGCTTTCAATCCCGGCCAGCATTCAACAGGCTGAATACCCTCCGCTGTCACAGCAGGCATCTTGCCCCTTAGATCGAGGAGCGTTGGCACACTCGGTCCATGAATATCCACATCAAGCAAACCGGTGTTGAAGCCCTTCATGGAAAGACTGGTAGCCAGGTTGACGGCAACGGTGCTCTTCCCAACGCCGCCCTTTCCTGAAAGCACTATAAGAGCATGCCTGATCTTCGCAAGTCTGTCTTGTAGGGCCTGTTTATCTTTTTCCCCGCCTGCCTGCCCGCACGTCGGTGTTTCGTTCATTATACCTCCCTGTTTCTGACGGTCTATCCCGATAGGCCGCACTATTCAATTTCAGACGTCTCGCTACCAGTGGGCGTCAACATCAGGGCCGCAGAGCCTGTCAAGCTCGCCCTGTTGAAGACGCCGAAGCGCTTCGTCAACGTTTATATCCGATACACTATACACATCTATTCCCGCGCTGTGGAGAGCCTCGAAGGCCTGTGGCCCGAAGTGTCCACTGATCACTGCATTTGCTCCCAAATCTATCACCGCTTGCGCCGTCTGGATGCCGGCACCCTGAGCCGTGCCCATGTTCTTCTGATTGTCCATCACCTCAAATGATCCGTTTTCGCTATTGTAGACAACGAGTTTTTTGCACCTGCCAAATCTTTGGCCCACTGCCCCTTCGAAGCTTCCGTCAACACTCGCAACCGCAATTATCGGTGAACCTTTATCTTTAACGCCCCCCGCAGCATCCGTCTTTGCGAGTCGTCGCGGACGACGCCCGCAGTCCCGTGCGCCACCACAGCTCGCTGCCTGAAACCCATCCTGCACGGTCACGTTACCCCCTTCTATACGGAGGGCCTTTCCTTTTATAACCGCCTCGGCAAGCTTCTCATGGGCTGAGGAAAGGAGTCGATGGAAGGTCGGTTGAGAGACACCCATATGACGGGCCGCCGCTTCCTGGTCCAGCCTATCCAGATGCTTAAGACGTATGGCCTCGACTTCATCGTGTCGGAGTTCGACCTCCTCCAACACGGCCATCCCCATGTGAGCAGGCCTGAAGTAGGTCACGTCAGGCAGAAAGGAGATTTTTCTTGGGATGGTTCGTTTTGACATTGACCTGATCCAGCTTATGAATGTATATTCATTTATCCGTCTGTGTCAATAAGGGCCTATCAGCGGCATCCGACGGAGGCGGTTGTGGAACCCGTCGATAAGCAGGCTTAGAACCCTCTGCATTTTCCGAAAAGTTTCCTCGGTATGGCACCGAGGGAGGCGGTGAATATGAAGATCCAAGTGACGTTTCGTGGCATAGCTCATCTCTACAAGGTGATGAACAAGAAATGGACTATAGACGTTGAGATTGCAGGGAACACGGTTCGCGACGTCATTAATGTCTTGGTTAGTAGATACGGTTCGATCGTAAAGCAAAGTCTCCTCGATCAGCAGGGTGACATTGACATGGAACTGAGGCTGGTCCACAACGAACGGACGTTTCTCGAATATGGAGAGCGTATGGACGCCCCCTTGAGCGACGGTGACAAACTCTGGTTCATGGCCGTTGGGTGAGGGTAGAACGACCACGCAGTCAGTCTGACTGCAAACGACAACCTGATGGAAAGAACCCGAGCGCCACGACGGTCCCCCTCTTCTCCAGGTGCTTGGGGAAGCGATAAGGGACTTGCCCCATGAGGAGCAAGGCCGCTGTCCGGGGAGGTTAAGGCAACAGGGGAATTCAGTCCGGACAATCGCACAAACGAGGACAGCTCGTAATCCCGGGACTCGAAAATCACTTATACCCAACAAGACGAAGACATTCTCTGTCCTCGAGGCTTATCTTTACGGACCCTTTCGTCCTGCCCCGTTCCCCGACCATGTCCGCCGTTCTTCCCAGGTCCCCGGGATCACAACTCTCTTTCAGGAATTTCACAAACGTGGAGGCTGCCGGGGAAAGGGTCTTCCCTTTGCGATGAATGACGTCTATATCGAGTGCTAGGCAACGATCCTTCAGCTTGACTTCCCGCAGACAGCCCTGCCTAATTTCGGTCCGCACAGAAATACTGGCAAGCAGGGAATAACCTCTGTTTTTCTTGACCATATCCTTGATGAATTCGGTATTCTCTGACTCGATGACCGACGATGGCTTCAGCCCCATGCTCCTGAATGCAGCCGACGTCGCCAACCGCGTTGCGGAACCCTCGTCCCGACAAATAATAGGTAATCGGCTCAGGTCCCGCAAAGACACCTCTTCTTTCTTGAGCAGTTCACTGTCGGGAGAGACAACGACGACGATTCTGTCCCTGCTAAAAGGTTTCGTGGAGATCTTCTTTGGATAAGGTATACGGGCAGTCAAGGCCAGTTCGACGTGGTGATCCATAACCCCTTTGACCAACTCATCTGAGCTGCCTTCCGAAAGAAAGACCTTGATTCGTGGGTAGAGATCCTGAAAGAATGAGATTGCCTGGGGCATGATGTACTGGGCAATTGCCTTGGTAGTGCCCACCCGCAACTCCCCGCTTCTTAATGATCTGATCTCCATGACAGCTCTATCGGCCTCTTCCTCTAGCGCAAAAATCTTTTCGGCATACGAAAAAAGCGTCCGGCCGATTTCGGTCAGCAAAAAATCTTTTCCATATTTGTCTAAGAGTTTGGATCCCAGATACCGCTCCAGGGAGCGAACCTGGATGAAGACTGCCGGGTCCGTAACCAAAAGCTCCTCCGCCGCCTTAGAAAAGGCCCCCGTCTTGGCAACGGCGTAGAATGCTTTCAGTTGATTCAGATTTAGCATGGGTCTTCCCCTTCTTAAGCGGACCCAGCTAAAAACGGCCTTCGATCCTAAGAAGAGGCTCAAGTGTAAGGCACTTTTCCTTGTTCTGTCAACAAAAACGCCTTTGCCGAAAACAGGATAGAAACCGCCTGGCCTCCTGGCGGCAATCAATGGGGTCGTCATGGCGTGATTCGATCCCCTCTCTCTCATTGTCTCCACTCTTTCACGTCATTCGGTACATTTTTACCTAATGTCAACCCCATTTTCTGTCGACAAACGCCTATAGGGAGCCTGCACGACGAGGACAATACAAGATCGCCTGACCGACGAATTAGAGTTGGGGGTACGTGAGCACTCTGCCTGGGGTCAAGGAGCGAGGAAATTTAATACAATGAAGCGGGCCATGATCATCTGTATGCTTATCGTGGCTTGCCCCTTTTGGTTCTTCCAGGAAGCACTGGGCGCACCGAAGCCTCTGCGAACGGCGTCTATCCGGGCCGGCTACCAACAGACACCAGCCGGCACAGCCTCGTATAAAGCTTCGTACAAAGACAGCAAAAGACGCCACCGAGTTCACCGTAATTCCAAGCGATTCAGGGCGCACCGAAGGTACGTGTCTATCCGTAAGATCGCCCGTAACGGTATGGCTCCAGCGCGGTACTCTCCCCGCACCAGCGTCTACGGCAGGCGAAATGGCCGCACCCTGAACCTCGTTCTGGACAACGCCCGATTTATACGATCTAACTCAAGAAACACCAGAAGCACCGTGAGTGCGCAGCAGTTCGGGAAAGATGTACCGAAAAAGCGACCCAGCCAAGGTGAGCGTCGCCAGGTCTTGGCGCCGGTGCCACCAGTCCACATCACTAGTCCGAGGCGATTACCCCTCATCACGCTGAACGACGATGGCAGGATAAGTGCAAATATTGAAGCACGACCCCTTGATGACGTTCTTAGATCCTTACTGGAGAAGAATCTCATAGAGTTCAAGGGTGTTTTGCCTCTGGGAACGATGGTCACCACCCGGTTCGCCGATTTTTCGCCAGAGCAGGCCCTCCGCGAAATTATGCAAGGATACAATTACGCGCTCATACGGGAGACGGCGCCAGACAAGCTGATCCTTGTGGTAATAAGCCGGTCGAAAAGGGACGTCCGTATGGAATCAGAAATCGTGGGGCCAACGATTGTGGAAAAGCATGTTGACACTCCAGCTTATGCCGCGCGCGATGCGACCGAAGTGGCGAAATTGCAGCACCTATGCAGACAAGTAAACAGGACGGATCAGGCAGCATTGTCTAAGAGACCGGAGGTCTTGATTACGCTATCTGAAAGAACGGCGCCAAGGGCCGCGGAAAACCAAGGAGGTGCTCCGGCCGACGAGAACATGGAGGTCGAGGCAGAGACCATATCGGCCGAATACTCTTCCCACAACGTTCCAAGAATCGCTTCAACCACAAAAGATAGGGTGATAGACTAGTGGTCGAGCGATGTAATACCTTCCTTAATGGCATATTTGGTCAGCTCGGCTATGCTACTGAGGCCGAGCTTCTTCATGATCTGCTTGCGGTGTGTCTCGACAGTTTTTGTGCTGACATTTAAGATGGAAGCAATCATTTTGGTCGCATTGCCTTCGGCGAGAAGCTGAAGCACTTCCCTCTCCCTTGGGGTAAGAAGGTCGTAAACGGTAGAATCATTTCCCGATCGATTGTTGAGGTACTCGTTCACTACCACGCCTGTCACTTTTTGGCTTAAGTACATGTGACCACTGGATACGGTTCGGATTGCACCGACCAGTTCCTCGAATGCGCAATCCTTCAACAGGTAGCCAGAGGCCCCGGCCTTCAGCATCTCTACCACGAATCTTTTATCCGAGTGCATGGATAGGGCGATTACCTTGATATCACTCGTCCGGGCGAGTATCTGACGGGTCGCCTCTATACCGTTCAAATCCGGCATGCCAATGTCCATGATCACGATGTCGGGGCGCAATTTCTCGCTCACCCGGACGGCCGAGATTCCATCCTGTACCTCGTCCACAACCTCCATGTCCGACTGTTTTTGCAGGAGTGAGCGTAAACCCTCGCGTATGATTTTATGGTCGTCTGCCAAAAGAATCCGCATGCTCAAGGACATCGATTGTTCAAACCGCCCTGTTGCCGTCCTCCCTCAAAAGTAAGGATAGAAGGAGGCAGACACTACACATCGCATAGAGCAAGCGGGCTCCCTTCGAAAATCCCGATCCAATCGACAGAGCCCTCGCTCCCTGCGGTTGCTGCAACAAGCCTCAAAAGAAGATAAAGGTAATCAGTAAGAATAAGGGGATCAGAATACCCACCGACCAGGCCATGTAGCCGAAGAAGGAAGGCATCTCTATACCGTTCTCCTCACAGATGGCCTTGACCATGAAATTTGGTCCATTGCCCACATAGGTATTGGCACCCATAAAGACGGCTCCCACAGATATGGCCTTGAGAAAGAGCTGCGGGACACCCACGATCAGATTCTCAGTGACGCCCTGGACAACTGCCACGCTTTTTGCAGCGGCCATAAACACAAGATAGGTAGGGGCATTATCGAGGAAGCTGGATAAACTGCCCGTTGCCCAGAAGAATTTCCAGGGCACATTGACCCCCAGCTCGCTGCCGCTCACCTCCAGGATCTTCATGGGGGGAACCATGGTGACGAAGATGCCGGCAAAGAGCAGGGCCACCTCGATGATGGGGTGATAGGTAAAGGCATTCTCTTCACGAAGGGCGGTGGACGTGAAATAGAGTGAAAGACCTGCTGCTGCGATCATAACAAACTCGCGGACGATGGGTGGAACAAAAAAGGCCCCGATGACCATGAGGAGGAAGATAAAATTGACGATACCCCGTATCTCAAGCTTTGGCCCAGAAACGGTGTCCATCTCCTCAAGGAGCGCTTCCTTATCTTCTTTCTTGATGAGATAGGAATCGACGAGATAGAAGAGGACGAGGAGAATGGCGACGGCAAAGATCCAGAAAGGGATCAGTTTGAATGTCCAGGTGAAGGGAACACCCCGCAAGAAGCCTAAGAAGAGGGGCGGATCACCGAGAGGGGTAAGCAGACCGCCGATGTTAGAGACAAGGAAGATAAAGAAGATGAAGATGTGCATCTTGTGCTTGCGCCAGCGGTTGGCCCTGATCATGGGTCGTATGAGGACCATGGAAGCACCGGTAGTACCGATAAAGCTCGCAAAGACCGCTCCCACGAGAAGGAAGAGGGTATTCAGGGCCGGGGTCCCCCGGGCAGAAGTCTTGATCACCACGCCGCCGGCTATGATGAAGAGAGAACCGAGGAGGATGATAAAGGAAGCGTACTCGATGAGGGTATGGAGAAGGAGTATCTTCTCCTGCATCAGAATGACGATGGCTGCGGGGATGGCAAGGACCAAGGACACATAACCATACCTCTTGCCCCACCACTCACCATTCACAAGGGGCAGTATGGCGATGGAGAGGATCAGCAAAACGAAGAAGGAGATAGACCATAAGGGAAAGACGACTTCATGCTCCGTCGATGCAAAGGCACAGACGGGGAATAGACTGAAGAGGATCGTATAGAGAAGGGCCATTTCTCAAGCCTCCAATAACCTGGTTAATACAGCATGCGGGAGAGGACCCCCACTTTCAGTTGATCGACGACATTGGTGACCTCGGACATCTTCCCGAGCCCCTCAAGGAGCTTTTCCTTTTCGCCCTTGCCCCCTACCACACCCTTGGCAGTGAGCACACCGCCGTCGGCGTGGAACTCGATCGTGGGGCCATGGGCCAGTCCGAGATGGAAGACCACCATTTCTGCCTTTCGTTCGAGGAGCCTGTTCTTCAGCCATGCATCCGAACTATCCTGGCTTATGCCATCGACGAGGGATGTGGTGAAGGGGGTGACCAAGGTAAGCGCTTTCTCGGTTGGAATGAGGCTCAGGTTGATAACCATATGGAACTGGAGGGGATCGAAGAGGTCTTTGTCAAAGTAGTTCTTTATCCACTTCGACTTCTCTTTATCCTTGTCCTGGATGAGCTCCAGGGCATCATCGACGGTAAGGTTTTTTTCATGAGCGATGGATCGTACCCTCTCGGACAGGCTCCTCACAAGCTGGAGGCTGATCAAAGAGGGGTAGCCGGCGAACACGAGGTTCGCTCCTGCGCCTACGACAACGACATCTTCTGCCGCGGCCAGCTCATAGAGACAAAGGCTCAAGGCCGTCTTGTAGAAGATCCTATTCGTCATCAATTCGACCAGCTTACCGAGGAACCCCGGATCCACCTCATCCTCTATGCTTGAAAGCAAAGGGGAGCACTGTTCTGTGTTGTGCTCGATCTCTTTGATAAACGCCTCATCCACATAGCGATAGCCCAATTGCTCTGCAAGCTGCCTGGCGAATTGGCTTCCGCCCGAACCGTATGACCGCGAAACCGTGATTACCTTCACGAGAGCCTCCACAATAAGCTGGTACCCTGCAACAGGGTAGATAAGGAGGATGCCCGGAGACATCCTCCTGTATGGACTACTTCAACATGGTAAGGAACATGCCTGCGGCAATGGCCGTGCCGATAACCCCGGCCACATTCGGTCCCATGGCGTGCATGAGCAGGTGGTTCTTGGGGTCATATTCCAGTCCGATCTTCTGGGAGACACGGGCAGCCATGGGTACGGCCGATACGCCGGCAGACCCGATGAGGGGGTTGATCTTCTCTTTCAGGAAAAGGTTCATAAGCTTCACAAGCAGGATACCGCCAACGGTAGAGAAGGCAAAGGCCACAAGGCCCAAACAGAAGATGAACAACGGGGCGGGCCGCAGGAAGTTCGCGGCCTGCATGGTGGAGCCCACACTCAGGCCTAAGAAGATGGTGACAATATTGAGAAGAGCGCCCTGGGAGACATCAGTCAGCCGCGCAACAACCCTTGACTCACGCATGAGGTTGCCGAGCATCAGAAGACCGATCAAAGGAGCGATAGCAGGTACCAGAAGGGTGATGAGAAGGGTTGCCACCAGAGGGAATACCATCCTCTCCAGTTTCGTAACCGGGCGCATCTGCTTCATGCGGATCGTTTTTTCCTTCTTGGTGGTGAGAAGTCTCATGATGGGCGGCTGGATGAGGGGAACCATCGCCATGTAGGAATAGGCCGCCACNNCCATCAGCCCCGCCGATGATGCCGATGCTTGCCGCTTCCGGAACAGTGAAGCCCAGGGCGACCGCTCCAAAGTAGGCGATGTACACGCCCAACTGGGCGCTTGCGCCGATGATAAGGGTCTTCGGGTTGGCGATCATGGGGCCGAAATCGGTAAGGGCACCGACACCAAGGAAGATAAGACAGGGGACAACCTCCCACTCAAGGCCGTAATGATAGAATAACTGAATCAGTTCTCCTTTGCCCGTCAGAGGGGCAAGAGGCATATTGACCAGAAAAATGCTGAACCCGATGGGTACGAGCAGAAGCGGTTCAAAATCCCTGAAGATGGCAAGGTACATAAAGAAGAGGCCGATGGCCCACATGACCACATGACCCCAGGTGATGGCCACAAAACCGGTTTTCGCGATGACTGTTGCAAAGATATCCATTACATTCCCTCCTAACTAGCCTTGGCCGGCTTCTTCGTGATTTTCTTGCAGAAGAAACCCATAATCTTGACGCCAACGGTAAGCATCAAGAGACCGGCGAAGACGACCGAGAAGCCGACAATCGCTACCTCAATAGCATGAGCCCACATAGAATCCTCCTTCTGTTTAAGTGCTGTACCACGATCGATGGATCACGTACTGTTCAGTAATGCTGTCTATCAAATCCTCCCAAACAAAAAAATAGTCACCTGACATAACATTCAGGTGGGTACCCGGCACCTTGGCTTGACCTTCAGGAATCGGCAGTTCCTGAACCCTCTTTGCTGATTCATTTGTGGATGAGAGTATAGTAAGGACGTAGAATGGAAACAATTGGGGCAAACCTGATAACCGATTTCTAAAAATCTGAAAAGGGAGTTCCAAAAACCCCTAGACCATTGGAATTTCTGGTCTAGAGAAAACGGTCCTAAAATCGAGCCTCGGAGGGCTACAAACCTTGCTTTCCACGCACGATTCCTATGTCCCGTTTGGAAATGGGACGGTTCAGGCATAGGAGAGAAGAATGGCAACCTAAGGTTTGTCGCCGCCTCGTCTCAGGTTTTTCGAAGTCCACAATTAGGTTTTTCCTGATTGCTTTCGTTCTCTCCCTCGGCTATCCTTTGCACACAATAATTGAAGAATTAATGGGGTTCAGGGATAGCAATTCC
>DCUF01000029.1 GCA_002328485.1 Deltaproteobacteria bacterium UBA2221
GGCCGTGATCAAGGTGCAGGAGTAGGGACCACCACGGGCCTTGTGAAATGTTTTTATTTGCGAAAGTGTGCGCAAGCAGGTTTAGCTGCCATTCCCGATTTGACGACCCCTTGTAATCTGAGCGTTTCTTGGCACCTCTGCCTTGAAGTTTCAAGCTCATCCGGACTTTTTTCTCGTATAAAGGCGATTTTTTTGGTCGCCGTGATCTGTGGGAAACCGGATATTCGGGTTTGATAGAACAACCCATCCGTGATAGGAATTCGATCCAACGGTGACCATCATGGTTGCCCAGTCCGAGGAACGAAAGGGCGGACGGTCTGTTATGCGCGACTTAGATGTTCAGTTTATGCAGAAGGCCATCCAATTGGCTCGCCAGGGCATGCATCACAACCAGGGTGGTCCCTTTGGCGCTGTTGTCGTTAAGGACGGAGCTATAATTGGCGAGGGATGTAACCAAGTGGTCACGACAAATGACCCGACTGCCCACGCAGAGATGGTAGCCATAAGGCGGGCCTGCCAATTCCTGGGCAGATTCCAGCTTGATGGCTGTGTTATCTATTCATCTTGTGAGCCTTGCCCCATGTGTTTAGGGGCCATCTATTGGGCCAGACTGGCGAAGATCTACTACGGGTGTGCCCGGGTTGACGCTGCGAAGGTGGGCTTCGACGATTACACGATCTACGAAGAATTTAAGCTCCCCTTGCGAGAACGAAGGATTCCCATGGAACGATTGTCATCCGATGAGGCACTCCAGGTCTTTGTCG
Organism: Deltaproteobacteria bacterium UBA2221; assembly: GCA_002328485.1. GTDB lineage: Bacteria > Desulfobacterota > Syntrophorhabdia > Syntrophorhabdales > WCHB1-27 > WCHB1-27. The sequence goes on from DCUF01000029.1 coordinate 765, forward strand.
AGTGGGGAGAAAAGCCAGATAGAGTGTTGTATTGAGAAGGGTGAAGAGAAGCGAGATGGGCAACCCGGGGTGTGCTCTCCACAGGTGATTCCTGAGAGAGCCGGTAACCCCTCTCTAGAGCACTATGGCGGGATGTTGTGTCCCGAAAAGGGGCGTTTTTGCCAGCACGGCCAAGCACCGACATGGGCGTATAACCCCCACCGAAACCCCTTCTGATCCGGCTTCTGTAGTGCTCTCTCCATGCTGGGTCCCCCCGTCAAGTTCGAATATAGAACACCGTTATAGTCAGCCCAGCCCCAGTCATGGTAGCGGGAGCGAACTCCGCGGACGCCACCGGCAACCGCTGTAAGATAAAGCGGTAATGACAAACTGACTGTCTGAGAGCGCATACTGGACCTCAATTCTTGTCAGCATTCGCGGTACGCGTGAACCCGTGAGAGGAAGGACTGTGGGGAGATCGGCGACTTTTTTAGGACAAACTACCCAACAACACCAAGCGCCGAACCGATGGCAAAGCGTCCCCAAGCGTTGTTTATGGACGAAGGGGATGAGTCGAGAGTTCGATTGGCGAAGGGGGAGTGGGCGGATCGGCAGACGAAGACGCCCATAAGAATGGCATCGCCCAAATCTTCTTCTTGCGGGAAAGCCAATAGTATGGCAGAGATTAGGAGGTACCATATCCACGTATAAGGGGGACGAAATGAGAAGATTCCTGTTTGTGGTATTGGTGATTTTGTTGACTGCCGTGATTGCCGGTCATGCTCAAGCGCAGCATCCACCGATAAAGATCGGTGTCCTTTTCGTCAGCTCGGGACCAATGGGAGGCTACGGGAAGCACGGCAATCAAGCGGTTCAGATGGCGATCGAGGAAATCAATGCCCAGGGAGGCCTCCTTGGCAGGAGGGTTGAGGCGGTGTTCGGAGACACTCAACTCAAGCTCCCCATTGCGACAGAGATTGCCGCCAGATTCATAGACCAGGATAAAGTGGATTTCATCATTGGCCCGACCTCAAGCGGTATCGCCGGGGCTATCTCGAAAATGGCGGCCGACAATCACAAAATTCTCGTTCTGGCTCAGGCCGCTGCCGACTCCTTGACCGGCTCGGGCTTCAACCCCAATCACTTCGCGACACTGAGTAATGCAATGATGCACTCCCGCGCAGGTGCATACTATATGGCATCACGGCCCTACAAACGTTGGATGTGTATTGGGCCCAACTACAATTACGGATGGGACTCATGGGCGCAGTTCAAAGGGAAGCTGAAAGAATTAAGGCCCGATGTGGAGTTCGTCGGTGAGGTGTGGCCGAAACTCACGGAGAAAGATTTTGCACCCTTTATTCAAAAGATAGTAGAAGCTAAGCCTGATGCCGTCTGGTCACCCCTATGGGGTATGGACGCGGTAAACTTTATCAGACAGGCAAAGGCAGCCGGTCTTTTTGAAAAGATGGGATTTGCTTTTCCAGATGGAGCGGCCCTCGAAACGCTTGTACCCCTCGGAAAGGAGATGCCGGAAGGTACCTATGTGGCCGCCCGTTATTTCTTTCTAACGCCCGACTCCGCGGCAAACCGCAGATTCGTGCAGGCGTATAGGGAAAAGTTCAAAGAATACCCCGACTACATGGCTGAGGAGACCTATGCAGCGGTCTACTTTATCAAAGCTGCTGTCGAACGAGCCGGTACTACTGGCGCCGACAAGATCATTGCCGCTGTCGAGCGCGAGCCTCTTGCGTGGGAGACGCCAGAGGGTTGGAAGATTATGGGCCAGAAGGACCATGCCGTGATCGAAGATGTCGTTTGGGGTGAAACATCCTTCGATCCGGCTCACGGTTTTTCGGTTCTCAAGAACATTCAGTCGATCCAAGCCGAACAGATCTGCCGGACACCGGCGGAATTGCTCCAGGTTAGGGCAGAATACGCAAAAAAAGTGAAACAAGACAAATAGATGAGGGAATAACCGCAGGACGTTTCTTTTCTCTACGTCCCTGCGGTTATTCCCGACGATTAGACTGTTATAGTATCGTTTCCAGTCTTCTCTTTCTGACCTGGCATCCCCTTTCATGCACTCGGTGCTTCCGCCTCTTGCCCCTGCTAACGGTTCCTTCCGCTTGACTCGGGTGCCACCCGTGAAGATGACCTTAGCCTCCGTAGGTTCGTTGGGAGACACGGGTGCGAGGCAAACACAAGCGCTGAGAGAAACCCTCGGCATGCGCCCACAGCAATAGCCGGATGTCCCACCTATCGACAGAGGGGTGGCCACCAAGGGGCTCTCGCAAGGCGCACTTCAGGGAACACCGGGTCGGAGTGGAAAGGGTAGTCAATTGCAGGAGAAGGTCCAGAAGTAGAATTGGACGCTTTCACAATTATCGGTTATCTGTGCCCGCTCAAGCTGTTTCCGCCGGATTTGCCATACCCAACGCATGAATACGGGAATACCGGCTTCTTGGAGTCAGACATAGAGACTTAGTAGAAAGAATGCACCGTTTTGATGATACCCTCACATATCACTACGAGGTGCAATGTTTTCCAGGGACGGCTGGATGGTCTGTCTCTGGAAGAGTATGAGCTAGAACTCGATGGGAACGGTTGATTCGGTGATCTGTTGCCTGTCTTTCAGAGCCAGAGTCAAAAGGTTTGCAAAATCCAACAGCCTGTCACATAATTTCGACGGCTTTTTTGCCCGAGGGGGCTTTGAACGGCTGAGACTAATCTGTTCGAGGTGGATATGCGTACAGTCCATGAATCTATCATATGGCTTAATGGGTATTTGTGGGGCCCGCCGATGCTCATTATTCTAATCGGTACCCATATCTTTCTGACCTTCAGACTTCGCTTTATCCAGGGCTACACTCTACTTGCAATAAAGCTCTCTTTCAAAAAGGACGCTGGAGGACCTGGAGATGTCAGTCACTTCGGTGCCTTGACCACGGCCCTTGCCGCTACCATAGGTACAGGAAATATCGTAGGCGTCGCCACGGCTGTCGCATTGGGCGGTCCCGGCGCGGTGCTCTGGTGCTGGCTCACCGGTGTTTTTGGCATCGCGACAAAGTACGGGGAAGCGGTGCTTGCTGTTAAATATCGGGAAAAAACATCGGATGGAACCATGCTTGGCGGACCCATGTATGCCCTCTCAAAGGGGCTCAAGGCTAATTGGCTTGCCGTTATCTTCTGTGTGTTTACGGCAATAGCGGCCTTTGGTATAGGCAATATGGTACAGGCGAATTCAATCGCCACTCTGGTGCACAAGACTTTTAACGTATCGCCCTATATAACGGGTTTTATAATGTCCGCCACAGTAGCCGTCGTTATTTTGGGGGGGATACGCTCCATTGGCTCTGTCTGCGAGAAGCTGGTACCTTTCATGGCCGTATTCTATATTTTGGGATGTGCGGTGATACTCTTTTTCAATGCACGGGTGTTGCCCGAAACGGTTCTGCTTATCATTAAATCTGCATTCACTCCCCATGCCGCTGGGGGGGGATTCGTTGGCGCGTCCGTAATGACGGCGGCCAGGTTTGGAATCGCACGAGGCCTTTTCTCAAACGAATCCGGACTCGGTTCCGCACCGATTGTGGCCGCAGCCGCTCAGACCAAGAATCCGGTCAAGCAGGCCCTTGTTTCTTCGACCGGCACATTCTGGGACACCGTGGTCGTATGTGCGATGACGGGACTTGTGATTGTAAGCGAGGTGATCCTTTCCCCTACTGATTTAGGGGGCCTCACCGGGGCAGAGCTGACCAAGGGGGCCTTTGCCAAGATCCCCGTTATCGGACCGGCGGCTCTCACCGGCGGTCTTCTCACTTTCGTGTTCTCCACGATACTTGGCTGGTCCTATTACGGAGAGCGGGCTGTCGAATATCTTGCAGGCAAAGGCGCTATAAAGCCCTATCGGATCGTATGGGTGGTTGCGGTGTTCGTGGGTTCTGTGGCATCGGTTCCTGTCGTATGGGATTTCGCGGATTCAATGAATGCACTGATGGCCCTACCCAACCTTGTTTCGGTAATTTTCTTGAGTGGCGTTATTGTTGAAGAGACGAGAAAGTACCTCTGGACCGGGAATATTGAATCGATGCATGACCCGGACGACTATGGGAAAATGGCCCCCGATATGGAAAGCCTTTGAATCTTTTGGGGCCAGAAGAGCGACATTGTGACGCCCGGTTCGAACTATCTTTACAAGGCGGCTCCCAACCATTTTGTGCCCACGCTCGTTATCCCTTCTTCTTTCGGGGATCATATTCTGGTGGCCTTCGAAGAAGGAAAGGATTTTCTCCGAGGGAGAGACGCTCTCTCCTTTGAACAGGCTTTTCGGTCTAATGCCAGGTTGGGGTGTGAGTTCCTCGCCTTTTCGAAGGTGACTGGTACGATGCGAACACGGTTGGGAAAAGGGGTCGAGTCCGTCAGATACGAGAGAGGAGCCCTGTACTTGTTGTTTCTATGCTCTTCTGGGCTTTTCACCTTTAAGGAATTGGGCGAAGGGTTAATACTGCACGAGGAGTTTGTCTTAGCTCGGACGTTCTAATCCTTCCCAACGGATAAAAACAGCCTTTCTGCGAATTGAAAGCCGTGCTGCGAATTGCTTATCCTATTATCGCAAGGGATAACAGGATGGGACAGCCCCTACGGCCTCAGCGCATAACTGCTGAAGTTGACGCAATGCATGACAAATTTGTGGAGGCCACTCTGGCCCGGTTAAAAGATCTTTACGATTCGGGCGTCATCAGCGAGGCCTTTTACTATCGAACGCAGTGCAAGATATTCCGAGCCATCCACAACGAGCCCTCAGTCCATCAGGCACCACAGAAGGCTTCTGACAAGGAGGAGCAATATTCAGAGGATCCGGCAAAGAAAGTCAGAATCAGCCGTGTTTTTGCCCCGCATTATGCGAGTTTAAAAGGGAAGGTGTGACGGCAAGGACACGTGATGCCTCGTAGATTACCGTGACTGGGTACGAGTAACCGAAGAATGCGCGGAGGATATCCTCCCAACCTTCTTCATGCGGACTTTTCTTTCTGTCACTGGACCCCGTTGTTGGTTTTTCTGATGTCTTCGGAAGGGTGCAACCTCTATTCCAGGTTAAATAAGGACCTTCCTCTCCCTCCCGGGGTATCCGCAGTGTCCTGTACCCATCCGATATGCTCATCCGCCTCGTCAGATGCCCGGATTATTCCCTGAGCAAAGCGTCTCGGTCAGCAAAGGAAAGAGGGGCCCGGGGGTCTCTCGGGGCGCATCCACCGAAAGCGGGTTAAACTACGGGTAACCTTCTTATTATCGGTAGCCTGGTTGAACCAATGCCGAACATGCCTCGGAGATTTGAAGGGTGCCCGCATAGGAAACGACGCTTGACAGATTCACGAATTGTGCTATTACTTGAATTACAGGGTGGGTAGCCCAAGCAGGTAGTAGTTGAAAGGCACCATGAGCAAGAACCGGGGCAATTCCGGAACAGAAAATTACCTTTCAACGAAACCGGGAAAAACAGACCCTCCATTGGCCAGGAGCCTCTGTTAAGCTTCGCGATCCCACCCTTTTCTTTTACCTTCATTCCGCTGTAAGGCACGGCGATCGATGTAAGACCTATCAGTACCCGCTGACCAACTGACTGGCAACGCACAATGAGAACGGGATCGTCCTGAAGGAGGCACCCCCTTGTGTTACGTTTATTCTTTAGGGCTTCAATAGATTTGGGACGCCTTGTCGCATACGCCTTTCCCCCTTCGACCTGCGTGCCCCTGTCTTGGGTAATATCTGATCCGACCACCAAACGACGACCCGACACTGACGGCGCTTCTTTTCCCTGTAGACCCTTGCGCCGAGCTTTCTGCAAAAGATCTGGCCAGCCGTCGATGACAAGGCCCGAACCCGCTGCCTTCCTTGCCATAGCGCATCGAAGGATGGGGGGTAAAGGAGTGGAGGCTTTACTTCACCTGTCCCCGGGTCGTGCACTTCAAATCTTTGTACGGGCCGGAATATTTTACCCACCCTTCACCTGGTCGGGTTTGGGCGCATACCGTTTCGCCGCTCGACAGATGTCTCCATTCCCACCAGGGAGCGGGTGCCGCAAGGACCGATGAGGATAGAAAAACCAGCGCCACTATCAGACCTGTTCTCGCTTTCATGAGTCTCCTCGTAACTGTGGGTCTCTCAGGTTCATTTACTGCCCAAACTTTCAAGGCGTCTTTCTGCAACCGAACAAGGTCTTCTGCAAATCCATTGCCGTTCGTTTCGTTCTTGGAGAGGACAGGTGATCAAGCAATCTGCTCTGAGTAGTCTTCGAACCCGAATGGCTGCCCCTCTCCCTGAGATCTTTCGTATGGAGAATAAAGAAGGGCCTAAAGGCGGCGTCACGCAGAAGGCGACGACGCGTCTGGGTTGTACCGCGACTAACCTCTATGACTACGCAGGAAAACCCTCGGCCAGCCCCGGACCGTTTAGCCCCTACGCCCTCGATGTTCCCACAGAGGACTAATGATAAAGAGCCGACCGCGGAAAGGATCAGCGCCAGGGAGCCAACCTCGAGCAGGATTCTGTCTCTCATAAAGGTTTTGTCCCAGCCCTAAGACGGTTACGACCACACCATACCGATAAACGGGAGTTTGCGGTGAAGACGAGGCGTTCTGAACGCGTGAACTGGGGCGGTCTATTCTCGTTTCCTTTTTTTCTGGAAAAGCCCCAGGAAGTGTCCTAAAGTCTATCGTCACTCGTAGGGCGAACCAAAGGTGGGAGGTAATCGGTGCGGAAAATCCAGATTTTCATAGGTATGGTGTGTCTTGTCTTATCCCTGTTTGGTTTTACTCGGGAGGGCCGAGGGCAAAACGAGAACGTGGGGAAGAGTACCGAGGCAAAGTGGGAAAAATATGATTGGGATATGAACGGGGTCGAATATTTCTACGATAAAGAAAGCATTTCCTATCCATCAGCCACGACACTCCAGGTGAGGAGACAACGTGTTTTCCCCAGTGGAGCCTCTTACCGCAACATCGTTACCGTCGATCAGATAGACTGTGACAAAGGGAAATACCGCTATATCAGTATCGAGGTTACGAACAAGGATGGTAGCACAGAGGAATTTCTCAAGGCTTCGCAATGGGCCTATATCTCTGTTGGTATGCCCGAAGATTACTTTCTCAGGGAATACTGCAAATAACCTGTACACATCACCTCGCAGGGTCTTTCGGTAGTCGGGTTTTTCCGGCAATGGGCTGTATTTTATGGTTAATCCATTTCTTTCCTAAGCATCTGTGCGATCTGCCGATAAAAAAGATGCATGGTTAAAGCGATCGATTCATCATTGGCGGCTCTCTCCGCCTTCATCAGTAAACTATCCGTAATTGGGGGCAATGTCGCCAACTGTTCCGCCGAAGGCTATAAGAGGAGAGAGACAACCATCAGTGGGGGTAACCAAGGGTCGTCTGAGATCTCACCGCGAACGGTTCAAACCGCTGGGCGGATGGTACAGCATTCAGAGGGGCGATTTCGCGAGTTCTCGAATGTGGACCTCAACCACGAGATTCCACAGATGATCATTGCGCAGCGGGTTATGAGGCAAATCTTAAGGTCTTGCAGACCGAAGGAGACATGCTGAAATCCACGCTTGAACTCTTCACCTAAGCCGCTTCTGTCGCAAAGCCTAGAAGTCTCCGTTCTTATTTCTTGCCCGTCTTCTCTGCCCTGCTTTTTGTCCCCGGGGAATGGCCAAAAAACTCTTTTCTGAATGATTCTAAGGCCAATTCGGTTGTCCTTGCAGCGGTTCTCTTTGTATCAGCCCATGCTGCCAGTTGATTGATTTTTACGTTTGTAGTCCAGATCAGCTTTCCACTCGGATTGCCGATCAAGTCAAGCCTTAAGCTGGTCAGCAGGAGCGGTTCAACCCTTCTTTGTTCGAGTGTCCCAACGAATAGGCCGTCAACATGGAGGTTATCTTGCAGGCTTTTCCGCACATCGCCGGGAAGGGCACCGGCGGCACAGATACCCGCCGCATGGTCCGGAGTGGCTTGATTGACGACCTCGACACCCGCATCCGCCAAGCCCTTGCCGAGGATATTGGCTATTTCCAGTCTTAAGGTAGGGTCTGGCCGACAAAGCTCGAGTACCACTTTTCTCGGCAGATAAGCCGAAACGGATTTGTCGTCATAAAAGAAGCGGGCGCCGGTGTTCTTGGAGGTGCCGCAGGAAATGAACCAAAAGAGCATGCAGAGCAGCAGGAGGACCTTTTGAGCCATTCCTGGTGCTCTGCAGTATTTGAGCCGAAGGCCTGCTAATCGCCTTTCGGAAAGAGCCTCTCGTGTTCTCTCTTCACACATATGTCTGAGAAGAATTCTATATCGGCCCTCTCGACCAGACCTTTTGCCTCGTGATTTACTATGCCGATCTGCAGCCATATGGCCTTTGGATGCAGCTTTATAGCTTCTTCGACAACAGGGACAACTTTTTCAGACCGCATGAATATGTCCACGACATCGACCTTTTCGGTGATCTCCGATAGGCTCCTGTAAGACTTTTCCCCGAGAATCTCCTGGGTCCCGGGGTTCACCGGGATGATGCGATACCCCTTAGACTGGAGGAAGCGGCCGACCTTGTTGCTATCCTTGCTTTCGTCTCCCGAAAGTCCGACAATGGCGATGACATGAGAGGTATTCAGAAGCTCCTTGACCGCCTGATCATGATCTTTCATTCCTGCTCCTTTATTTTTTAGGAACTGTAAAACCGGAGAAGCCGTTTGTCAACGAGGAACTGACCTTCCATACCGTCCAAGTGCAAGTGCCTCATCTACTTTAAAACCAACTTTATTTGTGATACCCTAGCCTCCATGTTCAATATTGGATTTCCCGAGCTTCTCATTATTCTCGCCGTGGCCCTTCTGGTAGTTGGACCCTCGAAGCTCCCGGAATTGGCCCGTTCGATAGGGAAAGCCTTTGGCCAATTCAAACGCATGGCCGATGACGTACGGGATACCATCGACCAAGAGGTGGCGGTAGAGGAAAACAAAGAAGAGAAGAAAGACATTCCGCCACAAGGCGAAGAAAGCAAGTCCCATGAACCCCCGAAGTCATGAAGGACGAGAAACAGCCGTTCCTTGCCCACCTTACGGAACTCCGAAATAGACTACTTGTAGCGGTCATCGCCTTCGGCATCGCCCTTGTCTTTACCTACAGCTACAAAGAGCAGATTTTCACCGTCTTGATGGATCCTTTCGTAACCATAATGCCGACGGGAAGCTCATTCATTTTTACCAGTGTCACAGAGGCGTTCATGGCCTATTTCAAGCTTTCTCTTGTGGCTGCTGTGTTCGTCTCCTCGCCGGCCCTCCTCTATGAGCTTTGGATGTTTGTGTCACCCGGGCTCTATGAGAAAGAGAAGAGGTACGTAGTCCCCTTCATAACCTTCGGGAGCGCCTTGTTTGTCACGGGCATTCTGTTTTGCTATTTCCTTGTCATGCCCTTTCTATTCAATTTCTTTGTCGGTTTTGGAAGCGATTTTGTTGTCCCTATGCCGAGCCTGAAGGAATACATAGGGCTCGTAATCAGGCTGCTTGTCATGTTTGGCCTCATGTTCGAAATGCCCCTCCTTGTTTACTATCTTGCCAAGATAGGGGTCATCAGATATGACACCCTCGCCCGAAAGAGGCGGTATGCTATTCTGGGCATATTTGTTGTCAGTGCCGTGATCACACCCCCTGACGTGGCGAGCCAAACGCTCATGGTCGTGCCTCTTTACGGGCTTTACGAAGTTAGTGTTCTCATTGCCAGGGTATTTGGTAAGAAGGAGGAGAAGTATGTCTCAGACTGATGTCATTGTTCTGGCTGCGGGCAAGGGCACGAGGATGCTTTCAGACAAGCCCAAGGTCATGCATGAGATCATGGGCCGTCCCATGATAGGCCACGTGGTGAGCGCGGCAACCGGTCTTAATCCCCATAAGATAATCGTGGTGACCGGACATGGAAGGGAGGCAGTGGAAGACTATCTGAAATCCTCACCCGTGTCTTTTGCCGTCCAGGATCCTCAGCTTGGGACAGCCCACGCCCTGCTGGTCTGTGGCGACTCTCTTGGCTCCAACGATGTACTTGTCCTGTACGGTGATGTGCCGTTGATCCAGCGTCAAACGCTGCAAAGCATCATGGCAATCTTTGCCCGTTCCGATGGTATCGTTTTTATGACCACGGAAACTGCCACCCCTGACGGGTACGGCCGGGTGATAATGAACGACGGCTGTATTGAGGCCATCGTTGAGGATAATGACGCCACGGAGGAGCAGAAGAAGATCCGGGAGATCAATACGGGCATCTGTATGCTTCGGGCAGACAGACTGCCCCTCTTGAAGAAGATCGGTGCGGACAACAGGAAAAGGGAATACTATCTAACGGATATCTGTCTTGTGGCACAAAGAGAAGGAATCAAGGTGGGGGCCTACCACCATCCCGACAGCCGGGAGGTATTGGGCGTCAACACAAGGCAGGATCAGACCGAAGCCAATCTCATCATGAAGGACCGAAAGCTCGATTTGCTGCTCTCGCAAGGGGTCACGCTGGTCTCACGTGATATCTACATTGAATCGGAGGTTGAGGTCGGTAGAGATTCCATCATCTACCCAAACTGTTATCTGGGTGGAAGGACCCGTATCGGCCAAGGGGTCGTTGTGTGGCCGAACTCTGTTATAATCGATTCGACCGTCGAGGACGGGGCTATTATCAAAGGAATTTCGAGACTCGAGGGTGCCGTCGTAGGAAGAGACACCGAGGTCGATCCGCCAGTGAACTTTGGCGCCTAAGCAGGATCTGAAACCCAGCCTTACTGCCGATCCCAGGAGGAAGTGATGTGCGGAATAGTCGGATACCTTGGCAATGTGGAGGCCTATCCCATTCTTATTGATTCGCTGAAGAAGCTTGAATACCGAGGATACGATTCTGCCGGAATCGCCGTCTGGTGCCAGGGAAAGATTGAGGTTGCGCGGCATAAGGGCAAGGTGGACGAACTGCGAGGGGCGTGCAAGAACGGGTTCGAGGGAAAGATGGGGCTGGCACATACCCGATGGGCCACCCACGGCATCCCTTCGGAACGGAATGCCCATCCCCATCGTTCCCAGGATGTTGTGGTCGTACATAACGGAATAGTGGAAAACTACATGGAGTTGAAGGAAAAGCTGCGAGCCGAAGGGGACACGTTTCTCTCCGATACGGACACTGAGGTAATCCCTCACCTTATAAAGAGTCACATGAACAAAGGGGAGGATTTCGTGACAGCGGTCCGCTCGAGCATAGATGACATAGCCGGTTCCTTTGCGCTCGGCATTATCCGCGAAGAGGAAAAGACCCTAATTGCCGCGAAGAAGGAGAGCCCGCTGGTGATCGGGATAGGAGACGGAGAATACTTCATCGCCAGCGACGTGCCGGCCCTCATCGGTCTAACCAACCGTTTCATCTTCCTGGAGGATGGAGACATGGCGGTGATGAATGAGGATGGCATCCACCTAACGGACCTCGAGGGAAAGGGGGTTGATCGGCCCGTCCAAGTGATCAACTGGACTGCTGCCATGGCAGAGAAGGGTGGGTACAAGCACTTCATGCTCAAGGAGATCTTTGAGCAGCCGCGGGCAATATCTGACACGCTTATCGGTCGGATTCGGGAGGAGAGCGGACGGGTTGACTTTGAAGAGCTGGAGCTTCCCGGCATCAGTCGATTCAAAAGGATATGGATGGTTGCCTGCGGCACTTCTTATCATGCCTGTCTTATAGGCAAACACATGATTGAGCGGAATTTGAGACTGCCTGTGGAGGTTGATATCGCGTCGGAGTTCCGATATCGTGACCCGCTTCTGACGACGAGCGATATGCTCATCCTGGTTTCCCAGTCCGGGGAGACTGCCGACACTATTGCAGCCATGAAGGAGGGCAAACGGAAGGGCGCGTACACCCTTGCTGTCTGCAACGTGGTTGGCAGCACCCTTGCCAGAGAGTGCGATGGTGTTGTTTTCACGCACGCCGGCCCGGAAATCGGCGTAGCCTCCACGAAGGCCTTTACCACCCAGGTTTCAGTTCTCTACCTTCTTATGCTTCATATGGGGCAGATGCTGGAGGTCCTAGACCAGGACACGATCAGGCAAAAGATCGGCGAGATCAAAAAGATCCCCCGCAAGATTCAATTGGCCCTCGAGGAGAACGAGAACATCGTCGAGCTTGCCAGGAGGTACATGAAGTATAGGAATTTTCTATATCTAGGGAGAGGCATAAACTTTCCCACCGCACTTGAGGGTGCCCTCAAGCTGAAGGAGATTTCATACATCCACGCGGAGGCGTACGCCGCCGGCGAGATGAAGCACGGCCCTATCGCCCTTATCGACGAAAATATGCCGGTTGTCTTTGTCTCACCACACGACCAAACCTATCAGAAGACCTGCAGCAACGTTCAGGAGGTGGTGTCACGGCGGGGCAACATCCTGCTCTGTACGGATCATGACGGCCACGAGATGAGGGAGGCGACCGATACCCTTCTTCATGTCCCGGGCACCGACTATGACTTGCAGCCCCTGGTTTTTGTCGTGCCCCTGCAAATGTTTGCCTACCACATAGCCAATCTTTTGGGGACGGACGTGGATCAGCCCAGGAATCTGGCCAAGTCGGTGACTGTGGAGTAAAAGGATGGCGGATCGCCGGGTGTCCCCGGGAGACAGTGTCCGTCTTGGCCCCCTCCTTATCTATGTTCCTCAGGAGAAGGTTCTCCACGGGTACCGGGAGGATGAGAAACCCTTCGGGGGGGTCCGTTACCTTCGACATCAAGCGCTCTGTGGATGAGATCGAGGATATCTTCCAGGTAAAAGGTATTATGGAAAAGCGGAGACCTGTTTACATCATCACAAGGGACAGCCCTGGCGAAGCCCGAGAGAGACCTGCTGGCCACGGGCAGGCTGACGATTCTATGCAGACAAGACATGGGCTGGGGCAGGGTCCCTCCCGTTTCTTTGAAATGAATAAGGGCCCTTCAACTTCATCATCGCGGGATAATCAGGCATGGTGGTAACAAGGTTTATCGAAAAAATTGGCCGACGGAAGCAATGTGCACTCTGCTTCCTCTTCATTCTTCTCTGTGGCTATCTCTTTTTTTTCTTCGGGATGGGCAGCTATTCGTTGAAGGAGCCGGACGAGGGCAGATACGCAGAGATTCCACGGGAGATGGTTGAGCAAGGCAATTATCTTGTCCCCCATCTCAATTACGTGCGCTACTTCGAAAAGCCCCCCTTTTTCTACTGGGTTACGGCTGGGTCATACCACCTGTTTGGGGTGAATGAATGGGCCTGCAGGCTACCTAATGCCCTGGCGGCTCTCCTTTGCGCACTCTCACTCTACCTCGTTGCTCGAAAATGGTTTGGTCAGCGGACCGCCTTCTTGAGCTCGCTCATTCTCATCTCTTCCTTTGGTTTCTTTGCCATGGCTAGAATCGTCACGACGGACTTGCTTTTCGGGGTTCTTCTCTTTGCCGCTATCCTTTGCTTCAACGTCTATTACCGGGAAGGGAAGGAGTCCTACAGGCGTCTGTTCTATCTCTGGCTTGCCTTGGCAACCTTGACGAAAGGGCCTGTGTCGCTGATCCTTGTGGGGGGTACCATTCTGATTTACCTCCTCACCGAGAGGCGGCTTGCATTCTTAAAAGAACTTTTGAGGCCTAAGGGTATCCTCCTGTACCTGCTCGTGGCAGCCCCATGGTTCGTTGCTATCTCCGTGAAGGAGACCGAATTCTTCAGCTTCTTCTTCATTGATCAGCATGTTTTACGGTTCCTGACAAGCAAGCATAACCGCACCGGCCCCGTGTACTATTTCATACCGGTGTTGCTGGGCGGCATGCTTCCCTGGGCGGTATTTCTGCCACGATGTATCGCAGAGCTTTGGCGCGTCAAGGAACTCCGCCTTTTCTTTATCTGGTCCGGGGTCGTCTTACTCTTTTTCAGTTTATCTGGGTCTAAATTGGCTCCGTACATTCTACCGGTCTTCCCGGCACTATCCCTTATTCTGGGCTATCTTTTTGGTAGGCATTGGAAAGATCAGGTTTCCGGCCAAGAGGCCATCAGCTACGTCCTATTGTTCGCAATAATAGGTCTTTCTGGGCTTGCGGTACTCCACGGGGGCCTCGGGCAATTCGTGATGAACCCGCAGACACTCGACATCATAAAGGCTATAAAAGGTCTCGGGCTCGGGTTTGCCATCGTATCAGGGGCGATTATTGGCCTATTGTGTCTAAGGAACATGCGCAGATACGAATCCCTTTTCGTCCTCCTCGCAGGCTTTTCTCTTTCACTGATCGTGCTTGTCATGCTCCATTCCAACGTCCTTGACGACCAGAGGACCGCAAAGGCCCTAGCCGAGACGATCAAGCGTTCTACCAATCCTGCGGCAGCGGTGGTCATTTACGGTTCCTTCGAACAGACCATCCCATTCTATACGGGGCGTAGGGTCTACCTTGCCGATTACACGGGCGAGTTGAAGATGGGGGCAAAGTATCCGGATGCGAAGCCATTCTTTCTGACAAAACAGGAATTTCAGGAACTTCTTGACTCGGACAAGCTGGTATTTTGTGTAGTAAAAGAAAAGAGGTTGGACAACCTTGTCCATAAGGCCGGTCGTAGGATCGAGATTTTGGGCTGCCAGAATGAAAGGTGCCTTATTAGCAACCAGCCGTATCAGTCCAAATAGTTGTATTCAGATTGACTGGTAGAATTCACTCGTGGTTTAGAACAGGGACGCTGAAAGTGGAGTATAATTACCTGGTGAATCGTCTGTCCATCGCCCTTTTGGGAGTGCTCCTCTATGAAGTCTGACCAAACACCAAAGTATGATCAATCTTCCGAGCCTGTCATCTGCCGGTCCTTAACCGATCTTGAGAGGGGAGGAGTGAACACCGACCCCGCACAAGAGGACCGGTCACAACGTAAGAGTCCCTACGACGATCTGATGGATGGGTCATTCGATGGAGTCTTCATCTATGATTCGAAAACCGGGCGGTTGGTTGATGCCAACCGCCAACTCCTTGAGATGCTGCGCTACTCAAAACCGGAGTTGCAGGAGCTGACGTTGCTGAATATTGCTGGTATCGAGGGCGAGGCTCATCAGGGCCAGATAGAGGCGCCGATGACCGCGTCCGCAGAGAGATTAGGCATTTTTAGGGGATTTTACCGACGGAAGGACGGTTTGCTGGTCGATGTGGAGACCAACTCGACCCGCATTGATTATCATGGTTCGTCGGCTGTTCTTGTTGTTGTTCGGGACGTCACCGAGCGCAGGCGGGCAGAGGAAGAGCTGGAGTTTCGGGCGATCGTGATGCAAGATCAAGCGGAACTCCTGGACACAGTCGAAGACGCCATCATGGTAAGAGATCTCGAAGACAGGATCATATTCTGGAACAGGGGTGCCCAGGAAAGGTATGGATGGACCAAAGAACAGGCCTTGGGTCGCACCGTACCGCACCTTCTGAAGACGGAGTCGAGACGACCTTTCGAGGAGCTGAAGGCCGAACTGTTTGCAAAGGGCAGCGTGGCGGGGGAACTCACCCACGTTACACGTGATGGTGCTCGTATCGTCGTCGAGAGTCGATGGACCCTTCGCCGGGATAGACAGGGCAAGCCCCTTGCCATTTTAGAAATCAACAATGACATAACCGAACGGAAGCACATCGAAAAGACCCTCGAAATGGCCAAGGAGGAGCTGAGGATGAGGGTTGCAGAGAGGACGACAGAGCTTCAAAGTGCCAACGAGCGGCTGTCGGTGGAGCTGGAGAGAAGGGGCCGGGTCCAGGAGCTACTACGAAAGGCTGCGGAGCGATACAAGAATCTCTTCGACAACTCGCCTATTGGGATCTATCGAACGAGTCCGGATGGCCGGATCCTCATGGCCAACCGATCGTTATTCCGTATGATGGGGTACTCGTCGGCCAATACGCTCGCCTCGCTCGAGGCGGAAAAAGGGCTTTACGAACCAACGTATCTGCGAAGGCGGTTCCTCAACCGGCTTCGACGCGACGGTCGGGTGCAGGGTTTTGAGGCCGCGTGGAGGAGGCCTGGTCGGCCTACTATCTTTGTGCGAGAAAATGCCAGGGCGACATACGCCCAGGATGGAACAATCCTCTATTTTGAGGGAACGGTCGAGGACATCAGCGAGCGAAAGAAGGCCGAAGAGGATGTCCATTCCTATCAGCAACAGCTTCGATCCCTCGCCGCTGAGCTCTCGCTCGCTGAAGAGAGGGAGAGACGGAGAATCGCGACCATACTCCACGATCATATAGGCCAGATCCTCGCCATGTCGAAGATCAAACTCGGTTCTCTGATTGAATCGTCACCATCTGCGGTTGATGTGGGGAGCGTCAAGGAGATTCGTGAATATATGGAACAGGCAATTGATTATACCCGGTCCCTGACCTTCGAGCTGAGTCCTCCCGTCCTCTACGCCTTCGGACTCGAAGCCGCCCTGGAATGGTTGTCTGAGCAGATCATGGAACAATTTGGCATTATATGTGAGTTCGAGAACGATAGCCAGCCAAAACCGGTGAGCGAGGAGATGAAGGTGTTCACCTTTACCGCCGTAAGGGAACTCCTTGCCAACGTGGTGAAGCATGCGAAAGCCTCCAGGACGAAGATTACGGTTCGCCGGGTGAACCGAAGTCTCGTAATCCATGTGGCTGACGATGGGGTAGGGTTCAACCCCTCCAAGCTCAAGAGCCACCTTTATGACAACCAGGGTTTTGGCCTTTTCAGTATTCGGGAACGGATCCGCCACCTGGGCGGACAGATGGAAGTCAAATCGATAAAAGGGCGGGGCGCGAGGGTTATCCTGGAAGAGCCGCTGGCAGTATAACAACGGAGGACAGCGATGGCGACACGAGTCCTTTTGGCAGACGATCACAGAATAATACGGGAAGGGTTGCGTTCTCTGCTCCAAAAGCAGTCTGACATGGAGGTGGCGGAGGAAGCGGAGGACGGTATCACGGCCGTACGGCTTGCCGAGAAGCTTCATCCTGACATCGTGATCATGGACATCGGGATGCCCGATTTGAATGGAATAGAGGCGACGCGTCAGATAATCAGTAGGGCAAAGGGCATTAAAGTGATTGCCCTGTCGATGCATTCTGACAAGCGGTTCGTCCTCGAGATGTTGAAGGCCGGTGCTTCCGGGTATCTACTGAAAGATTGTGCCTTCGAGGAACTGATAAATGCCATCCGTACGGTTCGCTCAGGGCAGATCTATCTTAGCAACAGAGTGACGGGGGTGGTGGTTGATGAGTGCCTCCACCATCGACCAACGAGTGATGTGTCCGCATATAATCTTTTGACCGCAAGGGAAAGAGAGGTACTTCAACTGCTTGCAGAGGGGAATAGTACAAAAAGCATCGCGGTTTCCCTCAACGTGAGTACGAAAACGATTGAGACCCACAGACAACAAATCATGGAAAAGCTGGACCTTCATAGTGTGGCTGAATTGACGAAATATGCGATCAAGGAAGGCCTCACCTCTCTTGATCCGTAACTGCCTTCGACTCAGGGCCGGACCGAGTAGATTATCGGGCAGGGATTTTACGGTCTTATTGCCTTCGAGCATTATCTTGGTTTATAAATGATCTTTTGGAAGAGTACGGCAAGGGCATCCCTGCCTGGATCTCATTGATACCCTGGTTATCATGGCACTGCTTAGACTTAATGATATCTCCTTGTCCTTTGGGGGAGCGCCGCTCCTCAACGGGATTTCTCTTCAGATAGAGCCTGGCGAAAGGATTGGCCTGGTAGGCCGAAATGGGTCCGGTAAATCGACGCTACTGAAAGTGCTGGCCGGACAGATCACCCCGGATGGAGGCATTGTTGCCAATGATCAACGAGTAGCCCTTCTCCCCCAGGAGGTCCCTGACGACATCACCGGCAGGGTCTATGAGGTGGTGGCATCAGGCCACGACGAACACAGGGAACTGCTCAGGGAGTATCATGACCTCACTTTTCGGATTGGGCAGGGGAGGCATGACGATGGCCTGCTCAAGGACCTTGAAGACGTGCAGCACCACATAGAGACATCAGGGGCTTGGGAGCACTATCAGAGGGTGAAGACGGTGATTGCCAGGACCGGCCTTGACGGATATGCCAGGTTCGAGTCCTTGTCGACTGGTATGAAGCGCCGGGTTATTTTGGCAAAGGCCCTGCTCGCTGATCCTGACATACTCCTCCTCGATGAGCCAACCAACCACCTGGATATCGCCACTATCCTCTGGCTCGAAGATTTCCTGCTGAAATATGAAAAGGCCCTGGTCTTTGTCACCCATGACCGCGCGTTTCTGGCTCGTCTGTCCACGCGAATTGTGGAGATCGATCGGGGACGGCTTCTGTCGTTCCCTTGCATTTACAGGGCCTATGTGGAACGGCGGCAGGCCATGTTGGAGGCCGAAGAAAAGCAGTGGCATGAATTCGACAAGAGGCTTGACAAGGAGGAGGTGTGGATCCGGCGAGGGATCAGGGCACGTCGGACCCGCAATGAGGGCAGGGTGCGGGCCTTAGTTCAGATGCGTCGGGAGCGTGCGGCCCGTCGGGAGCGGGAGGGTGTCTCACGCCTCTCGGTCCGTGAGGCCGAACGAAGTGGACGCATGGTGGTCGATGCCGACGGCGTCTCTTTTGCGTGGGAGGGCGAGAAGCCATTGGTCAATGAGTTCTCAACGACCATCCTGCGGGGGGACAAGGTGGGCATCATTGGGCCTAATGGCTGTGGCAAGACTACCCTTCTGAAGATACTGTTCGGCGAACTGGAACCGCACCAGGGAACCGTCAGATTAGGCTCCAACATCAAGATGGCCTACTTTGATCAGCTTCGGCAACAACTGGACGAAGACAAAACGCTCAGAGAAAATATCGTCGACCGTAATGACATGGTAGTCATGGGCGATACATCCCGTCATGTCGTCGGTTATCTTCAGGAATTTCTCTTTTCACCTGAACGGATCATGTCACCGGTCCGCACCCTCTCCGGTGGGGAGCGCAACCGTCTGCTTTTGGCAAAGCTTTTTGCCAGGACATCCAATGTGCTGGTGCTGGACGAGCCTACCAATGACCTCGACGCCGAAACCCTCGAACTGCTCGAAGACCGATTACTCGGCTACAAAGGAACCATCCTGCTGGTGAGCCACGACCGAGAATTTCTTAACAATGTAGCGACCTCCACCATCGTCTTTGAAGGCGAGGGGCGCTTGCAGGAATACGTGGGCGGTTACGACGACTGGGTCGAGCAGAGCAGGCTCTCCCTGGAAGCGCAAAAATCCGTAGGTCCAAAGGATCGTGGTCAGAAAAAGGCCAAGCCGCAGAAGGAAAAGCGGAAGTTATCCTACAATGAGGCGCGAGAGCTGGAATCTCTGCCGCAGATGATCGAGGCCATGGAGGAGGAGAAGGGAAACCTGATCGAGACCATCAACTCGCCCGAATTCTATGCGAGCTACGACGCGGCCAGACTGAGGACGGCCAACGACCGCCTTGAGGCCCTTGAAAAGGGACTGGATGAGGCCTATCACCGATGGGATGAGCTGGAGAGTTTAGCTGCCCAGTTCGTGAAGGACCGTTAACCGGCTGTGGCGACAAGGAATCGGCCGCTCCGGTAGTTTGTGCATGATTTAGTGCTCACACGCTTTTTTGACCAATCATGAGAAATATAGAGAACCGCCCCATCTCTCCGTTGACATTCGTCTTTACCATTTCCGCGGCATCTCTATCTCCTACATAATCAAACCCCGCTTCAGTGAAAACCTCACGCAGAGCCGCCCTGCTGAATCCAAAATGAAAGACTCCCGTATTATCTGCGTGAAATTTCCCATCGTCCAGATCCAGGTCAGCAATGCACAGAGAGCCACCAGGGGCAGTGACTCTATGGAATTGAGCAAAGAGGGCTTCCATGTCCTTCACATGGTGAAGGGTCATACTGCTCAGTACAACATCGTAACGACCCGTTAGGACATCGCCTTTCCCAAGATCGACAAGCGCGGTGTAAGCTTTGCCAAGCTTTAGCTTGGCGACTTTTCCATTAAATATGTCTATCATTCCCTGTGAACTGTCGACCCCGGTGACTGAACGGACGAGTGGCAGTAGCCGGAGTGTCAATAGCCCTGTGCCACAGCCGAAGTCCATTTGACCTGTCCCCCAGAATCTGTAC
>DCUF01000050.1:0-12504 GCA_002328485.1 Deltaproteobacteria bacterium UBA2221
AGAGTCCAAATGCGTTTGCCCTGGTAGGGCGTCCGCCCTGGGGATCTATCGGGGAGTGGCGTTGGTAGGACAGTCCGTAGCGTCTGATACCTGGACTTGGCCAAGATAGTAATCGACCACAGCCTCTTCGGCCATCAACTCCTTCGCCGAACCATCGAGAACGATTTTTCCGCTTTCTATGACGTAACCGAAGGATGAGATCAGAAGGGCCTGGTGGGCGTTCTGTTCCACCAGGAGAATGGTCAGGCCCTCGGAATGTAATTCGCCCACGATCTCGAAGATGCTCTGAACCAGAAGAGGCGCCAGCCCAAGGGAAGGTTCATCGAGTAGTAATAGCTTGGGCCGTGCCATGAGGCCCCGGGCGATTGCCAACATCTGTTGCTCCCCTCCCGAAAGTGTACCGGCAAGCGCCTTGCGGCGCTCCGCCAGGATAGGGAAGCGTTTCTCCATGGCGGCAATGTCTGCCCGGACCTCTCTGGGAGATCGGCGGTAGGCCCCTAACTCGAGGTTCTCCTCCACGGTCATGTTGGCCAGCACCAGCCTCCCTTCAGGGATCTGGACGATTCCTTCCGCAACCCTCCGATGGGGGCTCGCATGGGTAATATCTCTGCCCTGAAATCGGATGCTTCCGAGAGCCACCGGGACCACACCGCTGATGGCGTTCAGAATCGTGGTCTTGCCGGCCCCGTTCGGCCCTACGAGGGAGACGATAGCCCCTTGGTCCACGTGAAAGGAGACCTCCCGCACCGCCTCGACATGGCCGTATGAAACAGTGAGACCGCTCACGTCAAGCATGGGGTTCTCCTGTTGTGCCGAGGTAGGCTTCGATCACTTCACGGCAGGCACGCACCTCCGCCGGGGTGCCGGTCGTGAGCACCCGTCCGAAATCGAGGACGGTGATGCGAGAACAAAGGCTCATGACAAAGGACATGTTATGTTCGATCAGAAGGATCGTCATACCCTCCCTGCATAGGGACCGTAGAAGGTCCGCCACAACCATCGCCTCCCCCTGGCGCATACCTGCCACGGGCTCGTCGAGGAGCAGCAGGCTGGGGTTGAGGGACAGGGCCCTCGCAATTTCCAGGCGGCGGCGCTCACCATATGACAGGTTACGGGACTGATAAGAGACCTTATCGTCAAGACCCACCCGAGCCAGCATGGCCATGGCCCTTTCGCAGAGGTCACGATCCTCACGGCGAGCCGATGGCAGGTGGAACAGTCTGGGGAGGAGCGACCGGCGCGAGGTCACGTGTTGGCCGGCCTGAACATTCTCCAGGCAACTCATATGGGGAAACAAGCGGATGTTCTGAAATGTCCGGGCTATCCCGATGGCTGCAACCTGATGGGCGGCAAGA
This sequence comes from Deltaproteobacteria bacterium UBA2221, assembly GCA_002328485.1. Taxonomy (GTDB): domain Bacteria; phylum Desulfobacterota; class Syntrophorhabdia; order Syntrophorhabdales; family WCHB1-27; genus WCHB1-27. Next base: position 1,356 of record DCUF01000050.1, read on the forward strand.
CGATGAAGGTCATGATTCCTGTAGTTCATCCGGCCTGAGCTGGGTGAGAGGAGACCGCTCAGGATGTTGATCAGGGTCGTCTTCCCCGCGCCGTTTGGGCCGATCAAACCATGGATGGTTCCAGGCTCAACGATGAAGGAGACATCCTCCAGGGCCTGTACACCACCGAAATGCCGGGACACGTTTTCAACGAGTAACCTGTTCATGCACCCGCCTTTACTGCGGAAGACCGGCGCCTTGCAAAGAGTGATGCCAAGCCGTTGGGGAGAAAGAGGATGACCAGAAGCAAAATCAGTCCGTTGATGCCCATGCGGATGGGACCGGCAGTCACTCCTGCACCCCGCAGCACCTCAGGCAGGGCTGTGAGCAGGGCTGCCCCGAGGATCGGGCCATACCAGATATTCGTCCCGCCGACGATGTTGTAGATCAGCAGATCCACGGCGATGAAAAAACCGTAATCACGGGGTGTAATCAGGTAGTTGAGATGGGCATACATCCCCCCGGCCAGGCCGGCCAGCATGGCGCCGATCACAAAGGCCACTGCCTTGTAATAGGTGACAGGGATTCCCAGAGAGCTGGCGGCGGTCTCATCTTCCCGCATGCTGACCAGTCCCCACCCCAGGCGCGAACGCCGCAGCATAGCGATGAAATATGCCGCAGCGGCCAGGACCAAGTAGATCATCCAGGTCGTGGTGACGTTGGGGATGCCGGTTAGCCCCTCAGCGCCTCCGGTGACATCTAGATTGACTGCCGCGAGGCGCACCACTTCTCCGAAGGCTAGGGTCGCCATGGCCAGGAAGACCCCCTTTAGCCGTAGCACGGGCAAGCCGATGACCAGGCCCACGAGCCCAGCAGCGCAGGTCCCGCCCGCAAGAGAGGCCACGTACGGGAACCCGAAGCGAAGGCTCAAGATGCCGGCAGTATAGCCTCCAACGGCAGCAAAAGCGGCGTTGCCCAGGGAAAGCATGCCGGCCGAAAGGGTCACGTTCAGGCTGAGGGCTAGAAGGGCGTTGATGCCGATGAAGTTTATGACGCTGCCGTAGATGGCGTAGAACTGAAGGAGATGCTCCACCTGCCTCAAGCCTCCCTTGTCTTCCCCCGTCCCAGAAGACCGGAGGGACGGATGAGAAGAATCGCGAAAAGAACCGCGAAGGCCACGGCATCTCGCAGGTTGGACGTACCGGTGATGGCCACAGTGAGCACTTCACTGAGACCGAAAGCCAGCCCTCCCAGGATGGCACCGGGGATGCTCCCCATGCCGCCCAGGATGATCACCGCCAACCCCTTGAGCTCGATGGAGCGGCCCATGTCCGGCGTGAGGTTGTTGAAGTAGAGGCCGAAAAGAATGCCTGCCGCACCGCCCAAGGCCGAAGAAACGAAGAAGGTGAAGGCAATGATGCCATTGACGTTGATACCGAGGAGGGTGGCCGCCCTTTCGTTCTCCCCTACGGCGCGGATGGCCTTACCGGTACGGGTACGGCCGATAAAAAGCGTGAGGATAACCATCAATGAGGCTGCGACGCACACAATTCCCACCTGGAGCAGGGTGATCGTTATTCCGGCAATCTGCCATGTATGGGTGGGGACCGTGCCCACCGGAAAGCGCACGGACCGGGCGCCGAAGAGGCCCAAGGCCGCTGCTTCGAAGATGATGGCCATGGCGATGGATGATATTAACCCGGAGAACTGGCTATCGCTCCGTTTGCGCAGAGGAGCGAAGGCCACCTGGTTGAGCAACAGCCCCAGCAGTCCAGCGGCGACGCAGGCCATGGGGAAGGCAAGCCAGAGGGAAACACCGGCCGTTTCAACCAGCCACAGGGCTATCAGGCCGCCAAGGGTAAAGATGGCCGCGTGGGCCAGGTTCAACATATCCAATACGCCGAAGACCAGGGTATACCCCACCGCGAACAGCCCGTACACGCTGCCTATGAACAGCCCGTTGATCAACTGTTGGAGAAGGAGGTCCACCGTTCTTCCGAGACCTTAGTTGCCCAAGACCACAAACTTTCCGTCCCTGATCTCCTGGACTACGCCGATGTGGTTCGCGTCGCGGCCCTCGGTGAAGGAGAAACGGCCCAACACGGTATCGAGGTTCTTGATCTTGGCCATGGCATCACGGAGTGCCTTTCGGTCACTGCCGCCGTTCGACGCCTTGGCCGCCTGATAGGCAATATGGACGCCGGCAAAAGCCTGGGCTGCAAACTGATCAGGCGCGTGTTTGTACTTTTTCGTATAGTCGTTGACGAACTTCACGTTCAAGGGTGCCGTGGAAGAGATATTCCACGCCGCGCCTACGATGACACCCTCGGCTGCCGCCCCGGCGTTCTTGATCAGACCGGGAGAGTTGAACCCGTTGCCTCCTATGATGCGCACCGTCTTCGGTATTCCGAGCTGCCGCGCCTGGCTGATGATCCCGGAGGCCTCTTCTGCCAGGGCACCACAGATGATGGCATCAGGGTTTTGGGCCTTGATCTGGGTGAGCTGTGGCGAGAAATCGCGGTCTCCCTTGGCGAAAGTCTGTTCGCCCAGTATCTGGATACCCGAAGACTTCAGGACCTTCTTGAACACTTCGTAGGTAGCTTTCGTCATGGCGTCATCGTTTCCGTAGAGGATGGCGACCTTCTTCAACTTCAGCTTCTCTTTTGCGACCTTCACGGTATGGGGAATAACCACGTTCTCGGTCAAGGAGTCCCGAAAGATGTAATCGCCGATCTCCGTGATGCCGGAGATGGTGTTACTGATGGCCAGGACCGGTACACCGGCCTTCTGGGCGATGGGGTCCGTGATCTTGGCAGTGTTGCTCAAGGTCGGCCCGATGATAATGGAGACCTTGTTCCCGTTGATGAGCTTGTTGAATACGTTGGTACCCTGCTGGGGCACACTGGCATCATCCTCGAAGATAGGGATGATCTTGAGCCCACTGCCCGCTGCGGCGTTGATCTGATCCACCGCCAGACTGGCACCTTCTTTTTGGCTCGCGCCATAGACCGCCGCTCCGCCGGTCATGCTGAACACAAAACCCATCTTGAATGAGGCGGAAAATGCCGTGGTTGCGACGGCTGACAAAAGAAATATGCCTATGACCACCCCCATCAAAGCGCGACCAACTAGTTTCATAAAGACCTCCCGAGCGAAGAAGTATGGCTTGCTATCTCTGTTTTTCTGCCGGTGCGTTTCCTGCCATCGGATTTGTCTCGCCCGACAGCCCCGCATCAACCGGGCCGTCAGGGTGGTCCGATCCGCCCGGGCATTGGGCGAGAGAAACCACCTGTGTGTGATACGAGGAGGGGTCAGTTATATTCGAAGGGTATACGGAAATCCGGGCTTCGAACGCACATACTCCGAATGACTTCCCTTGGACTCAAGTGTATACATAGAGTGACTTTTCTGTCAAAACAAACGAAGAGGATGGTGGTGAAAAAAGGGATTCCTTGCGAGGGTTCGGGCAGGCGGCAGCCGCCCTCAGGAGGGAGACAAGGGTGGGGATCCATCCTTTCTGCCTCATCTTGCCGTGGCTGAGTAGGGCGAGCCCCAAGCTCAATCGTTCAAAGCGAGGAAAGGGCTGCGGATACCCCGCCCTTTCCTCTGTTGACTCAACCGACTCTTCTACTCGGTCTTTACCGGGATCTTTTTTGCCTCTTTGATCGCTGTCGCCGTTTTTGGCAGGGTGATGGTTAGAACCCCCTTTTTCAGGGATGCCTGCACCTTTGCCGTATCTATCTCAGCGGGTAGCGGGATGTTCCTGACGAAGGACCCAAAGGAACGCTCCATCCAGTAGTAGTCATTCGTCGTTTCCTCTTTTTTTTCCTTCTTTTCCCCTTTTATGGTCACCGTATCCCTGGTGAGGGTAACCTCAATATCCTTCTCATCCATGCCCGGAACCTCAGCAGCTATCCTAAAGGCATCCTCCGTATCCGTTACATCCACTCTGAGATTGAAGGTGTCGGGTATCGTTTGTTCTGAAAGGTCCCACGAATGGAGGCCCTTCCAGAATTCGTCGAAGACCCTTTCCATCTCTCTCCTCAAGGAGAGGAATGGACTCTCTTCGGCCTGCCGGACCAACCCACCTCGATGCTTGGTGATACTGTTTTTGGTCGTCATTTTGGCGTCCCTCCTTGACTCTCTTCTATCAGAGGTTTTGCGTTGCCTTGCCCCTCCGATCCATGAGGTGGTCGGTGCGGGATCGGGGGCCGTGCCTTTTGCTGTAGCACCTCTCACGGCTCTGCCATAACAGGAATTTTTCTCGTCTTTGCGGCCTCCGCTTTGGGGAGCAGAAGTCGCAGGGTTCCGTTCTTGACCGTGGCCTTAATCTTCTCCCGGTCTATTTCGTTGGAAAGGGTGAAAGTCCTCTCATAATCGCCTATGCCGTACTCGACCAGGATGGGCCTGCCTCTTTCTGGAACCTCCGGCTGTACCTTGCCATAAATAGTGACGACGTTCTTCTCCAGGGTCACATCCACTGAGGTTTCGTCTACACCCGGCATATCTGCAACGACCAGTATGTCGTCCCTTCTTTCGATTATATCGACTTCGGGCGTAAACACCCTCGTAGCCCTCGTCCGTTCAGCCCGTTCAGCCTGCTGTACCTCTTTCTTCTGAATGGTTTCTTCTGTCTTTGCCATGACGGCCCTCCTCACACAGTATTGGCGGTTCCTTCGAGCTTATTCTGTCTTGACGTTTATTTTGCGCGGCTTCTCAGTCTCTGCTTTTGGCAAGGTGATATAGAGTACACCCTTGCTGAAACGGGCAGATACCTTATCAGCGTCAACGTCGAACGGCAGCTCTATCGCTTTCCCGAACTTGCCGTACCATCTTTCACGTCTGTGATAGGTCCCGTTTTCGACCTCCTCCGGCCGACGTTCGCCTCGCAAGGTCAAGGTCTTGCCCACAACCGACATATCGATCGACCCCGGATCGATGCCAGGTAGCTCTGTGGTTACGACCGCAGTGTCTCCATCAGCCCATATATTGATAGCGGGGAACTCTCTCGCTGAAGGAGCTGCACCGGCGAACAGACGGTTCATCTGATTTTCGATGGTTTCCCAGTCCCTCCAGAAACTGCCTGGCCTGCCAAGCCCTTCACTCCACAACATAGCCACTCCTCCTTTATCGTTTAATAGCATCCGTTTAAGTGCCCTATTACCGTTATCTGTACAGGTAAACAGGCAAGAAAAAAATAATCCTGGTTTCAGTTTCTGGCAAGAGGGGGGCGATGAAAGAAAGAGGGAGGAAGCCCTGACATCTTCGCCTTTAGTCTATAGCCCCTTGGGTATTCTTATCTCGAATCTCGACGTCGGGGGCGTAGGCAACAGGATGGACCGGAGGTAGGGATTTTCTTCCGAGATGGAAACCTCTATCGCATATCGATGAGGGGATCTCTCCGGAGTCGGTGAGGAGAGGGGGAATGAGGTGGCGGGCTAAACCGATTCTTCCTCTCTCGCAAACAGACAGGCCGGGTGACGACGGGCATCGTTGGGTGATGGCCCTCGGAAGGCTATATGCCCATGCTTGCCAGCATGACCGAGATCCGGTTTACGATTTGAACGAGACCGGGATGGGAATTCTCGAACCCCTCGACCGAGGAGGTCAGGCCATCGACAGAAAGACTGAGGAGCCGGGAATCCTTCTCTTCCCTTGTGGCCTCGTGGGCAGAAACATCGGTAAAACAGGCGATGCTTTCCGCTTGCTCCTTGTGCGTTGCCGAAAGCTCAGTAACCTCTGCCTTCAATTCGGATAAGAGGTTGATTAACTCGACCTTCTCCTCTTCGCGAATGGTGCCTGTCTCACGGACTCTTGTCTCGATTCTCGCTATGGTCTCGTTAATCATTCTCAGTCCTCCTTGTTGGAAATCCCTATCCCAATTTTAGCAAAGGTCCGGTGTTGCGGCAACAACGTCGTAGGTATACGAGTGGCCTTTTGTTCGCCTCGTCGCACACCTCGATCCCGATCCCGGTCCGGCCCGGAACCGAAAGCGTGACAGCGACCTGCCCTGCCGCCCCCGCCATTTGAAATGCCCTGGGAGAAAGATTAGAATATTTCATTTCAAAGAGGAGTAGCCATGCTCGATACCCTGCGACACGTCGATGAGCAAATTCTTGAGCAGATAGAAGAGGAAAAGCGGGTCCGACAAACCCACGAGCTGTTCCTTCTGTTCTCCCTGGGCAGCCAGTTTGATCATTTGATCAAGCAGGAGATCGAGAAGTTCGGTGTTTTTTGCCTCGTAGCTGATCCGAATTCAGTAAGACAAACTGACGTCGTGAAGGTGAGGCCGAAGGGCATTATACTTTCCGGCGGCCCTGCCTCGGTTCATGCCGAGCCGCCCTCCTTCGACGAGGCCATATTCGATCTTGGCATACCGGTGCTGGGCATCTGTCTTGGTTTTCAGATGTGGGCCGGCCACGTTGGCGCACCAGTCATCCCTGCTGAGAAACGGGAGTTTGGGGTCCACAAGCTGCAGCTCCTTGCGGAAGGATCCGACCTTTTTCAGGGCTGCACGTCCGAATCGTTGGTGCTCGAGAGCCACGGGGATTGTGTGCGGGCTGACGGGAAGCTGACCGTTCTTGCGCGCACGGAAAACGCCGAGGTTGCGGCGGCGCAGTTCCGTCACCTCTTCGGTGTCCAGTTTCATCCGGAGGTCACCGAGACGGCAGATGGCCCCTGCATCTTTGAGAACTTCCTCTTCAAGATCTGCAAAGCCCAGGACCGGTTCCCTGCCGGCCTGGTGGCAATGCGAAAGATAGCCGGCCTCAAGGAAGAGATTGGCGACAAACGAGTACTCCTGGCTCTATCCGGCGGATCGGACTCGGCCACGGTGGCCTACCTGTTGAAAGAAGCGCTTTCAGGCAGAAAGGACCAATTGAGGGCCGTCTACATCCAGGGTATAGACCGGCCGGACGACGAAGAGTACGTGCTCAAGTATTTCGGTGATCGGGATTGGCTGGAGCTAAAGATCGTCGACAAAACGGACCTGTTTCTCGAAGCCCTCAGGGGCAAGACCGCCATGCACGAAAAACGGGTGGCCATGCGCGGCGTCTACAAGGCGTGCCTGGAGGAGGAGGCAGCCCTTTTCGGAGCCTCCTACATAGCTCAGGGCACACTCTATACGGATGTGAGCGAGAGCGGGGGAGGCTATCAGACGGGTGCTCGGAAGGCCCAGATCAAGCTGCATCACAACGTAAACCTCGGCTTCTCCTTTGCCGAGCTGACACCCCTCGTAGACTGTGTGAAAGACAGTGGCCGGAATATAGGCCGCTCCATCGGCGTTCCCGAGGATTTGTTGGTTAGACATCCCTTCCCTGGACCTGGTCTGGTGGTCAGAATTGAAGGGGAAATTGATCTATCAAAGCTTACGATAGCTCGAAAACTCGACGGCATATACATAGAGGAGCTGCGCCGCTGGGGTCTTTATGAAACCGTCTGGCAAGCGGGGGCGGTGGTGACCCAGTCGATAACGACGTGTACAAAGGGCGATGATGCCGCAACAGGAATCATCGTGAGTCTTTGGGCAGTCTGGAGTGTCAACGGTTTTACCGCCCAGGCGGCAGAACTGCCCTACGATTTCCTGAAGCACGTCTCCCTCCGCATGACAAACGAGATACGGGAAGTCGGTGCAGTGGTGTACCGAATTTCCGGAAAACCTCCTTCAACCATCGAAATGGGATAAAAGGCCTTTTCCCCGCCCGCCATACTTACCAATCCTTTGACTGCCCGTGGCTGCCTGCCGGGGCGCGGCTATAGAACTGCGTTCCATATTGTGCTTTACTATAGCGCATTGACTGAAACTTCAAGCGCTTGGCCTACCCGCTCAAGATCTCTTGGCAATTTCTAGTCAAAATCGACAGAGGGAGTTTATATGAAGATTGAAACAAATAAGGTTGTAACGGTCCACTATACCCTTTTTAACGATAAGAACGAGATGCTGGAATCATCCCACGACAGCCAGCCCCTCACCTTTATGCAGGGATCAGGCATGCTGATCAAGGGGTTCGAGACCGCCGTGGAAGGCAAGTCGGAGAACGATCGGTTGTCCTTTAACGTACAGCCGGAAGACGGCTATGGGGAGTTCAACGATGAGCTCGTCTTCGAGTTGCCCAAAGAGCGGTTGGCCGAAATACAGGGGCTTGAGGTCGGTATGGGCTTGAGAATGGAAACCCCCAACGGGGCCATGATAGTCCGGGTAGCCGGCATTGATGATCAGAAGGTATCCCTGGATGGCAATCACCCTCTCGCCGGCGTTCCACTCAGGTTTGACGTTGAGGTCCTGGAGGTCCGCGATGCGACGCGCGAGGAGTTGGATGAGCAGGCTCGCAGGGCGGCAGAGGCGGCGTGCTCGGGCTCATGCAGCGATAGTTGCTGCAGCAGTTGCGGCGGGGGTTGCGAAGAGTAGGCAGGGCAGGAAAAAGACGCAGAGCGCATGGTGCCTAGCGTTTGGAACTTCTCGCCATGCCCTCTGCCGTTTTTAAGCGAACAGCAAGGGCAGATGATCGGCTATGAGGTAACCTTTGCGGGTTGGGGCCACGCGGTCTTCAACGATTTCGAGAATACCGGCGTCCACGAGGTCTTGAAGCGTCTGGCCGGAGTTCTCCGAATCCTCGATATCGCACCTGCTCACGCCGATCTTGGTCCTAAATCCCAGGTAGAGCCGCTCCAGATGTAGTTGCTCGGCGGTCAAATCCTCGCGGCCGGCCCTCGGATAACGACCCTCCTTGAGGGTCTTGCAGTATTCCCGGACGGATCGGACGTTCCACCATCGGGCGCTTCTCCCGTCAAAGGAATGGGCGGCCGGCCCCAGCCCGAGATAAGGCGCACGGGTCCAGTATTTGGTGTTGTGGCGAGAGAAAGAGTCTGAAGCTTGGGTTGCCCTCGCGTAATTAGATATCTCATAGTGGACAAAACCCCGTTCCTCAAGGAACTGGGATGTGAGGAGGAAGAGTTCGCTTTCCCTCCCTTCGCCGGCCGTCTTCAGATTCCCCTCCCCCCTCATTCTGCCGAAAGGCGTCCTTTCTTCAATCGTCAGTTGATAGCAGGACAGGTGACTGATCGGGTAGGCCAAGGCCTGCTCCAGTAATGCCGGCCAGGAGCGCTTTGTCTGACCAGGCAGGGGGTACATGAGGTCGATGGAGAGATCTTCAAAGCCGGCATCCAAAGCGCCTTCAATGGCCCGTCTCGCCGTGGCCGCGTTATGCCTCCTTTTCAGGAACGCGAGGTCTTTATCGCGGAAGGATTGAACCCCGATGCTCAGTCGGTTCACGCCCTCGGCCGCCAGGGTGCGGAACCTCTCACGGGTGGCGTCATCAGGGTTGATCTCGACGGTAATCTCGCAAGAAGGATCGAACCGGAAGCATGATCGAAGACTTGAGAACAGGCGGGACATCTGGCCGGGGCTCAGGACCGACGGCGTGCCCCCGCCGATATACAGGGTGTCGAAGCTCTTGAACCGTCCAGCATACAATGATGCCTCCCGGGCGAGGGCTTCGAGAAAGTCATCGACCAGGGAAAGATCGGTGACGGAGAAGAAGTCACAGTAGGGGCACTTGGTGACGCAGAAAGGGATGTGAACGTAGAGCCCCGCCGATCCGGCAGGGATCCTACTCTTCATCGGACGTTTTCAATGCCGCCATGAATGCGCTCTGGGGAATCATGACCGAGCCGACCTGCCGCATCCGTTTCTTGCCCTTCTTCTGCTTTTCCAGGAGCTTGCGCTNNCGCCGTAGCACTTGGCCGTCACGTCTTTGCGGAAAGGCGTGATGGTGGAGCGGGAGATGATCTTGCCACCGATGGCCCCCTGGATGGCGATCTTGAACTGATGCCTCGGGATCTCGTCCCTGAGCTTGTCGCAGATCTTGACCGCCCGCTCCCTGGCTCTCTCCTTGTGGACGATGACCGATAGAGCGTCCACTTTCTCGCCATTTATCAGGATATCGAGCTTTACCAGGTCGCTTTCCCGGTAGTCGATCATCTCATAGTCGAAGGAGCCGTAGCCCTGGGTTACGCTTTTCAGCTTGTCGTAGAAGTCGAAGACCACCTCGGCGAGAGGCATATCAAAGAGGATCTCAACACGCCCCGGGCTAGGATAGGACATGTGGGAATTAACACCTCGCCGCTCCATGCACAGCTTCATCACCGTCCCCACGTAGCGCTCGGGGACCATGATGGAGGCCCGGATGAAGGGCTCTTCGGCCTTCTTTATCTCGGCCGGGTCCGGATAGTAGACGGGGTTGTCCACGGTCTGCATGGTTCCATCATCGAGATAGAACTGATACTGGACGCTCGGTACCGTTAGGACGATCGACTGGTCGAACTCCCGCTCAAGCCGCTCCTGTACGATTTCAAGATGGAGCAGCCCAAGGAATCCGCAGCGGAAGCCCATGCCCAGGGCGGCCGAAGAATCCTTCTGATAAACGAGGGCAGCGTCATTGAGCTTGTACTTTTCCAGGGCATCCACAAGAGACGGGTAGTCATCCGACGCAACCGGGTAGATAGAGGAGAAAACGACAGGCTTCACCTCAATGAAGCCGGGCAACGGGGCCGGCGCTGGATTGCTGTCGAGGGTGATGGTGTCGCCTACCCTTGTGTCGGCCACGGTCTTGATCCCCGCAATGAGGTATCCCACGGTGCCTGCCTGCAGCTCGGGCCTGGACTCTCTGTTGAGACGGAAGACCCCAACCTCCTCCACCTTGTAGGTTGATCCGGTGGACATGAGGCGGATAATATCGCCGGCCTTCACCTTACCGTCAAAGACACGGCAACTGACGATCGTCCCCCTGAAGGGGTCATAATGGGCATCGAAGATAAGGGCACTGAAAGGCTTGTCCACGCTGCCTACCGGTGGTGGGATCCTCTCAACGATGGCCTCAAGGATATCTTCGATGCCGGTTCCTTCCTTGGCTGAGGCGAGGACGGCAGTATCAGGATCGAGGGCCAGCTCACTGTCGATCTCTTCCTTGACCCTTTCTATGTCGGCCGACGGCAGATCAATCTTGTTGATAACCGGGATGATGACCAGATTATGCTCCATGGCAGCATAGAGGTTGGCCAGGGTCTGAGCCTCTACCCCCTGGGATGCATCGATGAGGAGGAGCACCCCCTCGCAGGATGCAAGGGCCCGGGAGACCTCGTAGGAGAAATCGACATGGCCGGGGGTGTCGAT
>DCUF01000050.1:12575-13056 GCA_002328485.1 Deltaproteobacteria bacterium UBA2221
CGATATGGGCGATAATGCTGAAGTTGCGTATTTGCTTCATGGCAGTCTGTTCGAGGGCAAAATATACTCTATTTTTAGGGTCCGGTAAAGGCTGACAGGGTTCGCAAACACTCTTATATCTCTTGGCAAAGTGTGGTAGCATAGTCAACGATCATGTTTATATGGCTTTTTCATAGGATCAGCGGCGTAGCCCTCGTCGCTTTGATTGGCATCAAGATCCTCAGCGGCTATTTTCTCTTTACCAAAGAGGAGAAACCCGACTGGGCACTGAGCCTCCATCGGCAGCCCATCCTCGATGTGTTGCTCCTGGTGCTTTTTACCTTCCACAGTGCCTACGGGTTGAGAACCATGCTGATCGACTTTGGCTGCAGGAAGGAGAAGGCCCTTTTCTGGGGGTTTACCATCGCGGCGGCCCTTATTTCGGTAATTCTCATTATTTTGTATGCGAATACTCACTAAAGATGCTTTCTTTTGACGTCCT
>DCUF01000050.1:13064-38999 GCA_002328485.1 Deltaproteobacteria bacterium UBA2221
TGGGCCTCTTCTCGAAGATCCACCCCATCCGGTCTCATTCCATTGCTGCCCAGGGCGGGATAAACGCCTGCCTGGCGAACCATCCTGATGCAAGGGACGATACGTGGGAAAAGCACGCTTTCGACACGGTGAAGGGGAGCGACTATCTCGCAGATCAGGATGCCGTCGAGATCATGTGTCGCGAGGCGCCGAACATTGTTTATGAAATGGAACATTGGGGATGCCCCTTCAGCAGGTTCTCCGATTGTTCCATTGCCCAGCGCCCTTTCGGCGGGGCGGGCTACCCCAGGACCTGCTTTTCCGCGGACCTCACCGGCCACGTACTCCTCAACACCTTGTATGAACGGTCGATCTTCAAAGGGATCAAGATCCATCAGGAATTTGTGGCCCTTGCCCTTGTGCTTGAGGGCGGGGCCTGTCGCGGCGCCATCTTCCTCGACCAACTGACCGGGCAGATCGTGCCGGTTGCCGCCCGGGCCACCCTTTTCGCCACCGGCGGATACGGCAGGGTCTACTATTACTCCACCAACGCCTTGAGCAACACGGGAAGCGGGATCGGCATCCCCTACCGGGCAGGTGTCCCCATCAAAGATATGGAGTTTGTCCAGTTTCATCCCACCTCCCTGATCGGCTCCAACATCCTGATGACGGAGGGGTGCAGAGGGGAAGGGGGTTATCTCCTCAACAACAAGGGCGAGCGGTTCATGGAACGCTATGCCCCAAAGGCTATGGAACTTGCCCCCCGGGATATCGTGTCGCGGAGCATCCAGACAGAGATCGAGGCGGGAAGGGGCTTCCACCACGAGCTAGGCACCTATGTTCAGTTGGATCTGAGGCACCTCGGGGAGAAGAAGATTATGGAGAGGCTCCCCGGGATCCACTCCATCTGCCTTGATTTTGCTGGGATCGATCCCATCCGCGAGCCCATCCCGATCATGCCTTCCCAGCACTATTCCATGGGAGGCATCGATACAGGGAAAGGCTCAGAAACCGAGCTCCAGGGTTTTTATGCTGCCGGTGAATGCGCCTGCGTGAGCGTCCACGGAGCCAATAGGCTCGGCGGAAACTCGCTTCTCGATACCATTGTCTTTGGAAAACTCGGGGCCGCCGCAATCGATCAATACCTTCAAAGCCACCCGGAAACGAGGTCTGAAGAGAGGGTGTTTACCGATAGGATCAAAGAGATCGACGCCAGAATCGATGCCATGGCCAGGCCGAAGGGCGAAAAACCCTTCAAGATCCTGGATGAGCTGCGCCGGGCCATGAGCGATGATGTGGGAATCTTCCGGACCAGGGCCGAGCTGGAGCAGGCACTCAACAGGATAGCCGAGCTGAAGGAGCGGTACCGGAATATCTCGATTTCATCATCGAAACGGATCATGAACTATGAACTCATCGGCGCCTTCGAGCTGGAGCACATGCTCGATATGGGTCACATCATCACCCTGGGGGCCCTGCTCCGTGAGGAGAGCAGGGGCGCCCATTCCCGGCGCGACTTTCCCGAGCGGAGGGATGCCGAATGGTTGAAACATACGGTGGCCACGATTGGCGCCCATGGCGAGCCGGTGATTAGTTACCGGGATGTCGCCATCACCCACTACACGCCCATGGAGAGGAAGTATTGAGCGAGAGGGACCAAGGCGCCTACTATACCTTCAAGATCCTGCGGAGCGACGCCTCCGAACCTGCGGACGAACCCCATTTTCAATCCTATCGGGTAAGGGTGATTCCGGGGCTGACGGTCTTGGCTGTGCTGCTCCGGATCCGCGACGAGATCGACGGCACTCTCGCCTTCCGATCCTCGTGTAGATCGGCGGTCTGCGGGTCCTGCGCCATGGTGATCAACGGGAAGATAGACCTGGCCTGCCGGACCCAGGCCGGCGCCTTCGAATCAAGAACGATTATATTAGAGCCCCTGCCGAACCTGCAGATCATAAAAGACCTCGTGGTCGACATGACCCCTTTCTGGAATATGTACGAGAAAGTGAAACCCTACCTCATCCGAAATACCAGTGATGAGGGCAAGGAGATCTCACAGACAGAGGAGGAGCGCGGCAGGATCGACCAGTACGTCAACTGCATCCTGTGTGCCTGCTGCTACGGCGCGTGCCCGGTCCTCTCCCGCGATCCGGACTATCTCGGCCCGGCCGCCCTGGCCAAACTGCAAAGATTTGCCCTTGATTCGAGGGATGAGCGTCCCCGTAGCTTTCTGGACGAGATCGACAGCGACAAGGGCGTGTGGGGATGCGACACCGTGCTCCGCTGCATCGACGCCTGCCCGAAGAACGTCCGTCCCACCGACTCGATTGTGGGGCTTCGAAAAAGCCTGCTGAAACACCGTTTGTTTAAAAGGAACGGAAAGAGCGCGAAATGGTAAAATGGCGAAATGAGACAAACGATGTAATGCTTTTCCTAGTTTGCTACTTCGCCATTTTACCGTTTGCATCTTTGCCACTGGGTGGGGCATGAAGCTCGATTATTCCCTCGTAACTAGAAGGACCTTTTTAAACACCCTTTTTGGCGGTTGGCTTGGAACGTTCCTTGCGGGGAGCCTCTATGCCTTCTTCCGGTTCGCCTTTCCGACCCTCGGCAAGGAACCTGATTTCGTGGTCCTCAACCCGGACGATTTCCTCAATATTCCAGCCAATTCCACAAAACCTTTTGCCTGGGGAGGCAAGCTGGGCCTCATTTACAAGAAACAGGACAATACCCTACACGCCCTCAAGGGTGTCTGTTCCCATATGGAATGCAACGTCGTCTACAAGCCGGAGGAGAAGAAGTTCTATTGTCCTTGCCACAAGGGATGGTTCGACGAGAACGGCAAGAATATAGAAGGGCCGCCGCCGAAGCCGCTTGAGTTCTTCGACCATCGCCTGGAAGGGGACAAGCTTCTGGTCTATCGAAAAGGGGTGCAGGTTGAGCTGCCGACGGCGTAAGGGATGGATAAAAACAACGGTGCAAATAGCAAAGTGGCAAAATAGGGGTACGGATTGAGCTGCCGCAAGCTTAAAAAATGGATCTCAGATCGTTATGACCTTGAGCCCCTGAGGGAGCTTGCGGGAAGTAAGACGGTCCCGGTCCACAAACACGAAATCTGGTACTATACGGGCGGAATCGTCCTCTTTCTCTTCGCCGTCCAATTCATCACGGGCATGGCCCTTGCCTTCTACTACGTCCCCTATTTCGAGCAGGCAAACAAGAGCGTGGTGGAGATCGCCACCAAACTGAATATGGGGTGGTTCTTCCGCTCTCTTCATCACTGGGGAGCTCAGCTTGCGATTTTCGTCCTCTTTGTCCACGTGTTCTCCACGCTCCTTTTAAAATCCTATAGAAAGCCCCGAGAACTCGTGTGGGTTTCCGGCTTTCTCCTTCTCGGCATATCCATCTTTTTTGGACTGAGTGGGTATTTTCTCCTCTGGGATGAGCGGGCCTTCGCAGCCGTAAGGGTGGCAACAGGAGGGGCAGGCAATCTTCCCGTGCTTGGCGGGTTTATCAAGGGCTTCTTGCGGGGTGGCATCGATGTGACCGGTGAGACCCTCACCCGCTTCTATGCCTTCCACGTGAGTGTCCTTCCCCTGTTTACCCTTACCCTGATGGGGGTGCATCTCTTTCTTGTGCAGGTCCACGGCATGAGCGTGCCCCTTTCACAGAAAGGACGGGAAGGCCGCGTGCCCTTTTTCCCGAATGTTTTCTACCGGGATCTTATGGTCTGGCTTGTCGTGCTGGGCATCGTCGTGACCCTGGCCGTTCTTCTTCCTCCCGAGATCGGGAATAAGGCCGATCCTCTCGCGCCGCCGCCGGAGGGGGTGAAACCTGAATGGTACTTCCTTTTTCTCTTCCAGACCCTCAAGCTTTTCCCAGGCGAGATCCTTGGACTGAACGGCGAGACCATTGCCGTTGTGCTCATATCCCTGGCCATTCTCTTCTTCTTTCTTATCCCCTTTTTCGACCGCAAGTCGAGCAGGGAGGAGAAAGGCAGATTGTTTACCTGGATAGGGGCGTTCTACACCCTCTATTTTGTTGTCATGACGATCATCGGTTTTCTGACATAGGGAGGCACCTTGGAACGCTTCATCATCTATGAAAATTTGGCCCTCTTCTGGATCGGCATTATCGGGCTGATCATCATCATCCGCATGAAGCTCAAAGAGATCGAGAGGACCCAGGCCCTGGGTGCGGACGAAGAAGAAAAGGACGCGCCAGTCCTCGAATAGACCGTTTCCCAAAATAAAGTATGGTCTCGTGTTTCATACTTCCGACCTGGCATTCCCTTCCATGCGCTCAGTGCTTCCGCCTTGTCCTCCTGACGGTTCCTCCCGCCTGACTCGGGTGCCACCCGTGAAGATGGCCTTAACCTCCGCAGATTTGTTGGGAGACAGGGGTGCCCGGCAAAGACAAGCGCTCGGACACCCTCGTCATGCACCCACCGCTCCTTCCACTGTAAGAGGGGCACCCAAGAGGCTCTCGCAAGGCGCACTCCAGGGAACGCCAAGCCAGAGCGCAATGGGGAATTAATTTTGGTGATCGATCACCACTGCCCGCTCAATGAAAAAAGGATCCGTCTCGAGCTTCTCATAGTCGGTGTGGTGAATGTACCGTGACCGTTATCGTCCTCGAAGCTTGAGATCTCGGCGATTTCCGTATTTTAAGGGACATGAGCCCGGGCAGGAAGACATTCCTTGCCCGAGTAGATCGCTGGAAAAGACAGCCGGATAGATGGGATGTCGAAGATGGATCAAAGGAAATTGATAAACGTGATCGCGACTTGCTGGATGCACCCGAACTGATCAAAACGGCAATGGCAGGCCTTCGCGGCCCTTGCCTTCCCTCGCGATAAGAAAGCTCAATCATTGACTTCTCTTGCCCAGGGCGATATTCTTCTCAAGTTCTTACGAACTGAATCGCCTTCCCGCGAAGCGATGTAGATTAGATTTTTTACCGAAAGAGAACAGACATAGATTTGAAGGAGGAGATAGATGGAAGAGCATAGGGCTACAAAAGAAGAGCTAATCGCTAAGGCTGAAAAGCCGGCCAAAGACTCCCTCAAGATGCACCCTTTTTACAAGGGCAAGATAGAGGTAGTCCCCAAATGCGTGATTCGCAGCGTCGATGATTTCGCCGTCTGGTACACGCCTGGAGTAGCGGCGGTGTGCAAGGATATCGAGCGCGATCCGGAGGCTTCCTACATCCATACCGACCGGGCGAACATGGTGGGTATTGTTACCGATGGGACGCGGGTTTTGGGTCTCGGCGACATCGGCCCTTTGGCGGCAATGCCTGTAATGGAGGGCAAGGCCCTTCTTTTCAAGTATCTGGGCGGTGTCGACGCCTTCCCCATCTGCCTTGACACGAAAGACCCGGATGAATTCATCCGTACCGTGAAGCTCCTCCAGCCCTCCTTCGGCGGTATTAACCTCGAAGATATCGAAAACCCCAAGTGTTTTTACATCCTTGAGAAGTTGAGGGAAGAGGCCTCCATCCCGGTCTGGCATGATGACCAGCAGGGCACTGCGGCCGTAACCGTGGCAGGGTTGATTAATGCCCTGAAGATCGTGGGCAAGAAGATGGAGGAGGCGAAGATCACCATGGTCGGTATTGGGGCTGCCAACGTCTGCATCGTTCGCATGCTCATCAAGGCCGGTGCCGATCCGAAAAAGATCATCGTCGTTGATAGCAAGGGCATCCTCAACTGCAAACGGGACGATATAAGACCTACCCACAAAGAGAAGCTCGAATTCTGCCAGACGACGAACGCCGCGAACAGGGATGGCGGGATCGAGGAAGCCATGAAGGGGCAGGACGTGGTCATAGCCCTTTCCAAGCAGGGGCCGGACACGATACAGAAATCCTGGGTCAGCGCCATGGCAGACAACGCCATCGTTTTTGTCTGTGCCAACCCCATCCCGGAGATGTGGCCCTGGGACGCCAAGGAGGCGGGGGCAAAGGTGGTGGCCACCGGGAGGAGCGATTTTGCCAATCAAGTCAACAATTCGATCGGTTTTCCCGCCATTTTCCGGGGCACCCTCGATGTCATGGCCCGGACCATTACCGACGAGATGTGTATTGCCGCAGCGGTGGAGCTGGCTAGATGCGCCGAGGACAAGGGCATCCATGAGGATTACCTGCTGCCCACTATGGATGAATGGGAGGTATTTCCCAGGGAGGCCGTGGCAGTGGCGAAAAAGGCCATGGAGCAGGGCGTTGCGCGTCTGAAGCTAAGCGAGAAGGAACTCTTCCAGATGGCTGAAACGAAGATAAGGAGGGCTCGGGACGAAGTGGGCCTGCTCATGGAGAAAGGCATTATCCCGCCCTACGAGGAGTAGCCATGAGGGAGATCGACGTCGCGGAAATCACGCAAGCCCTTGAAAAGCTTTTTATAGATGCCAATAGGAACCTGTCTGACGAGGTCAGAGATGCCTTGGGCAGCGCCATCGACAGAGAGGAATCGCCCGTCGGTAAGGAGGTGCTTCGGGAACTGATCGGTAACGCCGACATCGCCCGCGACGAAGGCATACCGATCTGCCAGGACACGGGGCTGGCGGTCACATTTCTTGAGATAGGCCAGGACGTGCATATCGCGGGCGGGTCGCTTGACGATGCCGTCGCGGAAGGGGTGAGACGGGCCTACAAGAACGGCTTTTTGAGAAAATCGTGCTGCGATCCCTTTTCGAGGAAAAACACCGGCGACAATACCCCGCCTATCGTACACGAAAAGATCGTGCCGGGTGATCGGATAAAGATCACGGTTTTCCCGAAGGGCGGTGGAAGCGAGAATTATAGCGCAGTGAGGATGCTCGTCCCATCAGAGGGAAAGGCCGGTGTGAAGGATTTTGTCCTCGAAATGGTTGCGAAGGGTGGCCCCAATCCGTGCCCGCCCATCATTGTCGGCGTGGGTATTGGTGGGAATTTCGAGACCTCGGCCCTTCTGTCGAAAGAGGCTTTGATGGTTCCGCCCGGTGAGCGTAATCAGGATCAGGAGATCGCGGCCTTCGAGATGGAGCTATTGGAGGAGATCAACCGATTGGGCATAGGGCCCCAGGGTTACGGAGGGACCGTTACCGCCCTCGACGTCCATGTCCTTGTGATGCCCTGCCACATTGCTTCTCTGCCCGTGGCAGTCAACATTCAATGCCACGTCCATCGTATCAAGAAGGCCGTTCTATAAGGTCGTTCCATTGCCGGCTGAGGCTTGGAAGATATGGTCAAACGATTATGGAAAAACCCCCGAAGCAAATCAAATGAAGACGTGGACAAACAATCGGTTTGGTAGCGGAGAAACAAATACGACAACGATAGGCAGTCTTTTTACCTGCCGTGCTATATCAGCGTCAAAGTAGCTGATATAGCACGGCATCGGTGGACAACGGCGTGCAGGAAATGGTTCAGATGGGGTGCGGCCAAGCCTTGCAGACCGGAGGTGTACTCAATGTACGTCGGATGGCGCATGGCGCAGCGCCGTGCCGCAGATGGGCAGTTTCATGGCAAGCCTTGTCCGACTGAAAGAGAGAGATATTCTGACCGCTTGTGAGAGAAAAGGAGCAGATAATGGAGATAAAGCGGATCGCGACGCCACTCACCCTCGATGTGATAGAGGGGCTGCACGCGGGGGAGAAGGTTTTTTTGAGTGGATTCATCTACACCGCCAGGGACTCAGCCCATAAAAGGATGATCGAGACCCTGAAGAGAGGCGAGAAACTGCCCTTCGACATCGTCGATCAGGTGATCTATTACTGCGGGCCGTCGCCGGCTGCACCTGGTAGGGTAATAGGCGCCTGTGGACCGACCACGAGTTCCCGCATGGATGCCTACGCCCCAATCCTTCTGTCGTTGGGGCTCAAGGGTATGATAGGGAAAGGAAAACGGTCTGCGGCCGTGAAGGATGCCATGAGGCAATACAAAGCTGTCTACCTCGGAGCCACCGGCGGCGCGGGCGCCCTTCTTTCTCGGAGCGTGATCTCCGCCGAAACCGTTGCCTATGAAGACCTTGGGCCCGAGGCCATCGTGAGGCTGGGCGTGAAAGAGATGCCCTTATTCGTCATAAATGATGTGTACGGCAACGATCTGTACGATGCGGGGGCATCTCAGTACAAACGCTAAAACAACACTTTAGGTCCGACAAAATCCGTGCGATAATGGGAGGAGATCAATACCAGTAAGGAGGCGTTATGAAGGTTTTTCTGTGGATACTTTTCAGTTTATTAACGGCCGGCTTGGGCGCTGCCGTATTCTTCTTCTATAAGAGACTTCAGGAAGACGAGGCAGCCGCCGGTTAGGCTGGCGATCTTTTCTCAGTATCGATAGTACCCCCTTCTGCCTCAGGCGTCGTCTACTAATTTTTGCCCTGAGGAGATTGAGTACCAGATTGGGCACGATTCCGTTGGGAAAGTATGCTATAATCCTCTCGTTGCGCCCGTAGCTCAGCTGGATAGAGCGTTGGCCTCCGGAGCCAAAGGCCCCGCGTTCGAATCGCGGCGGGCGCGCCATTACCGATTTTTGTCCGATTATCAGCCTTTCTCTCAACCCTTGTGTGTGCTTTGCCCACTGGCCTTGCCTCTTTCATTGAAAGCGGGGGAAGGGCGGTAGGTAGATAGAAGGATCCGTGATACTCGAGCCTATAGGCATTATCCATACCCCGTTTACGACCAAAGATGAGACGCCGATTCAGGGGGCATTCCGACCGGCAGCCAAAGGGTCAATCGAGGTATTCGAGGGCTACCAACAGGGCCTGAAGGATATCGAGGGATTTTCCCACATCTTTCTGCTTTATGTTTTTGATCGCTCGGGTGAAATCAAGCTCGTGCGCCCCACGTTCCTTGATGATGAACCTCATGGCGTTTTTGCCTCCCGGCACCCCTGCCGCCCAAACGGCATTGGCCTTACCGTGGTTCGCTTGTTGCAGCACCAGGGGAACAGACTCGATGTCGCCGGGATCGATGTTCTGGATGGCACTCCCCTTCTCGACATCAAACCCTACATACCTCGATTCGACTGTTACCCTGATGCCTCCGAGGGGTGGACCGCTGGCAAAGAGGAGCGGGAGAAACCCAAGGGGAGCGAATGAAAGGCAATTTTCCGGATGATCCGGTTTGCACTCCTGGCCGGGAATGCTTCGGTTCACTGATTGACAAATAAAGAGAAAAGGAGAAAAGAATGAGGAAATTGACTATCCTATCAATAGTCGCACTATCGATCTTTGCCTTCTCCGTTTCTTTCGGGGACGCAAAAACGATCATCAAGTATGGCCACGTTGGCCCCCCCATTCATGGCCAGCACAAGGGCGCATTGGCCTTTGCAACGTATGTTGCTGATAAGACCAACGGCGAGATCGAGGTCCAGGTTTTTCCCCTTGGACAGCTTGGCGGGGAACGCTCCATGGCGGAGCAAGTCCAGGCAGGAACGCTGCATATGACGGCGGTCACGACCGCGGTACTGTCAAACTTTGTGCCCCAACTGGCGGTTTTTGATCTGCCCTTCATCTATCCCAACCGGGAAACGGCTTACAAGGCGCTTGCGGACAAGGATGTGCAGAAGAAGTTCTTCCCCCTCTGCGACGCAAAAGGCTTTGTTGCCATCGGCTACACCGAGAATGAGTTCCGGGATGTAACCAACTCGAAACGGCCCATAAGAAAGCCCGAAGATATGCGGGATCTAAAAATCAGGACAATAGAAAGCCCTGTTTATCTCGATACCTTCAGAACCTATGGCGCAAATCCGGTGCCTCTCCCGTTCCCTGAAATCTACAATGCGCTGCAACAGAGAGTCATAGATGGTCAGGACAACCCGCTGTTCACATCGGTGCTTATGAAGTTTATCGAGGTGAACAAATACGCCACCATGACCCACCACATCCTCACGGAATGTTACACGATTGTGAACAAAAAAGTCTGGGATGGTCTTACCTCTCGGCAGCGGGAGATATTCATAGAGGCGGCAGAGGTGCAGATAAAGGTTAATCGTGAGTCGAACGCCCAGGATTTTGCGGGCGCCATCGAGAAGGCCAAAAAACAGGGTGTTCGGGTAGTCGAACTTTCGCCGGCCGAGAGGGAAGCCTTTAAACAGGCCAGCAAGCCCGTGTATGACAAGTATCGCAAGATCATAGGACCGGAGTACTACGACTTCTACATGAAGAAGATCGCTTCTTACGGGAAAAAGAGGTAACGAAAGGGGGCTCCGAGCCCCCCTTTTTATTGATTGACGTATAGCCCCCCTTTTCGTACTGTATACGGTCATTGAAGAGTGGCGTCTCGAGGCCATACCCTATCGATAGGGTAGCATCCACCATTTTGCAACTTATTGCGGTTTGAGAGCCGGTGAAAAAGGTTATTGAAAAGTTGGGTCGGTTCGAGGAGACGGTTCTCGCCCTCTCCCTTCTTGGCCTTGCCCTTCTCACCTTCGTCGAAACCGCCCTCCGCTACACCGTTTCCTACACCTTTATTTGGTTTCAGGAATTCTCGAACTACATGATCGTCTTTACCACCTTTCTCGGTGCTTCCGTAGCCACAAAATATGTCATGCACTTTTCCATGGAGGCGGTCACCCAGTACGCGCCCGATCGTGTCTCCCATCTCCTAAAAACCACGGGCTATTTTATCTCGGGGATTGTCGTATTGCTGTTCGTTTATTTTGGGACCCTGCACGTCATGGCGCTCAGGGGTTTTGGGGTCACGAGCGCTGCCATGCAGATTCCCATGTTCGTACCCTACCTGCCCATCCCCCTGTTTTCCCTGGTCATGTCCTTCAGGTTCTTCAGGCTGGCGTATAAACACCTGCAAGGTTTCTTGAACAATGAGCCCTTCGAGAAGGTCGTGAGGAGAGACTGATGACCCTGACCATCATTTTTCTCTGTTTCTTTCTCCTTTTGACCCTTAGCATGCCCATCTCGCTGGTGCTCGTTACCACGACAGCCGTCTACCTTTTCTTCATTGCCCAGACGCCCCTGACCTCGCTGATCCAGCAGTTGTTCAACGGTCTCGATAATTTCGTCCTCCTCGGTGTGCCGTTCTTCATCCTGGCCGGCAACATCATGGCGGAAGGGGCGATTTCGGATCGCCTGGTCAAGGTGATGAAACTTTGTGTGGGACGTTTTACCGGAGGGCTGGCCATGTCTTCTGTTCTGGCGTGCGTGTTCTTCGCAGCCATATCGGGCTCTTCTCCTGCGACGGTAATCGCCATAGGCAGTATTATGATCCCTGCCCTCGTAAAGGAAGGGTACGGGGAACGCTTCTCCATAGGACTCCTGACCTCTGCAGGTTCGTTGGGAATCCTGATCCCCCCCAGCATCCCCATGATCCTCTATGCCCTGATGATGAATGTGTCCGTTGCCGAGATCTTTATGGCCGGGTTCCTCCCCGGCGTCTTTATCGGTCTTTCTCTGATGGTGTATTCCTATATCACATCACGCCGTCATGGCTGGCGGGCCCCTGAAAGGGTCAGCTTTCGGGAAGGGCTGAGGATTGTTCGCGAGGGACTTTGGGCGCTTTGCCTTCCCTTTCTTGTCCTTGGCGGGATCTACGGGGGCGTCTTCACGCCCACGGAGGCGGCTGCGGTTTCGGTCGTCTATGCCCTGGTGGTAGAGCTTTTCATATACCGGGAGCTTAAGCCGGCGAGGATTATCGGCATTTGCAAGGATTCTGCGATACTCTCCGGTGCGCTCCTCTTTATCCTCTCGTGCGCCACCACATTTATCTGGCTCCTTACCGTGGAACAGGTGCCCATAAAACTCGCGGATCTGATCATTCGTAATATAGACAACAAATTGCTCTTTCTCCTTGCCATCAATGGAGCCCTTCTGTTGATAGGCGCCCTGATGGACATCGTCACGGCGATCATCGTTATCAGCCCTATTCTTGTTGAAACGCTCAACCGGTTCGGTATCGACTACGTTCACTACGGCATTATCATGATCGTCAACATTGAGTGCGGATTCCTGACGCCGCCCTTCGGACTCAATCTGTTCGTTTCGATGGCCCTGACCAAGAAGTCGCTCATCGACGTGGGCCGGGCCACCCTGCCCTTTATGGCCATTTTTCTGGCCTGTCTGCTCGTTATTACCTATGTGCCGCAGATCGCGCTGCTTTTGCCGCGACTTTTTTTACGATAGCACTCGCCCCCCTTGGTGCTGTCAAGTCAATTGTCGCAGTGGAGCAGATCGCAGGGGTCTTCCCCCTGTCTGGGTTGCATGGCCCGGTATTTGCTGCAAGGGCAGTGGGCTGGTTGCAAAACTTTGATCGAGTAAGTACGATTGAGAAAGGTCTTCAGGAGGGCGCGATATGAACAAAAGAGGCGCAGGTATCCTTCTCCACATCACCTCACTTCCAGGGCCCTGCGGGGTGGGGGATATGGGGCCGGCAGCATATGGTTTTGCCGATTTTCTCGCCCAAAGCGGCCAATGCTTTTGGCAGGTTTTACCACTCAACCCCACGGGGCCGGTCTACGGGAATTCCCCGTATAGCAGCGCCTCCACCTTTGCCGGCCACACCCTTCTGATCAGCCCGGACCTTCTTGTCGGGGAGGGCCTTCTGTTGAAGGAGGAGGTCGAGGGAGAATCTCATTTTGGCCCGGATCACTGCGACTACGAGGGAGCGGCTGCCTTGAAGGAGAGGCTTTTGCGGATGGCCTTGCGGCGATTCAAAACAGAAGGGAGGCATGACGTATTCTACGAGCGGTTCCGCATGGAAAACGCCGGATGGCTCAAAGACTACGCCCGCTTTGTGTCGTATAAGAGCCATTTTGACGGACAGCCCTGGCATGAGTGGCCCCCAGAGATCAGAGACAGAGACGGAGACTCCATGGCCGGCCTTGACGAGGCGTGCGCAGAGGCAATCGCCCAGGAAGAGTTCAACCAGTACCTCTTCTATAGACAGTGGCGAGGTCTCAAAGAATACTGTAACCGCCGCGGTATCCAGATATTCGGAGATATCCCCATCTATGTGAACCAGGACAGTGCTGACGTGTGGGCCAATCCGGGCATATTCAAGCTCGACGGCGATAAGAAACCGCTATTTGTCGCAGGGGTGCCCCCCGACTACTTCAGCGCTACAGGGCAGCTCTGGGGCAACCCCGTCTACAACTGGGACGCCCTCAGGGAAGCCGGCTACGCGTGGTGGCTTGAGCGGATGAATCGTATGCTCCAGCTCTTCGATGTGGTCCGGATAGACCATTTCAGGGGACTGGTCGCCTTCTGGGAGGTACCGGCCAGCGACGAGAACGCTATCAACGGCCATTGGGTACAGGCGCCGGTTGATGACTTTTTTAAGCATATGTCTAGACGATTTTTCAACCTGCCCATCGTTGCTGAAGACCTGGGCATAATCACGGCAGACGTGCGCGAGGCGATGAGACACCTCGGATTTCCCGGTATGAAGGTGCTTCTCTTTGCCTTTGGGGAGGACAACCCCATGCACATCTATTTGCCCCACACCTTTGAGCGGAACTTCGTTGCCTACACGGGAACCCACGACAATAACACGGTCCGTGGCTGGTTTGACCACGAGGCAGGTGACGAGGAAAAGGGACGGTTTTTCCGTTATATAGGCAGGCCGATTTCGGCCGATGAAGTGAGCTGGGAGATGATTCGGCTGGTCATGCAGTCTCCGGCCGATGTGGCCATAGTCCCCTTACAGGACGTTTTGGGCCTCGGGCAGGAGGCACAAATGAACAAGCCATCCATTGCCTACGGGAACTGGAATTGGAGATTCCGTGAGGATCAGCTAACCCCCGAGGTGAGAGACCGGCTTCGGGGGATGACCTGGACGTACGGGCGGATCTGAAAGGCGGCTATCAGCTATCATTCTTCAGGTATCAGCTCAACGGCAGAAACGCTAGTTCCATCATTGGCGGTTTGAGCGTGGTTTAGCACTCCAAATCCAGTTCCGTCTCATGTCTTTGCTGATTGCTGGCACCTGAAGGCTGCCTTTCAGCCAATCCTTATCCTTGGATCTGCTACAGCGTAACAGATGTCGGCCAGGAGGTTCCCGAAGAGGGTGAGAAAGGCGCCGATCACCAGAATACCCATAATGGTAGGATAGTCCCGGGACATGACGCTCATGTAGAAGAGCTGTCCCATGCCGGGGATGGCAAAGATGCTCTCGAATATGACACTTCCTCCGATAAGACCTGGGACCGACAGGCCGAGGATGGTGATAACGGGAAGAAGGGCGTTTCTCATGGCGTGTCGCCTGAGGATAAGCTTTTCGGGAAGTCCCTTGGCATAGGCCGTTGTTATGTAGTCCTGCCGCAGCACCTCGAGAAGAGAGCTCTTCATGTACCGGGAGATACCCGCCAGACCGCCCAAGGCTGAGAGGAATATGGGCAGCACCAGGTGATGGCCCAGATCGAGGGCCTTTTGGAAAAAGGTAAGCTCTTCATAATTGAACGACTTCAACCCTGAAATGGGCAGGAGATCCAGGTGGACTCCGAAGAGGAGCATGAAGAGCAGGGCCAGCCAAAACAAAGGTATGGCATAGGTGGCGAAAACAAAGGCCGTGAGACCTTTGTCGAGGAGCGAGTCCTTGTAGCGGGCCGAGTAAACGCCTATGGGGATCCCGATGATGAGGATGAGTATCATGGAGAGGAGATCGATGCTGATGGTAATGGGAAGGCGCTCCTTGATCTTGTCGATCACCGGCCTGCCGTCGGAACTGAAGGAACGTCCGAAATCCAGCTTGGCCGTTCGCTTGAGCCAGGTCAGGTATTGGACATGGAGCGGCTGATCCAGGCCATAGATGCTCCGGATACGGTCCCGCACCTCTTTGGTGACCTTGGGGTTCATCTCGATGCCCAGAGCCCCCGGCTCCCCTGGGGGCAGATGGATGACCGCAAAGGAGATGATGGTGATACCCAGAAGCATGGGTATCATAAAGAGGAGTCGCTTAAGGATGTAGATGAGCATTGTTGTTTCTGGTCCTGTAGCGTTGCTGCCCCTCGGGCACGAACCACTCTCTGAAGTTATAACCGATGCCGGCCGCCGCCGGCTCAATCCCCTTAATCCGCTTGTGCACCGCGAGCGTTGCATAGGGTATGAAAAGGAAGGTGTAGGGCTGTTCCTCGGATAGGATGTCCTGAATCTTCCAGTAGCATCGCCTGCGCTCCTCCTGGTCGAAGGTGCGGCGCGCACGGACGAGCAGATCGTCGACCTCTCGATTCTCGAAACCCATGAAATTGAGCTCCTTGGGGTTTTGTTTGGAGGAGTGCCAGATGTCGAAGATATCGGGGTCCTGGGAGATGGTCCAACCGAGGATTACCGCTTCGTAGTTTCGCCTATCAATGTACTGGTTTACGAAGCTTGCCCATTCGATAACCCGGATCTTCACGGTGATCCCCAGAGAAGCGAGCCTTTGCTGGATCAGCTCTGCGCAGCGGATGCGCACCTCATTGCCCTGGTTGCAGAGGATGGTGAACTCAAAGGCCTTCCCGTCCTTCCAGAGACGACCGTCCGGCCCTTTCATGAATCCCGCCTGTCCCAAAAGCGTGCGGGCCTTTCCAGGATCGAAGGGGTGCTTTTCGATCTTGGGGTTGAAGGCCCACATGTCCGGCTTATACGGTCCTTCGGCTGCCACGCCTTGACCAAGGAGAATGCCGTCCACGATCTCCTGTTTGTCGATGGCGTACGTGATGGCCTGTCGCACCCTTTTGTCGCGAAAAAAGGGATGCTTCAGGTTGTAGCCCAGATAGACGTAGGAGAAGGAGAGGTATTTGAATTTGTTGAACTGCCTATTAAATTTTGGGTAGTCGGTCTGTTTGACGTACTGGAGAGGGGTGAGAGAGGCCATATCGATGCCGTTATTCTTCAGTTCCAGGAACATGGTTGCCGGATCCGGTATCACCCTTGTGACGTGGCGGCCCATGTACGGGCGCCCTTCGAAGTAGTCACCGTTGGCCTCCAGCACAAGCCTGTCCCCGCCAATCCACTCCCTGAACCGGTAGGGGCCTGTGCCGATGGGATGCCTCGACAGAGGGGAAGCTGTAATGTCGTGACCTTCCAGGAGATGATGTGGAAGAATTGAAACGGCCCAACTGAGAAGGGCCGGCGCGAAAGGCTCTCCGTAGGTGACCCGGAAGGTATAATCGTCGAGCATCTCTGCCTTTTTTACCATGAGGAAGTCGCCGGAGTAGGGGGTTGGCGTCTTCGGGTCAACGATCACCTTGTAGGTATAGAGCACGTCCCTGGCCGTGAACGGTTTGCCGTCATGCCAGCGGATATTCTTTCTCAAGTGAAAGGTGATCGACAGCTTATCCGGCGAGAAATCCCATGATTCGGAGAGATCGCCGACGATGTGCAAATCCTTGTCGTATTTCACCAACCCGTTGTAGATATAACCTGCAATGTCGTGAGAGGCGCTGTCGCTCGCCAGGATGGGGATAAGATTCGAGGCCTCACCGATGGAGCTGGTGATGAGGGTATCGCCGTAAGCCGGCTTGCCCTTTTCTTCGTATTTTGTGGAATCGCCTTCTTTTCGACAGGCCAGAAGAAGAATGATGAGGAGCAACAGGGCGATTTTTTTGAGCATTTTGTCGGTCGTATTCTAACAAAGCAGCCTCTCGATGTAAAGGGAGCTCAAATCAGGGCCCTTACAGACAGAAAAGGGGCCGATTCACGGCATGGCCGGAGACCTTTACGAAGGGCTGAGCCCAGGGACCGGAGGAGAATTGAGGGCCGAGCGGATCCGGCGGCTTTTTTTGGTGGCAATCTCGCTCCTATTCTGTTAGGTTATTACCGTTCTGGTCCCATCGTCTAGAGGCCTAGGACGCTGGCCTCTCACGCCGGAAACCGGAGTTCGAATCTCCGTGGGACCACCATTTATACCCGCCGTCTTTTCGTTTTGTATCGGCATCATTTCCTGCCTTGACAAAGACCGAACCGGCCCTTATGGTCTTTTGTATCGAAGAAGCCCCGTTGCATGGTCCAAAAATGGAAGACCTCAGACAAAAAAGGAGGAAACGGGCATGATGCCTATTGCTCCGCTCATGATCGAGCACCGATTGATCGAACGGATGATATGGTTAATGAAAACCGAACTGCGCCTCATAGAGGAAACCGGACGAATTCGGTACGATTTTATCGATAGGGCAGTTGACTTCATCAAGACCTATGCCGACCGCTGCCACCACGGCAAGGAGGAGGATATCCTCTTCAAAGAGCTTCAGGCAAAAAAGATATCCGATCTGCACCGTCAGGTGGTGAATGAGTTGATCCAGGAACATATTCAGGGCCGCGCGCTGACAAACAGAATTGTGGAGGCGAAGCAGCGCTGTATGGATGAAAAACAACGTGATCTCCCAGGCCTAACCGAACCGCTTCGCGTCCTGGTCAAGTTTTACCCTCAGCACATCGAAAAGGAGGATAGGCACTTCTTTATCCCCTGCATGGACTATTTCTCGAAGGCGGAACAGGAGGCCATGCTCTCCCAGTTCTATGACTTTGACAGATCGCTTTTTCACAACAAATACAAAGGAATTGTTGAAGAATACGAAAAGCCTTGACCTTTGGATCCCTTTCTTGATCGGTCGACGGGGCAAAGGGAGATGCTTCCGGATCGCCCGCCACAGGGGTTAGGGCAGAAGGCGCGGGATCTGGCCGATGGTCATGAACCGTCGGAAGGACGCCAAGGCCTTTCCGCGGTGGCTTATGCGGTTCTTCTCGGCCAGAGGAATCTCCGCCAAGGACCTGCCTCTCTCAGGCAGAGAAAAGACCGGATCAAAACCAAAGCCACCGCTGCCTCTCCGCTTCACATCGATGAACCCCTTCAGACATCCGTAGAAGAAGTATGTTTTTTCATCGAGGGGTGTATAGAATGAAAGATAAGCTCGGAACATCGCTTTCCTTTTATCCATGGGTACCCCTTCAAGCTCCGTCAGAAGCCGGTCTATCCTTTCCGTGTCGTTCTTCCCATACCGGGCAGAATAGAGGCCTGGCCGGCCGCCCAGGGCCTCGACCTCAAGACCGGAGTCATCGGCGAGGGTGCTGATCCCGAATCGATCTCCGATCTTCCTGGCCTTCTTCCAGGCATTTTCCGCGTAGGACCCACGGTCTTCCTCGACCTCAACCGTGTACTCGAGGTCGTCCAGAGAATAGAAGACATCGAAGATGCCGGATAGGTCTTCCTGTATCTCCCTGAACTTGCCGGGATTAGCTGTGGCGATAATGATCGAGCTCACAGCGGAAGGTGCGGACCCAGCACCTGCCTCTGGGCCTCGGTAATGTCGATGATACCCTTGTATGCATACTGATACATCTGGTCGAGAAGCTCCTTTGAAAAGGGAGCCTTCTCCGCAGTACCCTGCACCTCTATGAGGAGGCCCTTACCGGTCATCACAAAATTCATATCTACCTCGGCATTTGAGTCCTCGACGTAGCAGAGATCCAGAACGGTTGTGCCGTCCACGATCCCCACGCTTACGGCCGCCACCGTATCACTGAGCGGTATCCTATCTATGACGCCTCTTTGCTTCATGGACCAGAAGGCCTCGACCAAGGCGACGAAGGCGCCTGATATGCTGGCCGTTCTCGTGCCGCCGTCTGCCTGGATAACGTCGCAGTCCACCCAGATGGTCCTCTCGCCGTAAGCGGTCATATCTACCACCCCCCTGAGGGCCCTGCCGATCAGCCTCTGGATCTCGTGGGTCCTTCCACCCACCTTTCCAGCAGCGGCTTCCCTCGTATTTCTGGTGAGAGTAGCCCGAGGGAGCATCGAATACTCTGCCGTCAGCCATCCCCGACCTGAGTTTTTCAGGAAGGCGGGTACCTTTTCCTCTACGCTGACGCTGCAGATAACCTTTGTCTCGCCCATTTCGACCAATACCGAGCCATCTGGAAACTTCAGGAAATTCCTGGTGATCTTCAGTTCCCTGATGCTGTCATTCGGTCTTCCATCTTCTCTCATAGTTTGTCCCTTCTATAGTATTTGTGTAACGCGGCATCGAGCATGGCCAATACGGATTTGGCCTCCTCTTTATTGCATTGAATGGTGACGAATATCCCCGGCATGTCCACACCGATCAGCGGGAACAAGGGCATCCTCTTTACCGGGACCTGAAACTGGGCGGCAACCAACTCAGCCAGTCTCCTGGATTGTGCCTCGTGTTTTGCAGGAAGCTCTTCAACGGCCCACAGGAGGCGTCGGCCTTCAATCCCGGTCCTTCCGTCTGGCTGGCCGATTTTCCCTGAATCGGTCATGACAACCATCACACGTTTCCCTTCTCCGAAAAAGAACTCTATGCCGACAAAGGCTCCCGGCCTTAGGGCATTGATCCGGTTGACCTTCTCCAGATGGCCCTCGATAACCTCGTCACCTTGATGAAATGATGAAGCATAGCGCTTGGAGGAAAAGTATTCTCTAAGAACGCTCCAGGCTGCCGGGTCCCTCCTGCCCGTGTTATAGAACACAAGACTGTCCTCAGCATAGCAGGAGGAAGCAATCATAACAGCCACAAGAACACCGAGTAGATGTCTCACGAATCCCCTCTGGGCGGCGTTTTTGTAGAAAACAGCCGCTCAAGCATTGATGAGAAGGCTTGCGGTCATCGTGCTTTGCCCTCCTCTCTCGCCCTTCTGTACAGAAACCCTATGCCCCATACTACGAAGGCAAGGAGCAGGATCGACAGGAGTGCCGACAGAAACCAACTGATCAGATGGAGAGCGACCGATAAAAAGACCAGGACCGGGATCAGCAAGATCGCCACGATCAGGGCGCAGACAAGAAGCGCTGCGCCAGTGCATAGGTCTCGCAGAATGTTTCCCATGCTATCTTGTCTGAAGGAGATATCGCTCCAACCCTACTGCCGCCAGTGCCCCGTCTCCCACCGCAGTCGTGACCTGTCTCAAGAGTTTCTTTCGAGCGTCGCCGGCGACAAACAGCCCCGGGGTTCTCGTGGTCAGATCTTCTTCCGTGAGGATGAAACCTGCTTCGTCGCGGTCAACGAGATTGCCGAGGAAGGCGGTGCTGGGGTGTGAACCGACGTAGAAAAAGACCCCGTCGACGGCCATCTCGGTCATCTCACCGGTCACCGTATCCTTGAGAACCATCGATTCGACTTGGTCCTTGCCCTTTATCTCCCACGGCACACGACTCCACAGAACCGTCATGTTGCCCCTCTCGAATACCCTGTCCTGAAGGATCTTTTGGGCGCGAAGCTCTCCCCTGCGATGAACGATGTAGACCTGGCTGGCCAGGTTGGCAAGGGTCAAAGCCTCCTGAATGGCGGCGTCTCCTCCACCCACAACGGCTACCTTGGCATTTCGAAAAAACATACCGTCACAGGTCGCACAGTAGGAAACCCCCCTCCCTGCAAACTCGGTTTCGCCCGGTATACCGAGCTTGGCCGACTCGGTGCCGACTGCCACGACGACGCCGTTTGCGGCAAAAACTCCCTCGCCGTGCTCAATCTCAAACTGCTCCTCGGAGCGCCCTATCTTTTCCACCCCTGTAAACTCGCGGATGACGAGGCCGAATCGCTTTGCCTGTTCTGCCATCCGAGCCATCAAATCCTTGCCGGCGATACCGTCCGGGAATCCGGGATAGTTCTCCACATGCTCCGTCATAAGAGGAGAGCCACCAACAATGCCTTTCTCGAGCAGTATCGTGTTGATCCCCGCGCGCATCAGATAGATGCCCGCTGTCAGCCCTGCGGGGCCACCACCAATGACGACAGCTTCATAGTGCTCTGCCATTATACCCCCTTGGGTCTCTTCTCGGTCTTGCACAGAGGAATCAGATCATCCCGACGCAATTCCGATGAGTTCCGCTCATGCGAGCCATGCATATTGTAAGCAATCCATCCCCACGATTCAAACAGTTTCTGGCCGCCGGAGAGGCCACCAGGCGCTGAGTCGAGGTAGGTGACAGGGCAGGCCTCTCGGCCCTCCGCGGCATCCGGTTCCCCGCCCCAATTTGGGCTGGTATGGCGGCCAGCGGTTGTCTCAAGCGGTCCCGATGGCGGTCCCAAGGCCTTCTTGACTCATCGGAGGCAATGAGCTTATCATTACTCATGCCCCGTTCCGCTGTTGTCCGCAACACGCTTCTCCCGCCGGGCTTTGTGGATAAAACCCTTTCGCTGCCGAAACCTTCCGAGGCGATCTCTCTTCTCCATGAAAACCTGGCCAAGTTTCAACAGATTAAGGACTTTGCGAGTGAACTACAGACCGAAAAGCAACTGATCAGACCGATGCTTAGGGCCTTGGGGTACGCCTTCGAAGTGAAGCCGAGGTTTTTTGAGGAACATGTTAAAGAGCCCGATTTTGCCCTCTTCACCAGCGAAGAGGAACGGCTCGGCGCTTCTCATCTGTGGGGACGCGATCGGTATTTCAGCAATGTCCTCGCCCTCATGGCCGCCAAAAGATACGGCAGGAATCTAGACGAGGGGATCACCGGTTTTTTCCTGGAATTCGAAAATCGGATACCGATGTATCAAATGATGTACCTTCTCAAGCGTTCGAAGGTGGGTTGGGGTGTCGTAACGAATGGAAGAAACTGGATCTTGCTCCACAGGCCATCAGCCGCGGAAAAGCGGCTTATAGAGATGGATCTGGAGGCGGCCCTTTCCGAAGACACCGAAGAGGCGCTTGCCCTTTTTGTGCACCTCTTCTCCCCCAGGGGACTCACCTCATTCATACCTGGTCTGATTGATTCCGGACGATCCGATCTGATTCGATTTTTGGAAAGGCAGAAACAGTCGACGAATGCACTCTTGAGGGAGGAGACGCCCAAGACAGAGGTCTATCCTAAACTTGTATCGCTCTACTCAACCATTTTCCCGGATCGCTCCCTTGCCCTCACCGAAGGCTATCTGCAGGAAAAGGCAATCAGACATGCACCCGGGCCCCATCCCCCTCCGCCTGATGTGGACTCCTATGACGAGTCGGAGATCTTTCATTACCTTCTCGCAAAGAGAGACAGCACGGTCTGCGAACCCCTGGATTGCGAGGAGATTCTGCTCGGGGACGGGACCGAGATCAGTTCGAAGGAACAGCTCTTCGAATTAAAGATACTCGATATGACGCCCGGCTTTGGGGTGACGGCCGTTCAACTGGTGGAAGGCATCGCCTATCTATCGCTTCGGCTTTCCTACCAAGAAAAGAAGTCCTTTGTGGCCGAGTGGGAGCATGGACCCGCCCTCTATCGTTCCATCCTCGATCGCATGCTTTTTGGTACGGAGAAATCCCATCCGGCCCTGGATATCCTCCAGCATTCTCTGCACAGCCGTTTTGGAGCGACCGGGAGGAACTATCGCCTCGGGAATCCGCTGCTCGGTATGTCCCTCCGGGACATCGAAGGTTTGACGGATGCCAAGAGCCAGGTGACCCTTTTTTCTAAGCCGCCCCACGAGATTCTTGCCGATTTTCGAGATACCTACAGGCGTTTCTTTCTCCTGTCCAACAAGATAAGGGAAGACGCCAAGCTCAAAGAGGAACTGGGTGCGGGTCTCCTGCGGGCCGCTGAACGCATACGGGACATCCTGGACATTGTGACGGCCGGATACTTCATCAAGTTTGGTGATGGAAAAAAGATAAGGGAATTTCTGTACAATCTGGATGCTGGGGAGCAGACATGGGAGGCTCTGAGGTCAAACGACTGGTTCGTCGCTGCAAGGCAACTCGCCCGACGCAACAATTTTTTCCACATGGAGCTGGAATTCCCCTTTCTTCTTAATGACAAGTTCGATCTGATCTTCATTCAGCCGTCCCTGACTTATCTCTGGGAGGACAGAGTGCCTTTGCCGGAGATAGGCAAGGCATACATAAAGAGGGCGCTCTCATACCTGAAGCAGAGCGGCAGAATCGTTCTCATTATTGGCCAGGATTCAAACGACCTGCTCTCCGAGATCAAGAAGGCCAAAAAGTATAGAGTTGAGGTGCGCAGCAGCACGGCCATCATAAAGAGGAGATAGCTCAGCCCTCCCATGATCTTCCTTATCTTGGCCCTCCTGTTGTTGTTCTCCGTGATGGTCCTCACGGTGGTGCTTCAGTGCCGCCGATCGATGAGACAGTACAGGCGGCTGGCCGAAGCCCTCTGTGATCCGGGGTCCTGGAGGATAAGATTCCTCATCAGAACGGTTGTGCTCGTCGGGAAGGTGGACGGGCTCCCCATTCGTTACTCGGTGCTGGGCAGCCCAAAGGCCCAAGCCATCTCAGTATCCTACCTGTTGCTCCTCTGTCCGGTTCGGAGAAATCTGAGGGTTTATGCCGAAAGCGACCTGTGTCAGGCGGAGGAAGGAATCAGAGAGGAGCTGGAGGCCCTTCAAAAGACCGAGGGGTTTCGCAACGTCATCCTTACCCCTGGAGAGAGCCCCTTTCTCGGAAAGGTCCTCTCTCGACCCCTTGGCCTCACCTATGCCCCCGGTATTTTGTTGTGCAGGTTGGAGGAGGCGGGGGCCTTTAATGCCGGGACCGTCCGATCAGATATCCGGCACTTGGTTGCCCTATGCAAGAAAAGTATGTGATCCCCCAAACCCCTGGAAGGTGTGTTTAGGCCCTGCCTACTACCCCGGTCAGCCTATCGTTTTAATCCCTTATCCCCCACGAAAATGCCCTCTTTGATTTATTGTTTTCCCCCTATCCGTGGGATAAGATTCTTCAAGACCCGAGAGACAAAAAGGTGACCCATGAAGGCGCGGAGCGGGATGCCATCGTCATGGAGATGGCTCTGGAAAAGGTGCTTCAGTATCATCATGATGATTATGGTCCTGGCCGTGTCGTTGATTGCCGGTACGATGCTTTCTGCGGTTTTTTTCCAGGCCGGCGAGCTTTAGCGGTTTATGATGAAGGGAAGGGTAAAAGGGAGGCAGTCATGAAGGAAGTCAAGACGGTCGAAGAATTGATCCGTTCAAAAAACCTGACCGTGGAGGAGCTGGAGCTCCACAAAGAGCTCATCGAGGAATGTCGCGTCCGGGAAGAGAGAATAGCTGAGTACTCGCGGATTGCTCAGGCGAATCTCGAAAAACTTTCCCAGAGTCTGGCAACCCTCAAACAAAGGGCCGTGGTGCTGGGAGATGCCCTGAAGGTGTTACAGGAAAGGGCTGACAACCTTTACCTCAAACTGCTGCCTGAGGAGATCTTCTACCGCGAGTAAGGCCCTTGCGGGGGAACCGTTAAAGGGATATCTCGAGGCCATCTTCGGCGAGCAGGAAGGGGGCGTGGAGGACGCCCCTGAATGTCTCCCATTCCGGGTAGAGATGTGACAGAATGACCTGTTTCGGCTTCGCCCTTTCGACGATCTTTTCAAGGACGGCGAGATTGAGATGGCCTTTTGCCTTGAGGTCAGGGAAAGAGCATTCGCTGACCAGAAGATCCGCCCCTGTCGCAAAAGAGACGAGATCCCCGGAATAATCCGTATCACCGGTAAACACGATGGTCTTTTTGCCCTTGAACTTCACAGCGATACTCTCTTGCCTGTGTCTCATGGGTACAGTCTCAACAGTCACCCCATCCCATAACGACCAAACATCCCGAATCATACCCCTGATGGTCAAAGAATAGCTCTTTGGCCTGATGGAAGGATAGGCAAGGCAGAGTCTCCTGAAGAATAATTCCAGACCCTGGCCGCCAAGGAGCACGAGATCCCTGGTTCGCCTCGGTTCCCCGTAGTTGCAGGCGAACAGGAAGGTGGCGAGGTCGGCTGTGTGGTCCGGATGAAAATGGGTTAGGAGGATTATATCGATATCTTCGAGGGTGAAGCCAAATTCGAGGAGGCGACGGACCACGGAAGGGCCCACGTCGATCAACACGCTCCCCTCCGGCATGGAAAGGAGGCAGGAAGATGAGAGCCGGTGAAGTGAAGGCACGCCGGTCCCTGTGCCGAGGAACCGAACCTTCATGAAACCGTTTTGAATTGCCGTTGCGCTGTTACCGTCCACGGTATCCGGGGCTTATTCCTGCTTTTGGAGATACCATCGGACCGTCTCGGAAAGCCCCTCCTCAAGGGTGTGCCGGGCATGGAAGCCAAGTTCCTTCAGCGCCTTAGCCGGGTTGAGGGTGCTGACCCGTATATCCCCATCCCGTGCCTCGGCTCGTTGCGGCTCATCGTATTCTGGGCCGAGACTGATACCCGCCTTCCTTAGTGACGCCAAGGTCAAGTGATACAGATCAAGGGTACAGGTGCCGACCCCCGTCGCGATGTTAAACATACCCCGCTGGTCTTTAGCGGTCGCGATGATGCTGGCCTCTGCGACGTCCTTGACATAACAGTAGTCGCGGATCATGCCCCTGGGTTGATCGGCAAAATGGTTCAGGGTGGGCAGCTTCTTCTGGAGCAGCGCCTCGGTGAAGATGGCGACCACACCCGCCTCCCCGTGGGGGATCTGTCGAGGGCCGTAAACGTTTGCATACCTGAGGATGGTATAGCGCAGTCCGTGCTGCTCGCCGAAGAATCTGATATAGTTTTCCGCCGAGAATTTTGCGATGGCGTATGGTGAGGCGGGGACCGGATGATAGTCCTCGGTCGTTGGAACCTGCTCCGCATCTCCGTAAATCGCTCCGCCGGTCGACGAAAAGATGAATTTTCTTACGCCATGTCTCTGAGAGAGGTCGAGGAGGTGGAGGGTCCCCTTGATATTCACATCCGCGTCATTAAGGGGGTCCCGAACGGACAGGGGCACCGATATCTGTGCGGCATGGTGATTCACGACCTCCGGTTTCTCCTGCCGAAAGATATCCTCGAGGATGGCGTCTCGGACATCTGCTATATAAAGCCTGGCTTTGTCGTTCTTGTTCCCTTCATGGCCTGAGGAAAGATTATCGACGATGGCCACGTCATGCCCTTCTCGTATATAGGCGTCCACCACGTGAGAGCCGATAAATCCACATCCGCCGGTAACAAGTACCCTCATCTGAACCTCCGCCTTGGGATTTCCTTATTTTTATACTACAATTCGCCGATTTCAAAAAGACAAAAAAGTCCATAAAACGGTGAGAAATCGCAGGGCAAACGCATTTGGACTCTA
>DCUF01000054.1 GCA_002328485.1 Deltaproteobacteria bacterium UBA2221
AAGAACGCCTTGACCAGAGGCGCTTCAGGCACACGCACCAAACAGAACCCACAGCCCCAAAAGGAGCAGGTCATTGCGGCGAACCTTGATGCCGTATTCATCGTTTGCGGTCTTGACCGGGATTTTAACCTGCGCCGCATCGAGCGGTACGTGACCCTGGTCTACAACTGCTGCCTGGATCCTGTCATCATCCTGACAAAAGCGGATCTTCACCGGAATCCGGGACAATTCGTCAACGAGGTGGAGGCGGTGGCATTCGGCATTCCCATCCACCTGGTTTCGGCGTCTGAGGACGCAGGCCTGACCTCGCTCGAACCCTATCTGTCTTTGGGTCGGACCGCTGTCCTGGTGGGATCCTCCGGTGCGGGCAAATCCACCCTGGTGAACCGCCTTTACGGTGGCGCCCTACAGACTACCCGTGCCATAAGCCCCCACGTGGGCAAGGGGAGACACACGACCACCTCCCGGGACCTGATCATGATGCCCCAGGGGGGAAT
This sequence comes from Deltaproteobacteria bacterium UBA2221, assembly GCA_002328485.1. Classification (GTDB taxonomy): domain Bacteria; phylum Desulfobacterota; class Syntrophorhabdia; order Syntrophorhabdales; family WCHB1-27; genus WCHB1-27. The sequence goes on from DCUF01000054.1 coordinate 498, forward strand.
GATCATCGACACCCCGGGCATTCGGGAGATCGCCTTCTGGGAACTGGATAGCGGTATCGGATCCGCCTTTCCTGAGATAGAAAGGCTTGGGCGGGGATGCCGCTTTAAAGACTGCACCCATACCCACGAGCCCGGGTGCCGGGTCCTCGAGGCGGTGAACGAAGGCGACATCTCAAGGGAGAGGATGGAGAACTACCGCAAGATGAAACGCGAGCTGGAATATCTGTCCCATCGCCAGCACAAGAGTGCCGGCCGCGTGGAAAAGGAGCGCTGGAAAGAGGTCGCCTTGAAGATAAAGGCCATGGCAAAATGTTGAAAGAGGGTCTTGCCCTCAGATGCACCCTAAAAACTCCCTGCCAACATGCAGGGAGACTGCCGGGTGCCGCCGGAGCGGGGGGTAACCACTCCCCACCCCGGTTGAATAGACCTTCTGGGCGTGATCCCGCCTCTTCCCCTTATTTATCCATCCGATTTCCCTTGACTTACGCTTAATAAGCAGTAACATGCCCAACCATCGAACTATCGGGCATACCCTTGCGCCGTGTCCAAGATCCGGCGTCTTATTGGGGAGCGCCTTTTTCCCAGAACCTTGCGCCTTGTGCCTCAGGCCTATTACCTATGGAACATCACCTCAAATATCTCCTATCCCGCTCCTGACGGGGGCTCTTTGCGGCCTGTCGGGAGCGAAAACCGTCATCAACACTATCCGGAATTTTGAATAGGCAGAAATCAGAACCCCACACGGTTCACAGCCCGTCTTACTGGCTGATTGCCCCGCAGATAAGCAGGCACATCTGAGTTATCGACTTTACCCATATCCCGGGGATGGGTCTTGCTCCCGTGGTACCGGATATAGCGCACGATCCAATCGCAATAGGTCTGTTCGGTGCGATAGGCATAGTGGTGATACGGCAGGACCTGTCGAACCTGGTCCATTAGCCGGAGTCTCGAATCCGGGCGGAATTTTTTTGAATTTTCCATGCTATTACATGAATTATGCAACAGATAGAAAAGTCAACAGCGTTTTTTCCATGTTACAGCCTTAATATCATGATAGGTGGACGTTTTTCCTTGATATATAGGCAATAGAGGGACTATTTTCCATCTATCCCAACTGTTCGAGGAAGACAAAAATGAAGACTCAGGAATTTCTAAAGGCTGTCGATACGCTGAAGCTCTACCGTCGCGCGGAACTCATCGACGAGATGGGCCACGAGCTGATTTCCAATCTCTACGTTGACCCACTGCCAGATAACCATATTCTTCGTACCGTCTTGAAGCCGAATACTACGTTTCTAATCGGACGCAAAGGGACAGGCAAATCCACCATTTTTCAACGTGCCCAAGATTCCCTCAACGCTGATAAAGCTGCAACTTGGGCGTATATAGATATTAAGACTTTGTATGAGTCCTCCACAGCGGAGATCGTTGGCGGGATGCCAAGCGCCTATGAGTCAGCGCTGTCACCGGATGCCGTGCGCCGAATCTGCCTATTCCGGAGTTTCGTTATCGAACTGATTACAGAGATCAAAAATCAGATACATCAACGAATCACTTCGTCAGTGTGGAATCAGGTCAAGGAGGCGTTCAGCGGATCAGCCTCAGAACTGTTCGAGAAATTGGACGAACTTATCGATGAGCTTAAAGGCGACCAGTATCTGGACATAACTGGAAGCATCCAAGCAACGAAACTTAAGGAAAATACACAAAAGGAGACGGTCAATCTAGCAACGGAAGCGACCGCAAGGCTTTCGGCAAACCCTGCCGCCCAAGCGAAAGTCCTCGCCGAGGTCATTTCCGAACTCGAGCGGAAACGCACCCATAATTACTCTCAGATCTTCATTCGCGTCTTCAACATTCGAGGACTCATTACCCGCTTGCGCGAAATACTCACAGGGCTTAACCTCCGTTATTTGTACATATTCATTGATGATTTCTCTGAACTCCCGCGCGGTGACATGGAGCAAGTTGTGGATACAATTCTGGCTCCCTTTAACAACTGGTCCGAGGAGTTCATCAAGCTAAAGGTCGCTGTATACCCCGGGAGGTTGTATCCCGGCGCAATTGACTTATCAAAAGTCGACGAGGTGTACCTCGACGTATACAGAGCATACGGGCGCAACGATGTGGCGAATATGGAAGACCGCGCGATTGATTTCACGAAGCGATTGTTAACCACACGCCTTGAGTACTTCTGCAAAGAGCTGCCTGAAGAGTATTTTGAAATATCATCTGCCGATTTCTGGCAGACACTATTCTATGCCTGTATCGGAAATCCTCGTATTTTGGGGTACATTCTCTTCTTTTGCTATGAAACGACACTAATTTATGGCAAGCGCATCGGGGTCCGAACGATTCAGGATGCCGCACGGCGTTATTACGAAGAAAAAATTGATCATTACTTTCGCCTCAATAAATTCTTGCATGAAACCTTTGAGGAACGCTCATCGATATACAGCCTCAAAGAGCTACTTGAAGAAATCGTGAAACGTGCAAAGGTCCTCCGCACCTATCGAGAGTCAAAGTTGATGAGGGAGATCGAGGGGCGCCCGCCTACAAGTCATTTTCACGTCAGAAGTGATCATGATGCAATTCTCTCAACGTTAGAGCTAAATTTTTTCCTGACAAAGTACTATGAGATGAAAGACCGCGACGGTCGCGATGTCTCAGTATACGCCATCAACTACGGCCTCTGCCAGCAGGAAGCCATATCCTTCGGCCGCCCACGTGAGAAGCGCGAACACAGGCTGTATTTTATTGAACGTGTATTTGACTACACCCCAATCGTGATGTCTTACATAAAGGTTAATCAGGAGATCGTATGCAAGAGTTGCGGTCACCGCCACAGTCACGAGATGCTTCGGGACTCAGCAAGAAATAAACAAGC
>DCUF01000060.1 GCA_002328485.1 Deltaproteobacteria bacterium UBA2221
GACTCTTCGGCACCTGGCAGTCCATGAGGGTGCCGCACGTTCGAACCGTGGAAATTGCGCTGTCAAAACTGCCCGCGCTTCTCGACGGCTTCTCCATTGTCCAGCTTTCCGATCTTCACATCGAGATGCTGCTGACGCGAGACTGGCTGCAACGGGTGGTGGAGAAGACAAACGCCCTGTCCCCGGACATCGTGGCCCTGACCGGTGACATGATCGACGGCTTTCCGGAACCGCTGAAATGCGATATGGCGCCCCTTGGCGGACTGCGTGCCCGGTATGGAGTATACGGCGTGACCGGCAATCATGAATATTATTTTGAGGCCGAAAAGTGGCTTCCCGTCTTCGAATCGCTGGGGATCTCTATGCTCCACAACGAACACAAGACTCTGTCCGTCCCCGGAGGGGCGGATTTGGTGATCGCCGGGATTCCCGACCCCACCGAAAATCGGTTCGGAGGCCCCGGGCCGAATCTGCAAAAGGCATTGAAGGGCGCGCCGAATGCGGTGAGGGTGCTTCTTGCGCACCGGACCGGCAGGATATCCGGCAACATCCCTGTCGACTTGCAGCTTTCAGGCCACACCCATGGCGGGCTGTTGTTTTTTTGAAGCCACTTCTCGCGTCCTTTAATGACGGTTTTGTCGGGGGCCTTTACGATGTGGATGGGAAAAAGCTGTATGTCCACCCCGGAACAGGGATTTGCTCCGGTTTTTCCTGTCGCCTCCGCGTGCCATCGGAAATTATCCGCATTGTTTTGCGGGCAAAAGAGAAGCCGGTTTTATCGAAAACGATGGCATGGCCAGTGACTGCATCGCCTAAACGGTAAACAGCGCGAGGAGGCTTTCCAAGACAAATGATAGAGGACGAGGAGGTCATAAAAAAGATCCTCCAGGCGGGCAAGGGCGGGGGTGAAGGGAAGTTGCCCACGTAACTTATCGATGAGACACCACGTTAGAAGGGCAAGGTGATGGAGTACGCGTAAGGCCCTCTCCTCACGACGAGATTCAATGAGATCAGGTGGTGGTATTGACTGATGGCTTTCTTANNGTTCGCCAAAGGCATTTCATTGACTTGCACGATCAAGTCTCCGGATCTCAATCCAATCCGTGCGGCTTCGGAGTCCTTTTTCACCTCTTCGATCGAAATACCAGACCTCTTCTGGGTGGTGCCTCTGCGGCCATCCCCCACCTTGATACCCAGACGACGATACACCGTTTCCAGGGCGAGTTCGGGTGGAAACGATGCAGGCTGTAAAGGGGTTGAGATTTCTTTTCCTCTTCGAAAGAGTTTAAGGGTAATGCGGTCTCCGGTGGTAAACTCAGCAAGAGCATCCTGGTAGTCGGAGAGCGTGGTCACGGCAGTTCCTTCAACCATCAGGACCACATCTCCCCTCTTCACCCCAGCTCGATCTGCAGGGCTGTCCTGATACACGTCGCTCACCAGGACACCTCCGCTCCCTGGGGGGAGTGCGAAATGGTGTTTCATCTCAGGGGTCAAATCCTGCAAATCGAAGCCCAGCCATGGGGGACGAACCTCACCTGCCCGAAGCAATTCCTTCACGATTCTCCTGGCTTTGCTTACGGGAATAGCGAACCCGATACCCTGGGCTTTCTGGTAGATCGCCGTGTTGATGCCGATAACCTCCCCGTCAATGTTGAGGAGAGGTCCGCCGCTGTTGCCTGGGTTGATGGAGGCGTCCGTCTGGATGAAATGTCGATAGACGCGATCCTCGGCACGAACGGAGCGGTCTATGGCACTCACCACCCCTGTGGTCACCGTGTGGGTCAACCCAAAGGGATTTCCGATGGCGATCACTGTTTCTCCGATCATCAGGTCTTCGGAGTTCCCCAGTTTTACCTCGGGCAATTTAACGCCCGCCTCAATCTTGATCACCGCCAGATCAGCGCGGGGATCCGATCCGAGACTCCGACCTTTGTATTCCTTCTGGGTTGACGTGATCACCTTGATCTCGGACGCCCTCGCGACGACGTGGTGGTTTGTCACGATATAACCCTTTCCCCCGTCAATAATTACTCCTGACCCCAGGCTGGAGTGCTGATACTCCCGGCTGAACATTTCAGGAAAGAAATCCTTGAAAAAGTCGTCTCCGCCGAACGGGAAAAAGGGGTTCACCTTTTCCGTGACCGTGGTGCTGATATTGACCACCGCAGGACTCACCTTTTCCACAGCAACCACGATGGCGCTGCGACGCAGCGATTCCTTCGCATCGGCACGCTCCACGTGGAGTGCGATCGTTGGCGCTATAAGGAGGAGCGCCAGGCTCCATCGGAGTTGCCAGAATTTTCTCTTATGCCGATGATTAGTCAGTAGTTGCAGGCTGTCCGGTGTCAGTTGTCCATCGTCCGTCGCATGTAGCGCGTTGCCCGTTGCTTGTTGCAGGTTGCTCGTTGTAAGAAGGTCCATGGAAAACCCATCACTAAAACACGAAAGAAAAGGGTTTCATATACCTCCATGCCCTTTTTCGTGTTTTCCAATTTTCGCCTGCCCTGAGCGCAGTCGAAGGGTGCTTTCGTGGTTAAGGTTCTTGGTGTTCAACTTTAGACACTTTAGGCATTTTAGGCACTTTCCCTCAAAAACTCCCCCACGACCCTCTTGATCTCATCCTCATATCCCGAATAGAAATGATCCGCCCCCTCAATGACACGAAAGATTGTCTCCCGGTTCCAAAGGGAGAGCATTTTTTCCACCTTCTTGTACCCTGCAATATCATCGAGCGTCCCGCAGATGACGAGCTGAATTTTGGGAGTGTACTTCAGGAAGCTGAAGTCGATGAAGTCCACCGGCGGAGAAACCATAATCAATCGCTCGGCCTCCTTGAAAGTTTCGATTCCGAGTGCATTTACCCAGCAGCCGAACGAGTATCCTGCCAAATCGATTTTTGTCTTTCCCAGGTTGCTCAGGTATCGAAGCGCTGATTCGACATCCTTCTTCTCCCCGTTGCCGTTGTCATAATCCCCTTCGCTAAGTCCCACGCCCCTGAAGTTGAACCGCAGTGTGCTGTACCCCTGCTCGCGGTAGGCCTGGGCAACCGCCTTCACGACATTGTTGTGCATGCTCCCGCCGTACAAGGGATGCGGATGGGAGATCACCACGCCCCTTTCTCCTTGAAGGTCTTCAAACAGTCCTTCTATTTTCAGCCCATCCGCTTCAAGAAAAACCCGTTCTTCCGCCATATCTTGTGCCTCATCTTTCAAAAGCGATTTGAGTCTTTCCTTTCTAGCCCTTGGCAGGTTTTCCTGTCAAGACAAGCTTCTGAAAACTCATGCCGTTCTTTCCAAAAAAGCTTGCTGAATCGATTGGCGATCGGAGCATGGGCACTTCCTCTTTTGGCATTACGTAAGCGGATTGGCAGTGTCATGTTCCAAATAAACTTGAATCTCAATGGGTCTGATTTCCCGCAGCTTGCTGCGGCTTTGTCATTCCCGCAAAGCTTGTCCCCGCGCAGGCGGGGAGCGGAAATCCAGTCTTTCCTAGCTTTCCTGGACCTTCGCCGGTAGAGAGCGCCAGCCCGCATTGTTCTCGAATCTCAAGCCATGAGCCGGTCAACCGGTCGAACCCTCAAGACGGTCGGTACACCCCAAAAAAAGGGGGCTGCATCACTGCAGCCCGAGGAATCATCCAAAGAATACCGCAAGAATTGGGCAAGGGTCACCCACCGTGCGGATTCAACATTCATGGTTCTACATTTCAAGAATATTCTGCATTGAAGAGGGGGGGTATTTTCGCCCCGTGCATCGCTTCCTTTTCCGACGACGTCCCAAAGGGAAACCTGAATCACCTTAGCTTGAAGAAATCTAGGACATCCCCCATGTTACGAAATCTGGCATCGAAGTCGTGTCTCTTCTTGTAAATCAACTGGTTGTTCCGGTCGAGCAGTTCGTCGAGTTTTGCCATCTCCCTCTGGGTGAGTCTTCCATCCTGTTTCATCTTGGCGAAGGTAGCCTTGATAAAGGCAAGATTATCCTGGACCGCATCAGCCTCTGGGCGGGTCAGCTGTTTCTTGGCGATGCCCGCGTCAATGTTGCGCTGCTGGTTCGCGATGCGCTCACGGAACTTTGCCCAATAAATGGGCTCTGTGTCGCGTATCTCCTTCGCGATCATCTTTCTGGTTCTGTCGAGCATGGCATCTAACTTCAGCATCTCTTGATAGGTAAGAAGACCGTCTCGCTTCATGGCGGCAAACCTTGCCTTGATCCAGGTGAGATTATCCTGAACAAAGTCCGCCTCGCGCCTCGTCAACTTGCCTGATGCGATGCCCGCGTCAATGCGCTGCTGCTGGTTCTCTATCCGCTCACCGAAGTTGCCTACGTAAACGTACTGAAAGTCTTTCGTCTCCCGAGCAATCATCCGGCCATTCCAGTCGAGGTGGGCATCCAGTCGCCTGATCTCATCGGGCGTTAGGATTCTGTCTCGCTTCATGGCGGCAAATCTTGCCTTGATCCAGTTCAGATTGCTCCGGACCATGTCGGCCTCCTGCCGGGTCAACTTGCCCTTGGCGACACCCTCCTTGATGCGCTGTTGTTGATTCTCGATGCGCTGCGCCAATTTGCTGACTGGATCTGCTGAGGCGTTCTGAGACCATCCAATCAATCCAATTGCCACCAGCACCAACGTCCATAGTAGAGCCCTTTTCATAACCTCACCTCCCGTTATTTGATTGTCTCGATCTAATTGTGCCCATATGATGACACAAATGACCTCCTCATGCAATCTCCATTTTTGCTGTTTCGGTTGATCAAATGACAACTCGGTGGAGGTCCCGCTCGTAGGCTGGAATGAAACCCTGATTCAACGGGCTGTTGCCCAAATCAGCCGATCCAACTGGGGGAGACCAGCTTTCATCCCGGCAGAAACCTGTGGCCACCCCTGGTGGTCTCCCTGCTTTCTATGCGAATGAAACGGATGCCGCCTGCAGAGAACATGTGATTTGAGCAACAGCCCGATAGGTATTGACATTCTGCGCGCTTATGTGAATCGGGGGTTGATGGCCTCAAAAGGCCGCATTCATTTTTCTGCAGCTTTCCGGCACATAGCACCATTATTCTCCGGAAGGGGCGGGAGCCGACATGCCGAGTAAAACGACCCCTCAAGCGAATCGAATCAGATTGCTTACAGGACATATAGGGCGCGAGTTCCAGCTGCATCGGCTTCTCCCTGCCGTTACCGCCGGTCTGAACAACGGCGTTCTGGTGATCAGCGTGCAAATCTCCTTCGCCGCTATGATTTTCGAGGGTGATCTTTCAGTATATGTCTCTAAAGGGATCGGTCTTACCCTCTTCGGGTGCTTTGCATCTGGGCATTCTTGATCACCCTGCATACCAAGTCTTTTTCAGCAACCTGTATTCAGACTCCCAGGTCCCCTCTTCCAATAACGGATTTTATGTGGACCGGGTATATACCCGGCGGACCTCCTCGTCTAAGCCGAAAATCGACACGCGGCCTGGAAGGTGATCTTCGTTCTTTTTCATGCAAAAGGCCATCTCTCATAAAACTTGACACCTCGGTTCCCTTTCGGTTCACGGTGGACGATACCAGGGCGGAACACCCCCGTCCACCGCAATACTCTGGTCCCCAACATGATGTGCCAAGTTTGCCCTTGACACACAAAGATGCAATCACCCATACTCCGTCCCCGTGAAAGCGAGTTCTATCACCGAACAGCTCTATGCCTAACCATTGATCGGGAGCGAGACAACCCTCTCCTCTATCTTACAGAGGAAGTAGAGACGTACCGAAAACAGTATATTCAAGGAGGTGAATGATGAACGGCAAAGGTGTTTCCATCATCTTAACAGTGCTTTTTGTTGTCCTGCCGTGGGGTCAGGCTGCTGCAGACGAGGTGTGTCTCAAGAACGGAGACCGCCTCACTGGCAAAGTCGTGTCATTGGGTGCCGGCACGCTGCTCTTCAAGACATCCTACGCCGGCGACCTGTCCATCAAGTGGGAAGAAGTGGTGAACATGAAAACGGATGAGCCAATTAGGGTCGTGCTCGGCGATGGGACCACAGCTCAGGGCCCGGTCTCACCAGGGGATTCGGGAAAGGTGAAAGTCAAGACGGAGCAGGTCGCAGAGCCGGTCACAGTGGACCTTGCCAACGTCAAGACGATCAATCCCAAACCGCCTTTTAGGATAAACCTCAGGGCTAACGCCGGCTTCAGCATGACGGACGGCAACACACACACGCAGGATATCTATGCGGATGCCGAGTTTATGGCCCGCACACTCCAGAATCGTTACACCATTGGGGGTCTTTACAAACGGTCCGAAGACAACAACGTAAAAACGGAAGACAGAGCCCTTGGCTACATGAAATATGATCACTTTTTTACGAAAAAATGGTATGGTTATGCCAATGCCACGGGCGAGGAGGACGAGTTCAAGGATCTCGATCTCAGAGTCACCCTGGGCATCGGTGTCGGCTATCAGTTCATTGAATCGGATCGGACCAACCTCTCCCTTGAAGGCGGTCTCAGCTACGTGGACGAGACCTACATCATAGCCGAGGACAACAGCTTTGCCGCAGGTCGCTGGGCGCTGAAGTTCGATCATTTTATCCTGCCCAAATCCCTTCAATACTTCCTTTATCACACCGGGTTGCAGAGCGTAGAGGATTCGGATGATCTCATCCTGTTTACTCAGACGGGATTCAGAATTCCCTTTTACAAAAACCTGAACATCACCGCCCAATTCAACTGGGACTATGACAAGAGCCCGTCTCCAGGGAAGAAGGAGAGTGACTACACCTACCTTCTGACTTTCGGATATCTTTGGGCCAACTAAGGGTTTTGAGTATTCTAGGACAATTTAATCGTAAACAAATGAGGGAAGATCATGCTTAAGGAATTTAAGGAATTTGCAATGAGGGGTAACGTGGTGGACATGGCCGTGGGCATTATTATCGGCGCAGCTTTTGGCGCCATCGTTAAATCCCTTGTGGATGATGTCATCATGCCGCCCATCGGCCTGCTATTAGGCAGTGTTGACTTCTCAGACTTGTTTATTACGCTCAGGCAAGGGGCTGCTGCGGGTCCCTATGCCACGCTCGAATTGGCCAAGAAAGCAGGCGCGGTCACGCTCAGCTACGGTGCCTTCTTCAACACCATCGTGAGCTTTGTCATCATGGCTTTCTCCGTATTTTTGCTGATCAAGGGCATGAACAAACTGAAGAGGCAGAAAGAAGCGGCCCCTGCAGCGCCGACCACCAAAGAGTGCCCTCACTGCCTCTCCACGATCCCCATTAAGGCGACCAAGTGCGCCCACTGCACATCCAGTCTGTAGAGTGAGGCTCCACCCTCAGAGCGGGTGGCATCAGGAAGTCCGAATTCCCTCCCCTAGCCCCCCACCAGGGGAGGGGAAATGCGAGGGGGAGAGGAAGTTGCCGTGCACCTTGCACCGTGTACCTTCTTCTTATTGCAACCACGGGTTTGTGGCCTTCTCATGACCGATGGTCGAACGACGCATGGGGCCATAGTCGTGGCCCGGCCAGACAATGGTCTCGGGAGGAAGGCTCATGAGCTTCTCCTGAATCGACTTCATAAACTGCTCATGGGAAGAGCCGGGAAGGTCTGTCCTGCCGATTCCTCCCACAAAAAGGGTGTCCCCTGTGAAAAGGTTTCCATTGCTCAGCAGGCACATGCCGCCCGGGCTGTGACCGGGAGTGTGGATCACCTGCAGGGAAACGTCTCCAACGGCAATCACATCCCCGTCTTTCACCGTCTCGTCCGCACGGGGAGAAGGTTCAAACCCCCATTCCCTCGCCATAGCATAGGCCTCCGGCGTGCTGAACATGCGATCATCGATTTCGTGCATGATGATCTTGGCCCCAGTGACCGCCTTGACCTTCTTGTTCCCGCAGGTGTGATCCGCATGGCCATGGGTGTTGACAATGTACTTGAGGACCAGGTTTTCTTGCCTGATCAAACCAACGAGATCCTCCTCGTTTCCGGCAGGATCGATGAAAAGGGCCTCTTTGGTCCTCGAGCAAGCCACGAGGTAACAGAAAACATCCATGAAACCAACCTTGATTTGTTCTACGATCATCAGAATCCTACCCCCATGTTGGTTTGCATCTTCATTAATTAGATAATAGCTGTAAGCGCTTTTTCTGTCATTCCCTCGCACCGCAAGCGGCATCTTCGACGGGCGGGAATCCACAAAAACACCGATAAAACTGGATGCCCGCCTACGCGGGCATGACGCGAGGGGGCCATTCCATCGCTTCCGAGGAGCACTTCCTCTGCGTCCGCGCCGGTGAAACTATCAAAACTTATTGAACAGATCGATCATGTCTTGCTTGAGTCCTTCCGGAACCAGTTCGAGCTTCTCTATCGGGATCTCAACGAACTCCCCTGCACCTCTGGCGAGAATGCGGTTCCTGTCGTCGAGGATGTCCGCAACCGCTCCGATGTAGGGCGGTTTCCTGTCTTTCATCATTCTTCCCTTGACGGTCAGAGGAACTCCAATGAGAACGGGCCGGACGTACTTGACCTCCATCTTCCTCGTGACAAAAAAGACCCGTTTAAAGTAAATGATCGTCCACGCCATGACCTCGTCGAGCAGGGTCGAAATAATGCCCCCATGGGCCATGTTCTGCCATCCTTCATGATTACTGCCGAGGGTAATGTCGGTACACACCCTATCGTTCAGACTGTAGAATTCCAGTCTGAGACCTATAGGGTTCGCGGTTCCGCAGGCAAAGCAGCGGTGGCCTTGGAGTTTCGGGAGATCAATGCGCTTTTCGT
>DCUF01000062.1 GCA_002328485.1 Deltaproteobacteria bacterium UBA2221
ACCAGAAGCGCCAAACCAAAAATTACAGCGATAAAGGCCAGTGTCATACAGAACAAGAACTCCTTGAAAGCAGATGGATCGGCTCACCCTTTGGGTGGATGCTGATCGTTCCCGGGGCATATGCAAGAGTTGTTGATGGACAACAATGAAGGCCTATCCTCATTGAGACACACAAATCTCAATAGGTCCCCTGTGGGAAGCAGGGAAGGGAGGACACGCCCATGAAAAATGATGAACCTGTCGGACGAGAAAATCAAGCTGAAAAATCAAAAAGAGCGGCTTGGAAGAGATCATCAGATGTCGTCTCCCATCGCTCGACAACCTCATCCCTACACTCTATTTGAAAGGGGGATATCTCCCGGTTGGCTTCATTCTGACCAGACCTTCCCCGAGGACGGGGCAGAACAGCGCCGCCCGTTCCGCGTCGCCATCGACTGACGAGCAGACCGGAGACCATCCCAGAGCCGACCATCAGCGTCGGCTTTTCTTCTTTAGGGGGGAGGAAACAGGAGTTGACTACGCTTCTTTTCAGTTTCGAAGCAGGCGATTTCGGAAAAAACGTCCGCTTGCGGCATCGAACGATGACCTAAGCCAACCGTCAAAAGCGGCAACCGGCCGCAAGCCCACATCAATCAAAGATGTTGCTTTCCGGAGGAGCTTCGGACTTGGTCCGGAGAAAACAGAGAACCAGGGGCCAAACAGAGAAAAAATGGCTGGAGGATGGGGAAAATCGATGATGCGGAGAGGTGCCTTGGAAGGATGTGAAACGGTCACAAACCCTTTAGAGGCAAGGGGAAAAAGGAAACCGACACCTCGGAGAGACGGCGTTGTGTTTTATTAACAGTCTCATAATTGTCTATACACAGGCGGCATATGGTGTGGTCTCATTATTGAAGTATGACCGAACACGGGCGGGTGATTTCTGGATGGAGCGAAGCGCCCCTACCACGGCTTTGGTAAGTTGATCAACGCCGGTAATGCACTGCTTGCCCACGGCATTGTTTTTCAGATCGTTCCATACCCTCTCATCGGGGTTGAGTTCCGGTGAGTATGAGGGAAGGTAGAAGAGACGAAAGCGATCTTTGACGGTGTCTGCGAAGGCCTTCACACGTTTGGCCCTAGAGGCGGGATGGTTGTCGACAATGAGGAAGACCATCCGGGACATGCCATGGAGCAACCGCTTGATGAACTCAATGAACTGGGGAGCACCTACCTTGCCTTTCACCGTCATGAATCTGAACTCCCCCTGGGAGGCAACGGCAGAGATGATGTTGAGTCCGAATCGGCTCCCTGTGCTGCTCACGACGGGGGTCTTTCCTTTCGGTGCCCAGGTGGTTCTGGCGTGAAGGTCCGACCGAACTCCCGCCTCGTCTCCGAAGAAGATGGCCGCTTTCATCTGTCGGGCGAATTCTCTGATACGGGGATATTCTTCATCGAGCCACCTTTTCACGATCTCCGGCTGTTGCTGGTAGGCCCTCCACACAGGGCGCTGGGGAGAGAGCCCCAGTTGGGCAAGAAGACGACACACGGATGCTTTACTCAACCTCACGCCAAATCGGTCGAAGATGGCCTTGCCGATCATCAGGGCCGTCCACAGGGCAAAGGGGAACTCCATCTGAAGAAGGTTCTTCATTGTGACGGTATCGTATATCCATTTCATGGCCTGAGCGTCCAACTTCGGATGCCGACCGCCTCTCTTCTTGGCATCGAGGTTCCCCCACCCACCATCCCTATAGCGTGCAAGCCAACCATAGAGGGCCTGACGGCTTACCTGGAGTGCCTTGGCAACGACCTCAGGACTTTGTCCCTCCTGCACACTCGTGACCGCTCTTTTCCTCAGTTCCGTCAACATCTCATGACTCAGCCGTCTTGCATCCATGTCGCCCCCGTTCCATATTGTGTTCTAAGGTATGCAATGTAACGGAGGAGACAGTCTATACAATTATGAGACGGTTAATAACTTAGATAGAGAGTTATATCTCCCAGGTTTACAGGGGTTGAGGAAATGGTGAAGTCCTGAGTAACCGACTGCCTGCCTGAACTGGAAATGACTATAGAGTAGTCCGCAGCCGGAAGCGTGATGGTGAATGTCCCTCCGTTGGCAACGTTGCGTGACGTTATTTCGATCTGACCGCTGCCTACGGTTTTTCTAATACTGATCGTCGCATACTGCTCTTGATCTGCGCTTGCAATCATAACCGTCCCAGTCACGGTACCTGACGATGAGGCCGGGGTGAGCGTGAAAGAGCTAACGGTATACACGGTGCCGGCGGTCGTGGCTTCGATTTCTGTGGAATAGGGGGCATAGCCTTCCTTATAGGCTACAATCGTATAGGTAAGCGGCCGTACGAATAGTTTGTAGCTTCCGTCGTCAGCGCTCACGGTCGAGGCTACTACATTGATGGAGTCGGGGGCCGTATAGGTCTGGGCGGAGACAAGGACGCCTGCCTGACCGGCGTTACCTTGAATTATGGAATATTCGACAACATTCAGGACCTTGATTGTCGGCTGCAAGAGCCACTTGCCGCTTGTCCCTGCTTGTACGATCGATCTCGTTGCATCGAAATCGAGCAGAAGTTGGGTGGTCTCATTGGTGCTGATATCAAATCCCTTCACGATCTTGATCCCTGTTTGCAGCCCGCTCGGGACCTTCAGCTCCTGAACATTATCGTCTTTATCGATGAAGTAGTTGCCGTAGGGGTGTGTGTGAGAGAGGATGTTCAGAGAAGTATCGGGTATGCTTGTTAGGAGCAGGCGCATCTGGGTATAGTGTCCGGCGGGTAATGTCGCAAGCCCCAACTCTTCCCGTACGCCGTTGACAAGGGTCAGGAGATTGTATGTTTTATTCGGTGTCGAGATGACCCGCCACTGGCCTTCAGCCTGGCCCTCCATATGAACGGCAACTTGCTGGACAGTCACGTAAACGGCCTTGTAGTCCGTCGTGGCTGCATCGGTAAGCCCAACACTCACGCTCCCCGTGGATGACGACGAATCACCTCCGCCCCCTCCGCCACCGCAGGCAGCGAGAAAAACGAGACAAAGACCAATGAGTGCCGACCAGCAGCATACTTTCGTGACAGAGGAACCTGCGCCTGGGCGCTTTTTCATGTTGTGCCTCCTAATATTTCATATCTCCGCCACTGCTTTTCATGACGGGTTTGACAAGCCCATTCATAAGTATATGTCACGGAGCAAAATCAGATGCCATTGAGGGAACATATTGTACCGTTTTTTGGCCTCCTGAACGGAAGGTCTTCCATGCTCTCATCACGATAGACCTTGCCGACCTTCATTGCGGAGCATGAACTACAGCGCCGCTACTAAGAGACATCGGATGTGATCAGGCCAATAAAACACCCTTTTCCCCTGGAGAATATGACCTTATACAAAGCAGCCCACCTGCCATAGTCGCAGGCGGCAATCACCACAGAGACCTTGGTTGGGTAAGCGCTTTAGACGTAGACGTACGATACCGCTCATCCCAGACGCACGGCTGTCATACTTGGGGCGCTTCGCTGCCATTCATTTGCGCTTTTGCACCTGTCCCACGTGACAAAACGCCCTATCCGCGGCCCCGACATGCTGATTGAAACGGTGGGGGCAGTTCCCCCATGGTTTACTGACAAGAGGTACAGTCCGATCACCGGTCGGAGGAGAGGGTGGTGCCGTCCATGGTTCCTATACATCGCCACCTGCAATATTGGGTTCACCAACAATGTTAGGGGACACTACTTCCGGAGGGAAGACTGTATCTGCAGGTATCCTTCAACCTACAAGTGCCGTATTGGGCAGTCCAGTCATGATAAGAAGTTACCACGAATAATAGCGCGGGTGCGCCTCGCCTCTGTCAATTCTCTCGGTCGAACACCGTTCGTATGGTTCTTGCTATTTCGACTCTCACAATCGACTTCATGATAGATTCTTACGTGCGCTCGAGCCCGGACAGGCTACGAGTCGACCTCTTCATCATCGAAAAGGAATGCGTTTCTTAGTAAGGCCATTATAGGACACAGATTGGGGGGTTCCTCCGGAAGCGAACCCCTGATGATGTACTGAGCAAATTCGTAGAGGCTGCCCCAGAGCTCTATCATCTCGTTGTGAGCCCGTTTCCAACCAAGGGCGGAACGATGCCAATTGACTTCGTTGACTGGTCCAGTCGGTACTCGACAGCGCTGAATCTGAAGTCCGGAACCGAGAGATAGGATCTTGAGGAGAAAATAAGACCTTGGCATATGGTCCCACGAAGTGACCAGGATGACGGAGCGGATGCCATGCCGAGTGATAATCTTCCGCGTGTAGAGGGCATTTTCGAAAGTGGTCCTCGACTCATCCTCGATAATGGTCTTGAAGTTCGAGCCGCCGCCTCTCTTGGCGAGGTAGTGCCTGACCCTTCCAGACGGCGCCGAAGAAACGACCAGGCGAGAGCCATAACCTTCGCCGGCCAACCGAAAGGCCTGCTCTACCCTCCCATGTTCTCCTGTGAATACCACGATGAGATCTGCCTTTTCGAGTGCCGGGTCCGAATCGGTCATTTTGAGGAAAAAGGCAAACCCAGAAATGTACACCACAGTCGGTATCAAGACCAAAAAGAAAACTATATGATACAAAAAACGTTTCATCATCGGCTGGCAGGGAGAGAACGGTCATATCCCTTGTTTCGCAGAATTCGTCCGGCATTGTTACTCCCAATACGTTACAGAACTTGCCTTCGTGTGTCAAAGGAGGGCATGCCGCCAAGCAACGGAACCGGTGACGAATAAGTTTGCTCGAACGGTGTCACCCCCCCCTTCTACCTCAGGCAAATCAGCACAAATATTCGTAATAGGCATCATGCTTCATGGCCACAAGTTTTCCATAGTACCCTCTTCGACCTGTTTCGAGGATAAATCGTCTGGGGCGTTGCCGATCACCGAATAGTGAAACGGACATACCGTCTACGCTACTCGATTGTTGCCCACTTTACAGAATTTTCGTGGGTTTTCACATATAAGTTGTGCTGATTGCTGGCTGGACGCTTCTTCGACGCCGATACGGGCAATCTCCCTGGCGAAAGTCTGAAGTATCCGTGCCACCTCAAAATGGTTATGCTGAGAATAAGAAAGATGAGAAGGTTTTGGATAAGAAATATAACAATAGCCTTCCTATGCCTCCTTTTCACAAACGACATATCCGACTATGCCGCTTCAAAAGGCATGGGCAGATATGCCAGTTTCGCTGCTCCCAACACCATCATAACAAAAGCGTATGATATCAACGATGCAGGGCAGATCGTGGGCAATTACAGCTACCATTCCGGAGAATCACATGGTTTTCGCTACGAGCAAGGGATATACACGACTATCCGTTGTCCCAGGGCGTGGTGGATGTCAACAACTCCCCGGGGAATCAACAACACCGGCGATATTGCAGGCTACTATTACAATCCTGACCTGAAGGGGGAAAAGGGTTTCTTATATAGCAATGGTAGCTATACCACGATGGTCGTCCCCGATTCAGTATCGACTTCTATGAACGATATCAACGATGCCCGTCAAATTGTCGGTTCCTACTTTGATGGATCGCAATCACGTGGTTTTCTGTACAGCGAGGGGGTATACACCACGCTCAGCTTCCCCGGAGCGATATCGACCAGGGCAACGGGTATTAATGATGTGGGCCAGATAGTGGGTTCCTACTTTGATGGATCGCAATCACGTGGTTTTCTGTACACGGTAATAAACGCTCATTATGAAAGGATGGCCATCTGACGAACGACCACTATGAGGGGGTGTAATGCCACAAGATTATGAGGGGGGGCTTATTCGCGTAATAGCACTTATTAGGCGCATTTCGATGAAAATTCTTCTTGCATCCTTAATTATCCCCGTCATTCTGTTTTCGAAACCGGGTTTCGGGCAAGAGGAAGATAGCAGGTGGGAGATCTACTTTGAGTATGTGGATAGAGCAAGACGGATGATTTTTACCTGTTACTACGATCCAACAAGGATAATTTCTTTGGCAGATAGTGTGAGGGCCTGGGTGAAAATCGTCCCCCACCTCTTCGCAGGCGAAAAGCCTGATAAGGTAAACCAGAATATTCCGTCTGAAAAGAGAGCCATTTACGAAATCCGATGTCAGGAAAAGGAGTATCGTACGATTGAGAGTTACGCTCACTACGAAGATACCATCGGGTACAACACCACCCCTTCCGCCTGGCGAAGTACCCGGCTGGACCGAGGGTTGGATAGTCTGTTGGAACTCGTGTGCGTACCAACATCGGAGCGATAGGGCAAAACGCAAATCAGACCAATCTGTCCCTACTATTTGCCTATCCCTTTGCCTATTTCAGGAGCCCTGTAAAATAAAGCACAATGCCATTTGAAATGCAGAGCCTATGTGGGGATGACCGCGCTCTCCCTTTCAAAGAAAGACAGTATCTGTAGGTATCCTTCAACCTGATGAACCTTATTCCCTCGGCAGTTAAATAGTACATATTTGCCCACGACAAGATAGAATCTTTTTATGGAAAAAATCGATGGCCGTAAACTGAAGAAGGAAGTTCAGCAGGCGCTCCGGGATCAGGTAGTACGGTTGCGAAAACAGGGCAAAGCAAACAAGGACGTGGCGGAGTATTTGGGAATGAATCATCAACAGTGCAGCCGCATATTTCAGAAGTACGAGCGAGGAGGCAAGAATGAAATACTTCTAAGGGCACGAGGCCGCCGCCACGGAGAAAAGAGGATGCTCACCGAAGAGCAAGAACGACATATCCAGAAGCTCATCGTCGACAAGACACCTGATCAACTCAAGTTCCCCTTTGCTCTCTGGACCAGGGAGGCGGTCAGGCAGCTCATAGGAAGACAGTATGGGATCGATATGCCCATACGAACGGTCGGTGAATACCTGAAACGGTGGGGCTTCACTCCCCGGAAGCCAATCAAGAGGGCAAAATAACAGAACCCGGCAGCGGTCGAACAGTGGCTGAAGAACGAGTATCCGAAAATAGCAGGTGACGCCAAGAAGGAAAAGGCGGAAGTTTATTGGGGTGATGAAACAGGGGTACAGAACGAGGCCAACAGGGTCCGGGGCTATGGCCCAAAGGGCGTAACCCCCGTGCTTAAAGTAACCGCAAAACGGGCGCACATCAGCATGATCTCCGCCATTACCAACGAGGGGAAGGTGCGGTTTATGATCTACCGAGAGGCAATGACCCAGGCGAAACTCATTGTGTTCATGAGCCGGCTCATACGCGACGCTGGACGGAAGGTCTATTTGATCCTCGACAACCTCAAGGTTCATCATGGCAAGAAGGTGGCCGAATGGCTGGAGGCACACAAAGAGGAGATTGTCGTCTTCTATCTCCCGTCCTATTCCCCGGAATTGAATCCCGACGAGTATCTGAACGGCAATCTGAAAAACCAGGGTTCATTCCGGTATCCATACAGGCACCGAGTCGGACCTGAGACATAAGACCCAATCCTTCATGAGAATGCTGGTCAAGCGGCCACACCGCGTAAGGAGCTATTTTCATCATCCGATGGTCGCCTATGCCCGATAGACCAATTCAGGTATTTTGTTGCCGGATCAATAACATGCTTATACCCCAAATATTTCCCCTATTATGGGGGGGGTATGTCAAAGAATTTGGTCGGACCTGATAAGACTAACGGCAACAAAAAACCCGCCATTTCTGACGGGTTTTTGTACTTCATAGGATTTGATTGGATTATATTCTGGTGGAGGGAACGCCGACCTACC
>DCUF01000039.1 GCA_002328485.1 Deltaproteobacteria bacterium UBA2221
GGTTGAATGGGTTCGTGGGTTGGTGGCAAGCGATCCTTCCGTAGCGGAAACCCGCCCCTACCTGCCGAGGGTGGTCAATCGCTGGGATTCCGGTTACGATTCGGTGCTGAGAAAGGCCCCGGTTCTGATCGTGGCCTCCGCGCCAAAGGAGGCGCCTTTCGGTCTCATTGATTTGACCCTGGCCCTTTCCTATCTCGACCTCCTGGCCCCAACCATGGGTCTCGGAACGTGTTGGGCCGGGCTACTCGAAGGGGCATTACTTTCCTCGCCAACTCTCCGGGAGATAGCGGGCATTCCGAAAGAACACCCGTACCACTATCCCATGATGCTTGGGTACCCGGTCACAAAGCACTATCGCCTCCCTGAACGGAGACCACCCAAGATCACTTTTTTGTGAGGTTCGTGAGTCAGTTTTTTGGGGGATATATGTTTTTCGGCAAAAAAAAGGGTCTCTCAACCCTGGAAGAGGTGCTCGAATCAACCTGGAAGCTGCTCCATGACGGTGTTCGAGATTTCAAGAATCCCTTTCACCACGCAAGCCTTGCCACCCTTCACGGGAACAAGCCCCAAGCGCGCATGGTTATCGTGAGAGAGTTTTCGGAAAAAGACCGGTTACTCATATGCCACTGCGATGTCCGAAGTCCAAAGGTCTTTGAGATCACTCACAACCCCAACGTAAGCTGGCTCTTCTACGATCCGAAGAAGTGGCTGCAACTACGCCTTTCCGGAACCGCTGCGGTTCACACGGACGACAACACAGCTGAAGCCCAATGGGGAAAGGTACGCGTCCATCACCGGATCAACTACTGCGCCAAAATACCTCCCGGCTCAACCGTATCAAAGCCGACCTCCGGTCTCCCGGATCTTGTTGGAGATAAGGGGCCCAAAATACTGGACGGTTCGGAGGCCCGCAAGAATTTCGCTGCCGTCGTCTGCAGATTTGATGAAATGGACTGGCTGCACCTGAAATTGACGGGCCATATACGGGCTCAGTTTCATTGGAAAGATGGTCAAATGGATGCATCATGGGTCATCCCCTAGGTGGTAACAGTCTCCCAGCCTCTCCTTTAACAACAATCGAAACCTCAAAGTGGTCCGGACTCCGTCGGAAAAGCACGGAGTCTGCCCCACGTGGACCGTCCCAACACGCAGGTGAAAAAGCAGCGTCCTGGCTGCACCATCAGCAGTAATGGCGACCATTTTGGCAATACAGGCAAGGACCTCAGGACGAAAGGTGAATATGTATACTGCCGCAGTTATTCTCGGTATTGGAAGGGTAGCCGAAGTCGTAAAATTGAGAGGTGTTTCCCTCTAAGGTCTGCAGGGGCACCTGGCGACCTTGCTGCAAGCCCCATCCACCCCTTCGGTCGCGGGAACAATTTTTTGCATCATCAGGCAGAGGCTGTCCAGGTTCCTGACGATGGTGGGCAAGGCGATTCGACCCTAACCCTAGTTGAGTATACTGAAGGTCGCGGCGATCTTCCGGTTGCATCTCGGGCAAATCGGCTCGATAAGTGTGAAGGTTTTGCCGAAGACCTCTACATCCGTGAAGAATACACCCGGAGCATCGAAGAGGTCTTTCTCGTCATAGGTCTTGCCGCACTCACATATCGGAGACGCCTGCCGGACCGTCTGGCCGTGAAAGGCCTGATCTGCATGCTTCGTTACGAGAAGTTTTTCTTTGTCTGTCATGACTACAATATATTTCCCGTTCCCTCTTTTGGCAAGAATGCACCCCGAGAGGTGTCGCCCCAATACATGCTGCCCTCTGGCTTGGAGCCCTGAGGATCTGATCACCGTCACCTGCACGGCCACCCGAGATCCGCTCACCACGACCACCGGCTCAACTGGTAGGGGGCCAACCCCTTTTTGGCGGACTTCGCACCTCAAACCCGTGGCGGGGGCATGGACGGCAGACTTCGACGCCCTGGACGCGACAGCGAAAAAGGGGATTGACAGGTCTGACCAACTGATCAAGTATTGATTCGGTTCAGTCTGCCCCAACAGGTCTTTGTGGCAGGCAACACGAAGGATGCTCAGGACGAGAGCCTGCCCGTGGGAACGGTAACGTCGTGACGCGATCGTTCTCCTTTATCGGACTATACCGGGTGTAACGGACACGAGGACCTTTTGGACCCTTCGACAGAAACGACGTTACGAAAAAAACAGTTGAAGGAGGTAAATGTGATGAAACGCTTTATGATGGCAGTTTTTTCTATTGTTGCAGGTACGCTTATTATTGCAAATATTGCCTCCGCAGCGCCAAAGATTAAAGGCCAGAGCGTTGAGTACACCGCAGGCGGCACAACAATGAAAGGGTACCTGGCTTACGATGAGAAGATACAGGGCAAACGACCCGGAATCCTTGTGGTTCACGAGTGGTGGGGGCAAAATGCCTATGTCCGGCAACGGGCCCGCATGCTGGCGCAGTTAGGCTACACGGCCCTGGCTCTGGATATGTACGGCGAGGGCAAGACCGCCCAGCATCCCGATGATGCCGGTAAGTTCGCCTCCGAGGTGATGAAAAACTTTCCCATTGCCAAGGAGCGGTTCCTGGCAGGCCTTGAGTTCTTGAAGAAGCAGCCCACCGTAGATGCTGAACGGATTGCGGCCATCGGTTACTGCTTTGGCGGGGGTGTAGTCCTGAACATGGCACGCCAGGGCGTGGATATGAAGGGCGTGGCGAGCTTCCACGGTAGCTTAGCCGTGGTAAAACCCGACCAGCCAACCCCCATTAAGGCCGCCGTCCGTGTCTATAATGGAGCGGATGACAAGTTCTCCACGCCCGAACAGATAGAGGCGCTGAGGAAGGAGATGGCCGACCAGAAGGTTAACTTCAAGTTCGTAGACTACCCCGGCGTAATGCACAGCTTCACGAACCCCGAGGCGACGGCCCTAGGGAAAAAGTTCAAGATGCCCATTGCCTATAATGCCAAGGCGGACAAGGAGTCCTGGGCGGATATGCAGCAATTCCTCAAGGAGATATTGGTAAAGTAGCCTGCTGCGGCGTCCTGATCGGCGTGCCAAGCCAGAAACCGCTGGTTTTCTCCGTCGGGCGGTCTTGATCATGAGGGCCGGGGGCAGGTGAAGGAAGGATCTTGACGTTTCAAGATCTTACGTAGGTCCAGGAGAGCGACACCTTTCGTATTTCATCTAAGGGCAGATCGGCAAAATAGCCACGGTCCCGAACGTATTCGACGTTGAGCCTCCCGTCAAGTGCTCGATGCGGGGTTAGCGCGTCATCTTCTCCGTTGAAGTGAATTGGCGGTAGTCCCGATTTCTTACAAGAAGCGAGATCATGGGTGGGCGTCGCTTTGACCCATCGGTCGTCAATATAGGGGTCGGCCGAACCGTGGCAGGGGAATATGTTACTGCCCCTCTTCTCTACGATCTCAGGGCTTGTAAGATGGGCGGGGATTTCCGCAAATCTCAGGTGTGCAGGGATAAGAGCGGCCCGGGCCAAGGCCACAAAGAGCACGGCTTTTTGAACACAATACCCTCTTCATTGGTGAGCACATAGCTCGCTTTGAAATGAGCATCCGCTGCCCTCTCGGCATAAACGTTATATCTGATTTCATCTTTCACGAAGTAAAAGAGACGAACGGCTTTCTCCTTAGTTGAATGAACGTTGGCCGTTAGTCCCTTTGACTTTTCGATTGTGGCGTCGTGATCACTGTCAACGAACCGTGTGGCAACCAGGTACTCGTTCATATCGATAGCCACAGTCATCTTGATCCTCCAAGCTTTGGTTCAAACTAAGGCCGTCTCCTGAGGTGTTTGTCTGTTTTTGAGAAGGTATGGGTGATTCCAAAGGCACATGGACCGATCTCAGCGGCCTTCCATAGGGATGGATGGGAACCTCCATGGCGCAGACACCTTAAGAATGCATCCCCATCCCGGTCAAGGAATGCGTGGAGCCGTCTGCTTTCAATCTACCTACGAGACACTGTTCATGGTACCTCCACAATACCTGCATGGACCGCATAAGGCCTAATATAACAAAATATATCAACTTAGACGCGACATATGGCAATTTGTTCTTGACGATATTACTATACTTAGGTTATATTTACAACAGAAATTGCCGTTCTGGACACGCAGATGGGTTCGCACCTTAACCGGGGGGGATTATGAAGCTTGATATTGAGTTTCTCAGCCTGCCACTCATAACAAGGGAATTGGGGAAGAAGAAGATTAGCGTCGCTTTTCCCGGCGGGAACCTTTCACAACTCCTTCAGCATCTCGCGGGCACAGTAAAGAGGTTTCGGGAAATGATCCTCGATGGCGGCGATAGCCTCGCTCCGGATGTCCAGCTCTACCTAAACGGCGCGTCGCGAGTGTCCGACGACACCATCACCGAAATTGAACTGAAGGATGGCGACCGCGTTACCTTCATGATGCTGGTTGCCGGAGGATAGAAACAACATGGAGCGGCTCTTCATCCAAATCGCTTTTTCAGTCACTGACGCATAAGAGACGATGATCAGAAAAGCGAGGCCGATTCGGATTAATTCTTCGATTTTGCTATTGAGCTTATTGCCTTGATCGTCAGGTCGATTTCTTCTTCAGTGTTGAAATATCCTGGGCTCAGACGCACCGTACCCTTTGGGAAGGTGCCTATACATCGATGTGCCTCAGGCGTGCAGTGAAGACCCGCTCTCACCTTGATATCGAAAGCCTGATCTAAGATGACGCCCACCTCGCCCGGTTCGTAGCCATTGATGTTACAGGATATAACGGCCGCCTGCCTATCTGTATCTACAGCCCTGTATAAAACCACACCACGAAGATGGGACAAGCCTTCGATCATACGGTTCAGCAAGGCATGTTCGTGGCTCGCAATGTTCTCGCGACCCGTCGTCAAGATAAACTCGATCCCGGCTCCCAAGCCACAGATACCGACAGCATTTTGGGTGCCCGACTCATATCTGTAGGGGAGGGCCTCCGGCTGCTCGTCGGATTCCGAGAATACCCCGGTGCCACCTTCGCACATGGTTTCCGGGTTAACCTTCTCGCCGATATAGAGAACCCCGACGCCTGGAGGACCATACGTGCCCTTGTGGGCAGAAAATGCAAGGAGATCTATGTTCCCTGCCTGCACGTCTATCGGGTAATGGCCTGCACTTTGCGCTGCATCGACCATGAAAGGCACGTTATGTTTTCTAGCTATCGCCCCGTACTCCTCGATGGGCTGTATGACCCCGTTGACGTTGGAAACGTGGATCATTGTTATCAGCCTTGTCTGTGGGGTAATGGCCTGTTCGAGATCAGCAACTGATACAACGCCCGTTTCCGGTGAAGGTGCGAGTCTGGTAATGGCTACACCCTGAGTCTCCAGTTTCCTTAAAGGTCTTACAACCGCGTTGTGTTCAAGCCTGCTCGTAATGAGATGATCACCGGGCCGCAGGAGGCCTTTGAGCCCCATGTTGAGGGAATGGGTGCAGTTCATGGTGAAGACAACCCGTTCAACCTCCGGGGCATTAATAAAGCGGGCCACGCGCATTCTTGTATCGTCAATCGTTTCTTTCGCCGCGGCTGCCAGACTGTGACTTCCATGACCCGGATTGCCTCCCTTTTCACGGAGGAACCGGTCCATGGCTTGATACACATTCTCTGGCCGAGGCCATGAGGTAGCGGCATTATCTAAGTAAATCATTTACGCTCCCACGTATTTTGCGTAGAGGCCCCTTGCGTAGGACTCGTCGTGGGTATTCTTCACGACGGCCCTACCATCGGGGAAGATGATCATCTCCTGATCGCCGGTGCTGAACTGCAGCATGAAATCGCTGTAGCTCACGTCACCCAAAGGCTTTAGCCGTTCGGACAACTCTTTCAAGGTCAAGGCGAATGATCCCGAGCTCAGAACCTGCACGGCATTTTGACCGCACAGGGATGTCGTCTTCGTGCTCAGCTTTCCATCGAGAAATTCGTATTTCCCGGCGCATGCAAGACAGTTGTCCTTCCTGGGTATCTCTAAACTCCGGAAGTCGTAGCTCCAGACATCGACGGTAATAAGATTGGTGTTTACGTCCGGTGATCCTAAAAGGATCTTGATCGCCTCTACCGTTTCAAGTGACGCGATTACCCATGGCGCAGCGTTTACGACACCGGCTGTGTCGCAGGTGAGGGTCCTGCCGCCTGTCCCTTTTTCAGGCATCAGACAACGATAACAGGCGGTTTTGTGAGGGATAATGTTCATGGTCATACCGGTAGATCCGACTGCGCCTCCATAGATCCACGGGATATTGTGCTTCAAAGAAACGTCGTTGATCAGGAGCCGCGCCTCAAAATTATCCAGACCATCCACAATGACATCGGCCCCTTCAACCAGTTTTTCGATATTTGTGTGGTTCACATCTGAGACAATGCCTTCGATTTCAATGGAAGAATTGATCTTTCTCAGCCGCCGTTCGGCCGCCACCGCCTTCGGCAGGTTATCCTTTATATCATCTTCATCAAACAGGATCTGCCTCTGCAGATTGTGATATTCAATAAAGTCTCGATCCACTATCCGGACTTTCCCGACGCCCGCGCGAACGAGGCCTGAAGCTATGACCGTTCCTAACGCCCCGCACCCGATCACCACGGCGTAGCTACTGTTTAACCTTTCCTGACCTGCGGGACCGATATCCGGAAAGACAATCTGCCTGGAATACCTGCTTATGGTGGCCACAAACACACCTCTGAAGTCCGCCGTTGGCGGGTTGTAGAAGCCTCACCTTCATTTCATTTATCTGTAAAATATAATTGCAACCCCATCTAAAGTCAAGTAAGTTTGTTATGTATTATATGCTCTATTCTTTATAGCCTTGGTAATGTTCATTAACGTGCAAAGGGGTGGGTCCGGTTACTTGAAAAGTCACACCACCCTGTCGAAGTATGATACGTTAGTCGGACTTTGGCTGGGCATCCCAAGGAATAGCTTAGAACGAGGAAGCCGGTCGACCGATGGAGGTGAAGGAAGTCTAAAGAAATAAACATGAGAGATAAGAAACCCGTTGTAACGAATGGGGATTGTGATTACATTTGATTTGTCCCGGTCGGCATATTCCCCCCATGATCGACTCCATGACCGTGACGGGCCTCGGAGAAATCCGGGGCCTTTTCTACCGGTGCCGAGACTACAACGAGTTCCGCCCCCATAGCTCTGTAGAGAATATGACACCGGCCCAATTTGCCGAACTGTCACGGCAGAGGGTGGCCCAAATGAGGACCAGAGACTAACCGTATGTGCTGTACAGTAAACGGAGTACGGTCAAGACGATCCTCGTGGAACCTTTTTTGTGTCAAGAGACGGAAGGGACTACGGAAGAATATACCCTATATCGGTGGGCAGTTTTACAGTTTGTGACTGTATATTAATCGAGTCTCGATTCAATGAGGTTGTGTGCACGATCAGGAATTGACTCAAGATAATCGCGAATATCAGAATAGCCACAACCTGCCAATTGGTCTTAAGAAACTGCAATATCTTCGATGTCCTTATGCAAACCACCAATCGTTCGCTCAGCCAAATTCACGCGGCAGTTTCTATCCACCGCGAGGACACGATTTCAGGTAAAGCCCTTCTATCAGGGCCAGCGTAACGTCCTCCCTCACCTCGTATCCGGTCGATCCCCAGAGTTATCCAGCGTGACTCAGATGGTCGATAGAATTGTGCTATCTCCTCGCCAGCAATAAGACCATGGAGCATCTCCTGAGGGACAATATCACTTTTCCCATTGTTGAACCTAACCCAAAGATATCTCATGGATTCCTCCTTCGCAGCTGTTGTGGAACTTAAGATGTTATGCAAAGTATGTTCCACGCATCGTAATTGATTAATTAACCAAGGAATATGAGGCCACAGCCAAGCAGGGCACAAGTTATGCTGTTATCGTGAAAAGATGCGACGTGATCTGTCTATCCGTTTTCAAAGTGTTATCTAAATGACGCTGTTTTCGGACGGCCTTTTTTTACTGGCCGGGTCCCAGTATCGATGGAGAAAGGTTTGGCTGGTTTCGATGGACTATTGGTGGATAAAACCCTGATTGAAATTAATGAGGGGTTAACCTTGGTGGCTAACCCCCTTTGTTTTCAAGTGCCCCCGGCATGACTCGAACATGCGGCCTGCGGATTAGGAATCCGTCGCTCTATCCACCTGAGCTACGGGGGCACACCGTTGAAGAGTCCCCATTATACCATACGCCCCATCGGAAGTGGCAAAAAATGCTTGACGGAACCGCTCCGTTGGGGCCCCAGGTCGGCGGGCAACGGCCATCAATCCTACGAGAGTCGGCCCACCTCAAATACGACAAGGGCACTGCTGATGCATTCGGAGGGATTGTTGATCCTATGAGGAATGCCGCCTTTGTAGGTAATGGCGTCACCGGCATCGAGTTGTATCCGCTCTTCCCCTATCTCGCACTCTATAGACCCGGATAAGCAATAAACAAATTCGTCACCGGGGTGAACGCATATCTCCTTGGCGAACTTCTCTCTGGGCGCCAGCCGCAGCATAACGGGATTGAGGTTCTGGGCCTTCAGGTTGGCCGCAAGGGGTTGTATATCGTGTGGACCTGACTGAGAGCATTTATAGACCACATAGTCGCCTTTCTCCTCTTCGCCCTCGGAAAAGAAGTCGTGTATCTTCGTATTAAAGGCGTCCGCTATGGCCATAAGCGTCGAAACGGTCGGAGAGGTTTTGTTGCGTTCAATAAGACTGAGGGCGTTCGCTGAAACACCGCTCTTCTTCGACAGATCCCTCAGGGACAGATTTCGCCGCTCCCTGAGATCCTTAATCTTATCGCCCAGATTAAACGCCGTTTTGATTTCCAAAAGAATGACCTGAGGCTTGACTTTGACGATTACGTTGATCTATTGTGTAGAATATAATTGACAGGAAGTCAAGTTATTTATGCGTTCAATGCCGGTACCGTACAGCGATCTGTTTTTAACCGAGTACGCAACGATAGACTGCGAGTTTCCTCATCGCGTCGCCGATATCTATCTCGCCATTTCCAGTATTTCCGAATTTATCGAGCCGGAACCCGTGGATGTGGAAGACCTTCTCCCCTGTCACTCAACCTCACTCGTCGAGTCCGTGCAAAACCATCCCGAAGTCTTTCAAATAGCAGTTCTTTCGGCCGGAGGTGCCGTCAAGGCAGCGGAAATCGCCCTCTATTGGTCCCCCTTCGCCCTCATTAGACCTCTTGGGTATCATGCGGGGATCGACTTCAACGGAGGCTTCTGCTTCTTCAATAATATTGCTGTAGCCATAAGAAAACTTGTCGTATCGGGGTTGATAAAGAAAGCGCCCATCGTCGACATTGACCTTCATTACGGCAACGGGACCGTCGACATCTTCAGAAATGATCCCGACGTTACATTCCGGAATATCTCCGGCCATTCACGGGAGAATTTCTTTACGCAATTCGAAGCGGCCATCGAGGACGCCGAGGGCTTTGACATCGTCGCGTGCTCAGCCGGGTTCGACACCTATATGCATGACTGGGGTCAGCTTCTGCTGGCCAGTGACTTCAAAACTGTCGGGGCCCGGATAGCTTCGTGCCATAAGCGGATCTTCTCGGTGTTTGAAGGCGGCTACTATCTCCAGGACCTCGGGAAGAATGTGAGGGCCTATCCGGACGGGTTTCTCGAAGCTTGTTCGTAGGCTCCGTTCTTGCCTTCATTCTGGGCATTTACGCACAGGCCGTCAATCCCCTTCCAACCCCGCTCACCCTCAGCCTCCTGACATGTT
The DNA here is from genome assembly GCA_002328485.1 of Deltaproteobacteria bacterium UBA2221. GTDB lineage: Bacteria > Desulfobacterota > Syntrophorhabdia > Syntrophorhabdales > WCHB1-27 > WCHB1-27. The sequence continues at coordinate 9,740 of DCUF01000039.1, forward strand.
CTCTTGCCCTCATCCCGATTCTTCTCAGGCGCGGCAGGATAGCAGTTCTTTGCCTGATCCTGCTCGGTTTCTCCCTGGTAGGTTCACTCCGGGTGGCCCTCGTGCCGAGAGACGATGCCTTCGTATCCATCCCCGAAAGGAGAAACGATCTGTATGGGGGCACTGTTATCGAGAGCTCGGCCACCATGACGACCGTTAGGCTCTCTTCCCCAGCCCTCTGCCGCGGGATCAGGGCAGTATTTGTCTCCGACGTTCCCATGCCCATAAACACGGAGATTCGTGTGGTGGGTCTCCTTCGGGAGTTACGCCCCTCATTCAAGAATCCTTCCGTCGGCTCGTGGAAGTGGCTGAAAAGGTTAGAAGGCATAGGCTACGAGCTGAAGGGAAGACTCGTATCGATGACAGCGGGGACAAGCCTGGTCGAGGGGTTCCGCGGATACTTCAAGAAGACCATCGAACAGTCCGGTGCCCGTCACACAGATGTTTTGACCACATTGACCGTCGGTGATAGGACCTCTCTTGATCAAGGGAAGAATGACCTCTTTATCCGAACGGGCACATCCCACGTTCTGGCTATCTCCGGCTTCAACGTCGGTATTGTGAGTGGCTTTTTCTTCTTTTTTTTGAAGATCCTTTTCAGCCTCCGGCCAAGCTTTCGACTTTCCGGTCGCCACACGCGCTATGCAGCCCTCGTGACAATGCCTTTCCCTTTCGCTTTCATGTTCGTGGCGGGGGCTGGTGTTTCCGTCATCCGGGCGACGATCATGATACTCCTTTACATGGTCTCCCTCTTCTTCGAGCGGGCCAGACACCCGATCAATACTATGACCCTCTCCGCCCTCGTTATCCTGCTCATCTATCCCCATTCGCTTTTTGCGCCATCCTTTCAGCTCACCTTCCTGAGCCTCATATTCATCATGGTATTTCTCGAGAACTGGTATCCAATGATCGGCAAAATCAAATGGCGCCTCGCCAAATGGACCGTTCCGGCCATCTCTTCCACTGTTGCCGCAACACTTGGGACCGCACCTGTCGTCATCTACCATTTCTACGGGATCAACCCGCTGACCGTGTTCCACAACCTGGTCGCAGTGCCCCTCATCGGGGTAGCCGCTACATCGCTGAGTCTCGTGGGCATGCTCCACAGTGTCCTCGCTCCGGTTCTTTGGATAGCTGGGTGGGTAACCGAGGTCAACATACAGGTGCTGAAGGCGCTCGATTTTGGTTACATCTTTCCTATCATCAGGCCTACCCTTGCCGAGATACTCATCTATTACGTCCTTCTGCTCTCCCTGTTCTACATACGGAGAAAGGCAGCCGTGGCCGTCCTGATCGTGAGTCTTCCGATCCTCATCGTAACGGCGGCCTTCACCTTCTCGGCACGATTCAACCATGACATGAGGATGAGTTTTCTGGATGTGGGTGGAGGTGACTCCATCCTCATCGAGGCACCGGAAGGCGTACGTGTCCTGGTGGATGGGGGCGGCTTTCACGGAACAGACTTCGATGTGGGTGAGAAGGTTCTCACCCCGCTGCTGCTCGCCCGTAAAATCAGAACCCTCGATTATGTCGTGGCCACCCACCCCCACACGGACCACATTGGCGGGCTGAGTGCGGTGCTTCGAAACTTCAGGGTGAAGCACTTTGTGACCGGCAATGTGTTCCCCGAGTATCCGGAGTTTGGAAGCCTGATCGATACAGCCGTCCGAAACGGTTCCACAATCGACATTTGGAAACGGGGCGATTCGCAGCGCCTCGCTCCCGGGCTCAGTGCACTGACCTTGAGCCCTCCTGTATCGAGGCGTATGGAGGACGACGTCAACAATGGCTCGTTGGTCCTCCTGCTCCGCCATGGTAGCCATACCTTCCTTCTTACCGGCGATATCAAGGAGGAATTGGAGGATGAACTGATCATTTTGGGACTTCCCGTGAAGGCCCATGTGCTCAAGGCGGCTCATCACGGGAGTCGGTTCTCGAGCAGTCTCCCGTCACTGCTCGCCATCCGTCCCGAACTGGCGGTGATCACCAGCGGTCCGGGGGCCTCCAGAGGGCTTCCCAGTGAGGAGACGCTCGGGCGATTCCAAAGACTGAGAATCCCTGTCCTAAGAACGGACCAGCAGGGTTTGATCGAGGTTCGGTCCGACGGGAAAAGCCTGACCTATCGGGCTTTCAATGGCACCACGGGGGCTGTGAACACCCTCAATCGAGGAGGCGAATGAGGTATGAACCGATAAAGAGGGGGCCAGCCCTCCTCTTGCTGGCGAAAGGGTCTATGGGGTTCCGCATCTTCGTTTCCCCCCATGGTGGCATTATCGGTTTTGTAGCATGTCGTACAGAATGCCGTAGCGTGCACCGTGGGTGTTGACGATAAGGTTGCTGCTCCCGCAATGGCCCATGATCTCCCTCATCAGGATCAACCCCTGATACACAAGATCTTCCCGGCCAAGCTCCATCCCCGGTAGCTGCCTTCTCTCAGTGATGGCCATGTTCTTCATCCTCCCGATCCACGCGTCAAAAGCCGACAGGGGTATCGCCATGCCGTGAATGGCCTCTTTGTCAAAAGCTATGCCCTTGATCAAGGCCCCAAAGGTGGTCATGGTTCCTGCCATGCCGACAACAGACTGTCCTGGAGGGCAGGAGAAGTCGAGGGCGGAGCGGATGTGGTGCTTCACGTCTTCTATTTCCTGCTCCTGTGGCGGATCATGCTTCACAAACAGGTCAGTCAGCTTTACGGTGCCCACGGGAAGAGAGCAAAATTCTAGGAATTGCTCGCTGCTGCCCTGAATAACCTCGGTGCTTCCGCCACCTATATCGACGATCAACCAGCCGGGTGCAGCCATGGCGGGGTCTGCCCTCACCGACAGGTAGGTATAGTAGGCCTCCTCGTAGGTCGTGATGGGCCTGACTCTCCACCCCAGCTCCCGCTCCACCTCTTCGATAAACTCGTTGCTATTTACCGCCTCCCTCAAGGCGCTCGTCCCGTAACAGATCACCTGGTCGACACGGTTCTTTTCAGCTATCTCGGCGTATGCTCGAAGGGCACTGAGGGTTCGCGACATGGCTGCCGGTAAGAGCCGTCCCGTCTTGATCAGCCCTTCTCCCAGTCGGGTAATGGTGGACATATCCGTGATCTCACGGATATGGTCATCGAGATCGACTACGAGAAGGAGTACCGCGTTGGTGCCTATATCGATGGTGGCATACCTCAATTGACAACCCTCCTAAAAAGGTAAATAATGAGTAGAAATTCTATGGATGTCAACGGGTTTATCGCTTTTTTTGCCGGCGTCATATCCTTTTTCAGCCCCTGTGTTCTGCCCCTTGTCCCTTCCTATCTCATCTTTTTGAGCGGGGCCACGATCAGTGATGTTTCGGACCTCGCCCAGGCAAAGCACAAGAAGGCCGTTCTTATCCATTCGTGTTCGTTCATTGTCGGATTCTCCCTGGTATTTATTGCTCTCGGCGTTTCTTCTTCCTTTCTAGGCGGACTCTTGATCGAATATCAGCCATGGATACTGCGGGTGGGGGGTCTGCTTCTTATCGTCATGGGGCTCAACAGCCTCAAGGTCCTGAAGATACCCTTTTTGGATCGAGAAAAGACGATTCACCTGTCGGAACGCCCAATCGGCCTGTTTGGCTCTTTTGTGATCGGCACCACCTTCTCTCTGGGCTGGACGCCCTGTATAGGCCCGATTCTCTCCTCGATCCTGATCATTAGCTCTGCAACCAATGCCGTAGGGGAAGGCGTCTGGCTTCTATCGCTCTATTCTGTTGGGCTGGCCATACCCTTTTTTGTGGCGGCGCTCCTCGTTGGCCGACTCGTGCCGATTCTGCAGAAACACCGGCACATCATGAAGTATTCATCCATGGTGGTGGGGTCGCTGCTTATCGTCATCGGCCTTTTACTCATGACCGAGTATTTTGCGGAACTGACGGGCCTTTTGACCTTCTAAGAGAATGGTAAAGGGGCTACCCCTGCGCCCTTACCCCCAACGCCTCTTTTTCAGGCCCTTCTCACGCTTATCATCTCACCAACAATAGCCACAGCAATTTCTTCAGGTGTTTCTGCATTAATAGACAGGCCGATGGGGGAATGGACCGTGGCCAGTCGATCCGGGGCGATGCCCTTCTCTTTGAGATGTTTCATAATGATGTCTGTCTTGCGACGGCTGCCGATCATGCCCACGTAGCGGGTGGGTCGTTTGATAACCTCTTCCAACACAGTCTCATCTAAGGCGTGACCTCTTGTGACAATCACCACGTACTCCTTGCCGTGGAATTCGAGTTTCTCAAAGACCTTATCGAAGGGCTCGACCATGATCCGTTCGGCGTCCGGGAATCTCTCGGCATTGGCAAATTCAGGCCGATCATCAATGACGGTAACCCCAAAATCGACCATGGCGGCGATCTTCGAGAGAAAAAGCGAGATGTGGCCGGCACCAAAGATGTAGACAAGGGGAGAGAAAAGCATAGGCTCGATGATTGTTCGCCCTTCCACGGACGTATCCTTGCGTTTCAGATATTCTGAGAAGCGGTCTATCACGTGGTCAGGGGCACTGTCCCCGGAAATGATCTTCCCTTCAGAGAGGACCGCCTTCTCAAACCCCGTGTCGGAAAGGCTCGTAACAATGAGCCCTGGCTTGGTCTGCCTCTCCATCTCCGCCAGGACCCTGTAGAGATCTCGCTGTCTGTCGGTCACCGGCTCGATCAGTATATCCACGTTGCCACCGCAGATCATGCCCAAGGCCTCGGCACCGGAAGCGTCCATCCGGTACTCAATGATAGTAGGCGTCCCCCTTTCCACAACCAGAGGGGCCTCTCTCATGACATCCAACTCAACCTTGCCGCCTCCAACGGTTCCGTAAAAGGCGCCCCTTTCGGTGACAAACATCTTCGCCCCCGTTCCTCTCGGGGCAGCACCAAGCTTGCGAATGATTGTCGCAATAGCCCCTTTCTCGGAGCGATCCAGATGATCAGCTACGATTGCGTATATATCCATAAACAACCCTCCAAAGCGAAAAATCTCTGAGCCTTTGCCCTCGGATCGCTTTCTGTGCCTTGACTGCTTACGGCTTACCGCTCACCGCTCGCATTCGAGACATTGAACTCGCCCATGATCGCTTCCAGCACCGCGCCACCGATGGCCCGTGCCTTGTCCGATATGGTATGCCAGTCAACGGACTCGCCTCTCGGTTCGATGTCTCCGACCTTCTCGTTGGCTACCACGTCAATGTCACGTATCAAGCCCCGCAGAATGCCCGATATCTCCGCACAAACCGGCGTTTTCTCAACAAAGAGAACCACCTCTCCCTTCTCTACAGAATCACCTAGACTCCGGACATGCTTGACCCTGCCCGCATGGGGGGCACGCAGCACCCGTTCGGGACCATATCCCGCCGTCGTGCCTGGTACACCCGTGACAGGCTCAGCCTGTCCCTCGTAGATCAGTCGTCCGAGGTCGTGTCCTCTGTTACTTTCCACAACAACGTGAACATCCTCGGGGGCTCTGAAACCCGGTCCCACACCGATCACCAATCGGGCCTCGTGCGGCCTTGTCTGTGTGGGCTTCTTGGCCATAATCGCGTCGACCACCACATCCGGCTTGATGCCCTTAATGATGCTCCCGCTGGGGTCTACCATCACGCCGATATGCCCTCGTTCCCAGGCCGCCACGATCCCGCGGATATCATCGGCGGTTTCTGCTGTAACCCCCTCCACCACGAAGGTCCCCTCAAAAAGGGCTTCGCAGAATGAGACAGTCCTTCGCACGCATAAAGGCCTTTCGATATCGGCCATGACAATCTGCCTGATATTGGCCCTGTAGAGCCGGTGGGCAATGCCGCTCGCCATTTCTCCAGCACCTTTGATGGCCACCTTCAACCCCCGCACGGTGGTCACCTCCCTTTCCCGAATACGCAATTCGGATAATGGCATTCGGGGCAGTGAAAGCAGAGACCGCCACAGGCCAATCTTCTGATGTCATTGGCTGTTATCTTCTTGCCCGCCAGTATCCAGGGCAGCACCACATCAAGGGCCGTTCGGTCACTGTAGTAGACACAGGCAGGGGCGCCGATAATATACCTCTTTCTGAGACGGGCAATGAGAAACATGGCACCAGGGAATAAGGGAGCACCGTAGGTCAACACGCGGGCGCCGGTCGCTTGGATGGCCTCTTGTGTTATGTCGTCGGGATCAACGGAGAGGCCTCCGGTGGTGACTACGATTTCGGCATCCTTCTGGATATAAGCCACGATAGCGTCCCGGATCTGCCCGATATCGTCAGGCACCAGGGCCTTGCCGATCAGGTCCAGGCCGTGACCTCTCAGCTTCTCTTCGATTCGGGATGAGCCGTCCGCTACCCTTCCGCTAAAGACCTCGCTTCCCGTCACGACCAGGGCCCCCTTCATCTTTTTGTAACGGTCTATGCGTATTATCCCCCGTCCGGCCATCTCCTCAGCCGTCTGAAGTGCCTCCTCCCGGATCGATAGAGGCACGATGCGGGTTGCGGCGATGTGGTCCCCCGCTCGCACGGGATATCTGTCGGGCACCGTATTGAAGAGAACGTCCCTGACCTGATTTATCCGGGTAAGAAGGCTTCTGTTCACGGACGCCAGTCCATCGATCTTGCTCCTGAGCGTGATCTTGCCTTCTCTGGCGGGCAACATCTCCATATCCTCCGTTGCCGCGGCCTTGGCGATCCTGTAAGCAGCCTCTTCTTCATGAACCAGTTCTTCAACACCCTCTTCTGCCACGTAGACATAGGCCCTGCCGATGTCGAGAAAAGCCTCCACGTCGCCCTTCTCGATCACCCGGCCTCTCGAAAAGGCAACTTCCTTCACCTCACCGGGGATGATCCTCGTGACGTCGTGGGCAAGGATGAGCCCAATCGCGTCCTCAACCTTGACTTTTTTCAATGGTGAACCCCCTTCTTACTAACTCGGCAACATCCTCCTCGCTGTCGATGTCGAATACACAACCTTCATCACCCTCCACGGTTCTGACCTGATCGCCGTGTCGCTCCACCAACTTTCTCAAGCCTATATCCCCTTCGATGGCGGCCATTTCTTCGAGAAACAAGCGGCCCCTCACCAGGACCGGATGCCCCTTCACCCCCTCAAAGAGGGGCAGTACAATTCTACTTCCCCCGCGGAACGCTTCTACAACCCTCTCGATCGTAGCGGGGGCAACAAAAGGCTTATCTCCGAGATGGAAAAGAGCACCTTCAGATCCCGTTACGTAGGGCAGCGCAGTCCTGACCGAGGACGACATTCCCTGCGGATAGTCTGCGTTATGGGCAAAGACGACAGGCAGCCCTGACAGCTCCTGCTCAATCCTCTCCCTCTCGAAGCCGGTCACGACCACGATCTTGTCGGCGACTCCCATAAAAAGCTGGACACTCTTTCTTATGACCGACACGCCATTGATCCCAAGAAAAAGCTTATTGAACCCGAGCCGAGTCGAGGACCCGGCCGCGAGCATAACGGCCACGATAGAGTTCACGGAAATACCTTCTTCTTCAGGACGGTTCGAAAAATGGTCTTATGTCCGTCGGGCAGCAATCCGATACAGAAGGGAGGTTTGGTACCGGACCGCACCTTTCATCGGTGCTTCTCCACCTCTTTGTTCAGATCCTTTACCAACGCCTCAACGTCTATGCCGTGTATCTCGGCACCTTGCTCGATATTTTCGAAAAGGGCCGCCTGACATCCCAAGCACCCCAATCCGTGGCGCTCGAAGGTTGCAATCGTCTCAGGATAGTTCCTCACCACCTCTTCGATCGACATCTTCCTCGTGATCATGTGCTGCTCCTCGATGCGGATAGTGGGCATCTAGAAAACATCGGCGGAAAAGGTGAAGATGCTCGCATCCTTTGATTTCCAGGCATGCTGGGGCAAGCCTGCCTTGAGGCAGGTGTATTCGAGAAATTCGGTACGGTCCCAGTGATTCTCCACAGCGACCTGGGGGAGCAAAAGCCCCGAATGACCCCCCTTTTCGATGTACAGGCCGTGTACACCAATCTCAATCTCTTCGACGTCCTCGATCTTCTTCATGGGCGTCAGGACCGATATCTCAATCTCCGTATCCTTCCATTCCCCTTCGTTCAAAGGCAGGAACCGCGGATCATGGAACGCCGCCTGAATAGACATCTGCCTGATGGTATCGACAAGGGGGAGAATGGGCTTGATGTAGCCGATACATCCTTTGAGCTCGCCCTTGGTCTTCAAACAGACGAAGGCGCCCATGGGTTGCCGAAGCCGCTCGGGGATTTCGAGAGGTTCCTCGGGTTTTCCCAGAAGCTCGCGCTCCACACTATTTTTTGCAAGCCGTCGGAGAAGCTCGCGCTCCGATTCGGTGAATTTCAGATCAACTCCGGCTCTTCTCTTCTTCATCGGGCCCCTCCTTCCCTATAGAAAACACAGGAGGTGTAGCCAACGACCGCTGACTTATCGCCCGATACGTCACCCGAATTTGCATACTTCAATACCGCAGACCGATCGGCGCCAAGTTTCCGTGCTGCCAACATAGTCACCAGCATAGGCCCTGCCCCGCATGCCTCGGCCCGATCTGCACGGAGGTCATCCTCTAACCCCTCCGTGTCGAAGGCCCTCAAACGGCTGGTGATGGCATTGTCCAGCCGTACCGCCTGGGCGTAGGGATGATAGTGGGAAAGGTCCGTGCTTCCGATAAGCAGTGCCGATCTATTCAAGCCTTTTACAGCCGTAACTATCTGGTCGGCCAGTTTTCTACACAAAGACAGGCCCTGCTCCCCCATGATAAGAGGAACGAACGGTACCTCACCCAGCGCCACCTGTAGGAAGGGGAGCTGTACCTCAATGGCATGCTCGGCCCTGTGGACGGAGGCATCAGAATGGACAAAAGCGCCTGCTTCTACGATCGCCCGCGCCACGTCTTCATCGATGGGCATGAGGCCCAGCGGCGTCCGGTAGCCGCCCTTATCCTGTAGGGCCGCCCCTTCAAAATATGCTCTGTGGCTGGGGGCAACGACGATTACCGTATCATAGGTCCCGGCCGTCAACGTTTTGTATCCGTAGGCGGCCACCTGTCCGGAATACATGTAACCTGCATGCGGCGATATCAGACCGGTCACACCACCCGGAACAAGACCTGTCGGCACTATGCTCAGGTACTGTCTTATATCCTCTTTCAGAACTTTGGGATTGTTTGGATAGAAGGTGCCGCTGACCGCCGGCTCACGAATAGGTATCATAAGGAACCGTAGTATATCATAATATTAGCCCCTCCTGATGCGGTGTCAAGGCAAAGTGGGACACGTCCCAGGGCAAAGAAGGCAACCCCGTCGAGAGTTGCGGGCCCACTGACGGTGACAGGGCTCATTCTCTGATCGGACGTCTATTCTCTACTCTGCTCCTTCCGCTGGGGTTCTTCTCTGGTGATGCAGCCGTCGTCCCTGTCATGGGGTTTTCTGAAGCCCTGCAACATGGCTTCCATGCACTTGCAACCTTTCATAGGTCGACCCCCTGCGGCTCTGATCAAACGATCCAGTTCCTGTTCTTTCTCCGTCATTATTCCTCCAGAGATGCCCGGTCAGGCATCTATTCCGACTCGCTCAGCGCATCGCTAATATGTACCTTCCTCCCCTTTTTTTCAAGCCTCCCCCCCTAACCTCGCTTCGCCAGAATCATTTCATCCAGCACGTCAACGGCCCGCTTCGTGAATTCGCGGTCGTTCAGGTGGAGGTCCAGCTCCTCGGAAGACCGTAGGGGAGGGATTTCACGATATAGGAAACCACCGATGTCCCTGTTCCGCCCCCTATCCCTATAGCACCGTCCAGCTTGTCGTGGCGCAAGAGCCGGTTTACCATGAGGCGACCGCCTTCCTGCAGCACCTCGATGGCCCTCGGTCGGTTATGACCTCGGATCAATTCGTCGAGGGTGTATCCGGCCGCCTCTACGAGCTGTGTGTTCGCTATGTCCGGTTTTGTTTGGGGCACTCCCACAACGCCGATATCCATGAGAAGAGGTTCCACGCCCAGTTCCTGAGCCCTATTTTTCACGACCTCCGCCTCTCTGCCTTTTGTGTCGAGTGTGGCCACCACAAGGAGCTTCTTCTTCACGACGACACCTCCGTTTATTCTGCCCCAGTGTTCGGGAGGCTTTTATCAGCCCGGTATCTCCCCGTTTTCCTCGGGGAGGAAATCGACCATCAATGGGTTAATCGCCCGGATTTGTCGAGGAGTCTCAGAAAGGCCCATGCCGCTGGCGAAAGCTCTCTTCGGCTCGCGTACGCAATGCCGAATTCGATAATGGGCGACCCCTCAACAATACGGATGGATCTCAGGCTACCATCGTTCAGCTCATGTTCAACAGCATCAAGCTCCACAAAGCCGATCCCTCCGTCCTGCTGGACAAACTGCTTCAGGACCGCGGTGCTGGCCGCTTCCATGACTACCAGTGGCGTCACTTTGAATTTCCTCAGGTACTCAAGAATAACCTCTCGCACGGCAGATCCTTCTCGCCTGAGGACCAACGGGATCTGTGAGACCTGCATAAGGGAGATCGCTGAGTTCGGCCAGTGCACGCTTCTTGGTGAGGCAATGAGTACCACCTCTTCCCGCCACATGACCCTGGTTTTCAGCCGATTGTTATTAGGTCCATGACGGATGACGGCAAGCTCGTTTCGGTGTTCCCCTATACTCCTCACCATCTCTGCGTTAGACCCCTGGTCGAGGGTTACATGAACGCCCGGGTAGGCTTGCTTGAAGGTCTGAATGAGGGGCATAAGATTTCTAAGAGGGGTCTCGGGACAGCCGACCCTCAGCTCCCCCGACCTGCTTGTGGATATATCCTCAAGAAAACCTTCCATTTCATGGATTTCTTCAAAGATCCTCTCTGCTCTTCGCAGTACGTCCTCTCCCGTGCCGGTTAATCGGATGGAGTTTCCGTCTCTGACAAGGAGTCGAATCCCAACGGTCTTTTCGAGACTCTTGATATGCATCGTAATGGCCGGCGGGGTCACCATCAAGACCTGGGCAGCCTTGGTAATACTATTCAGTTTTGCCGCTGTGTAGAAGGAGCGGAGCTGATTCATGTTAACAATCACGTTTGACCTCAGGGTGAAGCAATTCAGATCATCTTAATAGCAGTTAAGACTAATTGCGTTGCTTTGTCAAGGGCTATCTATTATAGTTTCTCTAGGGGATGCCAGATTTGGGTTCCTACAGCACCCGCCACGCAAGGAGGTAGAATGAGCAGATACGACATCGCATTCATGGGCCATCTGGCCACCGCCACAGTCGTTCCTTTTCATGGACCCACTTTTGTTGAAAGGGGTGGGCCTGCTTTCTTTGGCCCTCTGGCCGCCTCCTGCCTGGGCAAAAAAATCGCCGCTATCACGCGAATTGGGAGAACTGAGCCGGAACTCCTCGAGCCGCTGCGGTCTGCGGGCATCGCTCTTTTCGTGGAAGATCAAGAGACCACTCAGCTTCGCGTCGTTCATCCCAGTGAGAGTGTCGATGAAAGGCAGGTATTTCTTGTAAAGCACGGAGGGCGTTTCTCTCTCGGTGATATCCCCGGGATCGAACCCTGCCTTATCCACCTGGGTGGCCTGAGCCATCAGGAGTTCTCCCTCGAACTGCTACAGGCACTCAAGGCCCGGGGCTTCATCTTATCGGTTGATATGCAGAGCTTCGTGTGGCAGGTCAAGGCCGAAACCGGCGCAATCTCCCTCGCAGATCTGTCTGAAAAGAGGGAACTTCTGGGACTTGTCGATTTTGTAAAGGTTGATGTCGTCGAGGGTGAAGCGCTGACCGGCACCCGTAGTCTGCAAGATCAGGCCAGAATTCTTGAAGATTGGGGGAGCCGAGAGACCGTTATTACCTGCTCTGACGGGGCGCTGGCCCGTAGCCAGGGTAAAACCAGCTATGCCAGATTCACCAACAGGAGCATTGCAGGAAGAACCGGGCGGGGCGATACATTTTCCGGGGCTTACCTGGCACACAGATTGGATCGTTCAGTGGAAGAATCCCTGCGATTTGCCGCGGCCCTTACCTCAATCAAGATGGAGTCGACCGGCCCCTTCACCGGTTCCCTGAAAGATGTTCTCGATCGAATGGGCGATCCTGATAGCACTGCTTCCTACCCCGGGTTCTTTATTTCCGGGTAGTACCGTCCGTAAAGCCGATATACATACATCTGGTCTGACAAGGTCCCTTCATTCCCGCCCCCGGGGGGACCTTCAGTCCAGGGTATAGCCCGCCCTGCAGAGCCTCAAGGAACAGATGGTTCTGAGTCCATTCCCGGTAGGCCCCCAGCAGACAAAACGGTACGAACAGGACGTACTCTGCGCTACTCGTCGAGAAATCTGATTACCTCTCCACCGGGAATGGGCCGGGTTCGGCCGCTATTCATGTCCCGCACCCTTCCCGCCGTTATGATGGCATCGTCGGGGTACCCCCTGATTTCCCAGAAACCTGAGACATAGGTGCTCATTAGTTGCACCTTGACCACGCTTTTTGCTGATTTGTACCCCCAAAGGTACGGACAGAAGACCCGGATCGGGCCGCCATAATCCTCGTCAAGGGCTTCGCCATCGAATTCGTAGGACAGGAGTGTCCTATCCTCACGGGCAATGTCAATCGGGATGGAGGTATCGTAGATGTCTCGGTAGGACCAAAAACGGACGTAGCTTACGTCCGCCCGAGCGCCCACGGCATCAAGAAGATCGGAAACCCTTATACCACCCCACCTTCCCCGCACGGAAAACCTGGTGACGCTGGTAAGCCTCGCGTCCGCAACGCTTTTGGGCATTGCCATAAGCTCATCCCAGGAGAATGTCTTCGGGCTGTCGCAGAGGCCGGAGACCTGAATCTGCCAGGACTCACGCTTCAACACACCCGGATGACCTTCCGCCCAGAATACAGGGGTACCCATTTCTCCCAATCGGCTCACCTTCTCCTCCTTCAAATAGGTCTTCTTTCTGCCGACGACAGTTCGCGGGATCGATCGATGCCGTCGCCCGCCTACCAGGCAATAAAAGTATAAGACCGAGTCGACCCTGCGAAAGTCCGCAACCCCTTGGCGGTTACCGGACTCGGCCCAAAGGGTCACGTGATTACCGACGGCGGCTGTGGGGCCTAATCAAAAACAGGCCCTTCTTGCATCACTCGGATTCACCAACGAGAGGCAAAACCTTGTCGATCCTGAAGTAGACGAGGTATTTGAGCTCATCTCCGTATTCGCGGTCGGTATACCCGCTTTTCCTCCTGGCTTCGTCGATCAACGCCTTATCCGCGCTTTCCCCCGTCCTGGTGAGGATAAGCCTCTTCCCCTTATAACCTCCCCCTGCCTCGATAAACATATACGCGGCTTGGCGGTTGGATTGCAGGTTGTAGTGGGTAAGCCGGTCGGCCATGATAAAGGCGATGCCGCCATCATCCATGAAGTGAGGTCTCGAATAGAGGGCAAGGTCGACCTTGCCCGAGGAATCGGCGGTTGCGAGAATCGCATATCCCGTCGTATTGGCAAAATAATCCTTCAGTTCCATAACGCCTCCTCAAAGACGGCCTTCAGCCATCACGCATGATTGTTCAGTCAAACCCTTGGTTAAGAATAAGCATAGACCGGACCGCCTTCAAGGTCGAAAACATGCCCGTTTGGGCTGGGCTTCTTCTGCTCATAACCTTTGCCCTCTTGCTTCCCGGTTAAGCAACCCAGGCCAGAGCCGAAAACCTTTTAGGAGGTGCCCATGGGGACGAACAATCTATTCTTTCTTGAGGTCATAGAGTGGTTTGACGATGCCGGTATGCAGGTTGCCCACAGGATACCGGAATCCGGATCGGGCGAAATCAAATACGGCGCTCAGCTCATCGTGAGGGACAGCCAGGCAGGGGTATTCTTCTATAATGGTAAGGCCCACGATGCCTTTGGCCCAGGACGTCACACCCTTACCACCGCCAATATCCCCCTTCTCACAAAGATACTCAGCGTCCCCTGGGGTCTCACGAGTCCCCTCAGGGCGGAGGTCTATTTCGTCAATATGAAGGTCTTCCCCAACCTGAAGTGGGGTACAAAGGACCCCGTTGCTTTCAAGGATTCCCAGCTTGGACTTATCAGGCTGCGGGCCTTCGGTATGTTCAATGTACGGGTCACACAGCCGGTACTATTCATAAACTCTCTGGTGGGTACCGACAAGGTCTACCCTGTCGAGCAGTTGGAGGCCTACCTCAGCAACATTATCGTCTCTCGCCTCAACGACCTCTTCGGCGATACCCTGGATTCCATCGTTAACCTCCCGGGACGATACGATGAGATGTCAGAAGAGCTTATCATGCGACTCCAGCGTGACTTCTCGGCCTTTGGCCTCGGCCTCACTGCCCTCTACATAAGCTCGATAACGCCCCCCTCGGACGTGCAGAAGGCCATAGACGACAGAAGCCGCCTGAGCCTCTTCGATGACCTTAATAAGCTGGTGCAAATGAAAACGGCCATGGCCATGGAAAAGGCTGCGGAAGCAAGGGGAGAGGCCGGCGCCGGTATCGGCATGGGCCTGGGGCTTATGGTGCCACATATCTTTTCCCAGGTCTACCAGACGGACCGCCCGAGACGCCCCTCGCCCTCATCGGCCAGCTGCCCTGACTGCAGGCAAGCCATCCCGGGAGACGCCCGGTTCTGTCCTTATTGCGGACACCAGATCATCGTCATGGATCGCTGCCCTTCGTGCGGAAAGAATCTTCCTGCCCATGCCAAGTTCTGTCCGCGATGCGGAGAAAAGGCCGGTGACAAAGCCCCTCCAAAACCGTGCACCCACTGCGGATACGAGAATCTTCCCGGGTCGGGCTACTGCAATCAGTGCGGGGAAAAGCTGAGTTGAGCAACCTTTCGCGGTACCAAATCGAGCATCAGTGCCCACAGTGCGGTGCTCCTATTGTCCTCAACGAGGATGACCACCTCCTGAGCTGCCCCTACTGCAAGGTGCGTCTCTACCTGTCTTTCCAAAGCCATCCCAGATACTACCTGTCTCCTCGCTACCGTGAGGACTCTCCGTTTTTCGTGCCCTACTGGCGGTCAAAAGGTATGGAATTTGCGGTGCGGGCCGGTGGCATCGAGGAATCCGTCCTGGACAGAACATGGAATGCATCAGGATTTACCTGTTTCCCTTCATCTCTCGGGGCCAGGCCACAGACCCGGAGACTAGGCCTTGCCGAACCGGATGGTGAACACAGGCTCCTCCCTGCCCTCGTGCCACCCGACGAGCCTCCCCCTGTGCAGCCACTGCGGCCGCTCATCGGTGGCGACCTTCTTGAAACTGAAAACCCATTTTTCTTTCGTACCGTTCTCCAGGACACCGCGAGTCTTATCTATCTGCCCGTATTCCAAAGGGGCACGTTAGTCTACGACGCAATTGATCGTAAAGCTTTGGGACCCAGTCCTAACGGGCTTTCCGCGGCTGATCGACCCGACAATGTTGCCAGTTGGTTCGGATACCATTTTACACCTGCCCTTTGTCCGAATTGCGGACACGACGTGGCCGGCGAGAAAGAAAGCCTCATCGTCTTCTGCCAAAACTGTGTGGTCGGTTTCTCTGTGTCAGGGGGAAAACTGACGGAGGTTCCCCTGGCGGTGGGGAAAGGGGGTTCGAGGACAGCCTCTTTTTTGCCCTTCTGGAGGGTTCGTGTCGAGACTGAAGGCCTTCCGTTGCCCCGAGGAACGGGCAAAATACTCCCCGGTGGGCGAAGGGAACAAATGGACAGGGACCATTTCCACTTCTGGGTCCCGGCCTTCAGGATAAACCCCCGGCTCTTTCTTCGCCTTGCCCATCGGGCAACGATGGCACAGCCCGCCATCGAGCCGACGTCTCTGACCAGTCTATCCTCTGTCGCGCCCATTACCATTGCCTCAGTGGAGGCGGTGAAAACCGTGAAGATTCTTCTTGCCCTGCTCTCTCCCAAGGACACCGAGCTTCTTCGGGGGCTTCAGGATCGTTCAGTGAAGGTAAGGGAGCACCTCGTGGTCCTGGTCCCGTTCGAGCAGTCCGGATATGAACTGACGAACAGGCAGATTCAAGCGGCAGTGCATGTCAATGCCCTGAAATATGGCCGAAACCTGTAACGGGTGTCACAAGCCTGTTTTTACTGCTTCTCTTTCCTCTTGATCGGAAAATCGTCCGGATCGGACGGTATCTTCCCTGCGGTCATCCCACGAAGTTTCTTCATCAGTTCGTGTTCCTCGCCGAGAATCGGCAGGAGTGACTGAATGGCCCGGCCGAGCGTCTCGTTGCACATGTCCTGTATCTCATTTCGGACGTCTGTGGGAAGGCCTCCATACAGGTCCACAAGATGCTGAATCCACAGGGGCAGATACGAGACGTCAACCTCACGCTTGTACACCCATCCTTCCAGTGCCCCTGCCTTTGCCGCAAAATCGTAGATCTGCCGATTAACGCTCATCCATGCCTCCTCAATCAGTCCTTATTTTATGAATATCTTCATTGTATCCACCTCCCGGACGCCCTTGTCAACACCTTTCCGCGGGTATGCCTCTATTTTCGCCTCCCCAATAGATCGAAAAGATGAGGCCTCCTGATTTCTATTTGAAGGTTGTTGCGTTGGTCTCAATAACCCTGCGCAGGTCCTCGAGGCTGAAGGGTTTACTCAGGTAGGTATCCATCCCGGCCGCAAGACGTCGGTCCCGATCGTTTTCCATGGCATGGGCAGTCAAAGCCACGATCGGAACCTTGCGCTGCACCGTTTCGTTCGAGGCCAGGATCTGTTCAGTGGCTGAAAAGCAGAACTCGGCCCTGTCTTCATCTGTTTTGCTATGCTGGACGGCAAGCGTCACAGACCCGGTTTCAGAGAATTTGATTCCATAACCGATTAGGTTGAACAGGATCTTTCCCGGTCGTGCCGCTTTCCCTTAGAGTATCTTCGTGTGTCTTCGGGTAAAGAGCACTCAGCTTTGAGGCCCTTGGTGTGAGCCCCACCGTAGACCGGCTATTACCACAATGCTGATAAGGTATCTTCTGTACCACACGCCGGTTCTCTCAAGGGTATGATCACATTCCTCACAGCTGTGGGCACCGTCAGAAGCCGAGGAAGGTTACCACAACGGGAGTCAACCACAGATTGTGGTCAAGGCTGGGCTGATCGAGATGGAGGATCCACCAGAGCGCGATTCCTGGGCCCAAAGCCGCAAAAAGCGTGGGCGGGGTGAGGCGGCAGACGAGGGCCACCTGTTCGTGAAAGACCAAGCTTTCAATCGCCTTTTCGGAAGGAGATGTGACAGTCGGTCCCTTATCTGGAGAAAAACCCGGCACGTGCTACAATCTCTTTAGTATTATCTAACCCGGAAATGATCCACTTTAGATTGGGCGAGTCGTCCCGCCAGTATACGTCATGCCGCGGTCTTGTTCGTCCGGCAGAGGGACGGCCTCAAGTTCACTATGAGACCGGAGGATCACGTGAATATCTTGATTCTGAACGGCAGTGCGAGAAGCGAGAAGGGGGTAACCGGCAGGCTCGTCAGGAGCTTTGTCCAGGGGTTGTTGGAAGCAACAGCGAATGTGGCGGAATTCCGGTCGCAACCATGAACATATCCCCCTGTAATGCCTGTCTGTCATGCATGCATAAGACCCTGGGCGTATGCGCTGTCGAAGACGATATGCAAGACATATATACGGAGCTCAAGAAATCGGATGTGCTGTGTCTTGCCACCCCTGTGTACCTCAACAATATGTCCGCCCAACTGAAAAATGTCATGGATCGTTCCATCTGTGGCATGCAGGGCTTCTTGGCCAAGGACCGTTTCGGAAGGGTTCGGCACACCTTCTCATGGCGCATGCCTGCCAGATTTCTGCTCATAGCAACGTCAGGTTTCCCCGAGATGGAGACCTTTGAAACGCTCATCGCCACGTACCGTGCCCAAGCCCTCAACTTCGGTTCGGAGCCGGTTGCTGCTATGTGTGTGCCCGGCTCCATTGCCCTGCAGATGGAACCGGAGAGGCTGGATGGCCACTTGAGCCTTCTCAAACAGGCGGGGTTCGAGCTTGGTTCAAAAAACTCCATAGATGGAGACACATTGAGGCAGCTCAATACGCCGCCCCTCACCGCCGACCAATACCTGACGGCTGCTGCTAAGTACGAGGGCTGGCTGAGAAGAAAACTGGGCGAGACCAGCCAGGGATGAAGAGACCCGCAGGCGAACCACATCTGACTTGCTTCGGCAGGTATATAGAAAAGAGGGTGTCGATGAAAAGCAGGCTCCGGGTATCGCAACAAATCTGTTATAATTCCTCGAATGAGATCGCAACAGCAGTTGCGCTACTGGCACACGGGGGAGAGAACAACTTATGGCCTACGCAGACATGGTGACATCGAAGACTATTAGAGAATTGATAGCCATCAAGAGAAACCTGGAACTCGCGGCCGATGAAGTCGGCTGTTTTACCGGTGACGATCCCGATTTGCTGGAGGCAGTGGAGGCAGAATTGGGAAAACGCAAAGGTCAGACAACAAAGGACTATTGGGACTGCCATTGTGAGGGGTTCCGTCTCCATTCGAGAGATCAAGACAAATGTCCCGACTGCGGGGCAAGGCGCGAGGATTCCCCTGACTCCCTTGCGGTCAAAGTGGAAGAAGAGATTCAGCGTCTGAGCAGGGCAATCCAATGCCTCAAAGAAGACGATGTGTACGCCGTGATCGATAACGCACTGCCGCCAGGGGTAAAGGCACATCTGAAATGGCCGCCGCCTCGGCGATAGCTTCCTTTCGTGAACGGCGACTGCGGGGGAAACAAAGTGGAGGGGCAGGCTTCCACTTGGCAAAGTTTATGGGATATGATGATTACCTGTAAGCCCTTGCAGGCCGCAGGGCACCGAAAGAGATGAGGAGCTGAGGTTGAGCAATCGAGTGCCTTCCGACAAGCGAGATAACAAAACCACAAATGTGCCCGAACCGAAAGACATGGTCGTCTACGATCCTGATCACCCCCTGTACGAACACCGGCATGTCTGTTTTGTGCTCAGAAAGGTGTCAGATGCCCTTCACGGCCACACGGAGGTGGATTCACCTGAAACTGACGAGTACTGAGATCCCGGGCCCTTTGGAAACTCAGACCGGTTGAACCGAATGAGACCGCAACGGAAAGATCCACGTAGCGGCTAAAGATAAAATGAAAGATATTCACATCAGCCTGCTCGCTTCCATCGCGCTGCACCTCTGCCTACTTGCCTCTCTCCTTCTCCTTGGCCACGGGATGGATCCTGACCTCTCGAAGATCGTCTCCGTCGATCTGAGATTTCTAAACGATGGGTCCGGGACGGCAAAAGAACCACGTGGCACCAAGGCCATCACGCGAGTCGCAGGACAGGGACCGGGATTCATTGAACCAAGCAGTGCGAGCCCAAGGGGAAAACAGAAGGGCCAAGACCTTCACCCGAAGGAGGGGCAGCTCTCAGAGCGTCCCGCACAAGAGGGTATTCCGCACACCGCAAGGGCGGCAGGGGGGGGCGAGGGTGAAGGCGGGGTCGTGCAGGTTCAGACGGCTTCTGCCGGCACTCCCCCTCGTAACGGAGTTTTTCAGCCCCATGCCGGTTCGGGGGGCGGGCGAGAAGAGACTGAAGGCCTGCTGGGTGCCGCGAGTAAGCCGGAAGGACTCTACCGCGGAGGCATGCTTAAGGGTGGAAAAGACTTCAGTGCCATACGAGATGCGATCGTCAAGAATATCCGCTACCCCGAAAGGGCGAGGAAGATGGGTTTCGAGGGCAAAGTGCTGCTTTCTTTCGTGGTGATGGAAGATGGTTCGACGGCTCGGATAAGGGTGGTACAGGGTTCCGGGTTCGGGCTCCTTGATGAAGACGCCAAACGTGCGGTGGCCAGGACAAGAATCGTGAAAGGGGTGCCGGGCGGCACTCTGGTCCTTCTTCCGGTCGTCTATTCTCTCAGACAAAGCACAGCAGGGCCATGAAGGCCCCGTCTTGATGAAAAAAACGCCGGGGCTATTCGCATCCGGCGTGCTTGGCGCAGTTCGTTTGAATCCCTAATCTCTTCTACTTTAGCGTCTCCCAAACAATATTGGCAACGAGGTAGGGGCCCTCAATTATCCCCACGAAGGCGCCTGTATCGAAGGTGAACTCCATACGCTGTCCATTCCGCGAAGGTGGAACGGTAAGGTACAGCCTCCCATCCCTCTTTTCAAATCTGGCCAGGCGCTCCGCCGCAACTGACCTGACGCCCCAAGTCGGATAATCAGGAACGATGTACATGATTTCGGCTCTCTCACTGTCAAGGATCTTCTTTATAATAAGGATGGCCTCCATTCGCCCGGGCGGCGTTCCGTACCAGGTGCCCCACCATTTCCCCGTCTCACCAAAAAAGGCCCGGACTTCCTGAGGGAGACCCGGGTCCGGCGGAGTGATCGTAACGTTTGACGGAGCAAAAACCGTGGTTGGTCCCCCTGCTGCCGATACGGCCGCAAGAGAGGCCATTAAGAAAAGCACACAGACTAGGATGGGCAAAACCTTCATATCTTTTCCTCCCGAGGATAACAACGGTCGCCGGCACTGGGCCTTTGTGTACTCCAATGTGTCACAATCTGCTTCGCCAAGTCAAGGATCGAGTAGAAATCGGATACCCGTCTTCCCAAAGCAGGGGATGGACCCGAGGCCCACGGAAGGGACGGACTTATCTCTATCTTCGGTATTCCGCCCGCTCCGTCACCATGCTCCCGAGGGTGTCCGTCTACTGTATCGCACCCTCCTCACGAAACCGAGTGATCTCATCCTTGGTGTAGCCTGCTTCCAGCAGGACCTCCTCCGTATGTGCCCCTAAGGCAGGGGCCTCTCTGTGCCAAGATGCGGGTGTCTCGCTAAAATCCCAGGGGAACCCTACCATTTTTATCTTGCCCCACGACGGATGGTGCACGTCAATGAAATAATTGTTTGCCAGGGCCTGGGGATCCCGAGAAACCTCTATGGGAGACTGGATTGGCGTACATATGCAGCCTTCTTCCTTCAGGATCCTTAGCCACTCCTCCCTGGTCTTCGTGGCAAAGCGCTCATCGAGGATGGAGACGAGCTCTCTGGCGTGTTTGCCTCGTTCCTCCACACTGCCAAATCTGGGGTCGTCCTGCAAGTCCGCGATACCGACAGCTCTACAGATCTTCTTCCAGTACACGTCGGGCTGGAGGTGAGCTATTACGATCCACGCGTCATCCTTGCACCGATAATGGTTATAGAGGGGATTTCCGGCACTCGCCCTCTCTTCCCTCCCAAATTCCTGCCCGAGAACCGCCGGCGCTTCCATGAGAAGACCCAGCATGGCGATTGTGCTTCCCATGAGGGATGTGTCTACCACCTGTCCTTTCCCCGTCTTCTCCCGCGCATAGAGGGCAATGGTGACACCCCACGCGCACATCAGCCCGCCGATCTCATCCCCGATGCCGGGGAGGATCTGAGCGGGGGGGCCGCCCCTTTCACCGGCGCACATCATGAGACCGCTTCTGGCTATTCCCGTGTAATCGAAGGATAACTCCCGCGCCGCCGGCCCTTTTCGGCCCCATCCGGAGGCATGGGCGTAAATAAGCCTGGGATTGCGGGCAAGGAGGTCATCCGGCCCAATGCCCAGAGATAAGGGTGCATCAATACTCATGTTGTTGACGAAGACATCAGCCTGATCAATAAGCTTCAGAAAGATCTCTTTCCCCTTCTTGCTCTTGAGATCAATGACGACGCTTCTCTTATTCCGGTTGTTGTGCTCGAAATAGTAGTTGTTTCCCTTGAGACCCGTCATCGCCCCGATGATGTTCATAAAACCCCTTGCCGGGTCTCCCGCCTTTGTTTCAATCTTGATGACGTCCGCTCCAAGGTCTCCGAGCCTCACGCCCGCCACGGGACCCTGTTGAAACATGGTGATCTCCACGACCTTCACTCCGCTGAGCGGTCCTTGCGCCATTCTCAAACCTCCTTTAGTCAAACCCTTGTTCCGGCCCGATCCGATCGGGCTACCGGTTCATCGGCCTACACGTACTCAGATCGTATACCAAATAGCTGCGTTTTCTCCGCCTTGCCTGGACCCGGATCCATCCACAGCCATTATATCATAACTTAATAGTTCTTCTCGGCACCCGCTTTGATGCAGGAAACAACCATGGGCCCTCCTTCTTCTCGGTGACAAGGTCGGGAGGTGCCACATGGACGGCCCCGGGGGGGATCCCGTCCAGCGTGTCCGGTCACGACACTAACAGCCCGAGCCGGCCAAAGTCCTCAAGGTGCCGATCGAGATCTGCGTCTAACATCTCCCCCGTGCGCTTAGCAGTTTCGTTTAGCTCTGGGCCGCCGTTTTCAGGGCTTTGAGACGCCAAAACCGCTTCCTGGAGATCATGGAGAATCATGGAGCGGTCCCGAGTCCCATCGAGCAACTGCAACAGTTTCTTGTTCACTGCCTGATGAATCTGCACCTGGTCATGGCGCAAGGTGGTGATCAGATCTCCCTCCAGAGACTGCAACCTTGCGAAAGGGCTGGCGAGTGGCCATTTGCCCGGTTTAGACGTCAGGTGTGGCTTCCAAGAATGCAGTTCTACAAGCCCTGCTTGGTAGCAGACAAAAAGCATCTTGGCGAGACAGTTCCATTCATTGCATGAATCGAAAGGCTTCGGAGGGTTCCAGGCGAGTAAGAGATTATGAGCAGCGTCCCACAGCGCCTGAAAAGATATGGGCAGCGGCCAGACATCCTCGAGACACACCATGACCGCCTTCATGAGCGGATGTGACGTGGTTATAGACGCACTCTCGTCCTTGCTGTCGACGCTGCTGAACAGGACCTCCGAGTCCGAGGCGTCCACGAGTGAGGACGTTGTTGGCTTCGCATTTGCGGCCACGAGCAAGTTTGTTATGCGGTCAACCGTGACGGTGCGATCGATCGCCACCGAGCTGTGGCACAAGAGGGTCTGGCGAAAGCGCCTGCCGAGAAAAAAATCAAGGTATTGCTGACCTGCTATGGTTTCAGACCCCAGTTTCTTCAGCAAGGCTACAGCAGAGGGCTCAATATTGGCTGTTGGCTGTACATCGCGCGGATCTGCTTCAGACAGGAACTGCAAGTGATGATGTGCGGCCTGGGTCATGAACTGATGAAAATAGACGTTTGAGTTGCATTCGGCCAATTCATCATGAAAGAGAACGTGCGGGTGGCGACAAAACACCCTCTCCCTTTCCTGCTGCAAGAGGCTGCCGTAGCTGTTTGGCCTGATCTGCGACTTGGCTATCAGCTCCGCGAAGAATCGCGCCTCTTCGATCTTCTGACGCGCTGAGTCGAACCTGCTGCAGTGGTAGAGCAGCATCTCCCGCACCATAAGCCGAAGGTGTCCTCCGGGAAGCGTATTGTAACTGACGTAAGCCACCCCTTCAGGGGACAAACATTTCTCAATGATCCCGAAGATCTTTTCCTGGACAGTCTCAGAGACCCAGGAGTAGAGCCCATGGGCAACGATATAGTCAAACAAGCCTTGGTCTTCCGAAAAGTCCTGTATATCCAACTGATCCATGCGTATGTTGGCGAGGCCCAGCCGGGCGATCTGCCGGCGGCCTTTGGATATTTGGGTACTTGCCAGATCGATTCCAAGAAACCTGCTTTCCGGGAGCCCAAGGGCCATGGGTATCAGATTGCTCCCGCAGCCGCAGCCGAGCTCCAGGAGCCGGCACCGATCAGGCGGGGCGGGCGCCATGCCGTGCAAACGGGCAATTGTGGCCAGTCGATCCGGATGGGTCTGCGGGTAGGAATAGGCAGGATATTCAATTTCGTCATAGACGATAGCGCTTTCCATCATGGCTGGTCCCCCTACCTATGCGGTTACACAGAGGAAAGACCGGCAGAGCAACCGTTCTCCATATAATTGTATCGGAGGTTTTGGGGCTGTAAATCATAAGAAGGCTCGGCATGAGTCACCACTTCGTTAACGCCTCCGCACCCGACCGGGCGGTCGGAAACAGTGTGCCATGGGATGAACCGACAGGACCTTCTTCCTGTGAAAAAGATAAGAACGTTCTCAGCCGAATTCAAGGCCTAAGGGGATCAAGCCTATCACGTATCTGAGGTCGATGACCCCGGGGTTTACTCAAGCAGATTGATGCGGCCTATAGACTATGAACTACGGCGTTGCTTAAAAGAGGCTCGCGAGAATCGCTTCTCTATGATGCCGCTGCGGGTTATACTGACCGTCGGATCCTGCCTTTGTGTCCTTCGGCCGGAAAACGGACTTTGACTCGGACTTTGCACAAGGGGAATCGACTTCCGACGTTGAAAAGGTATATTGCCCCAAAGCCAGGAAGGCGACGCTATCACAATCAGTGATTTGGAGTTGATATGAAAGTATTGATCATTACATGCAGTCCTAACAGAGACGGTCTGACCGCCGCCTGTGGCGAGGCCGCAGAACAGGGCATCAAGAACGGTAAAGCCGAACCTGTCGTGGTTTGGCTCAACGATTTGACCCTCTCCAAATGCAAGGCTTGCGACAATGGATGGGGGACCTGTCGTAATCAAGGGGTCTGCCAGGTTTTGGATGACTTCCAGGTACTGCACCAACAGATCGGTGAGGCTGACGGCTTTGTTGTGATCTCGCCCGTCTATTGGTGGGATATGAGCGAATCAGCCAAAGCACTCTTTGATCGGCTGCGAAGATGCGAGGCAATGAAAGATCATAACAGGGTTAAGGGCAAGCCGTTTCTCTGCGTTGCTGCCGCGGGCGGTACGGGAATCGGCACGATCAATTGCCTTGCCTCCATGGAAAGGTTATTCCTTCAAATGAACAGTCTGCAGTTCATGGACCTGAGCGCCGTTATGGGCGATTTTATTGGAGTGACCCGCAAAAATCGAAGTTACATGCTGGAAGCCGTCAAAGCAGCAAGCGAAAAAATGGTCCTGGATTGGCTAAAATAGGCGGCCCCACAATGACCGTCCGTCGTACACAAAGTGATGCAGTCGGCACAAGGGCCTGCCTTAGCCGATTTGAGATCATCCTTCTTGGCGGCCTCGCGCTGATTGGTTTCCTGGTGGTGGGGGGATCCACCGACTGAATAGACCCCGCCCCAGGCGCCCAGGGAGGTCACCGGACCAAAAAACTGGGACCCTTGGCGCAGCACCACATACCCAGTCCGCAAGAAGCGGACGCTTTTCTGCGAGACCACCTTGGGTTTCGAGGCAAAGGGAAGATCAATCCTGGGCATTCAGGACGGGCTGGGAGCAACCAAAGGAGAAGCATGCTCCGGCCAATCCAGTACGCCATCCGGTGACTTCCCAAATATCTTTTGTCTGATATAATTACAATAGACTCACGAAAACCTTAGCCAAAGGAGGTATGCCATGTTCTTCATGAATATCTGTACCTGGGCGCCCGAGGATGAGAAGGAGGTTTCCAAGCGAAGAGCCACCTGGAAGTGGCCCGATGGTGTTAAGGTCATCTTTGAGTTCGTTGATCTGCAAGGGTGTCGGACTATAAACGTTGTGGACACCGATGCAAAAGGTCTGATCGCCAGCAGGGCGGCATGGATCGATGTAATGATGTTCGAGACATTCCCCGTCTATCCCTTTGGGGAAAGCAAGAATCTCGCAAAGAAGTAGACGATCGCCTTTGGCCTGATGGCAGATCCTCTCGCCATCAGGCCCTTTTTGTAAACCCTTTACGGTCCGTTGGGTGCAGGAGATCGCTCGCCCTGGAACGCTCCTGCAGATCCCTCTCCCGAAGATCCGGTGCTGTAGCAGGCACGTTCCGAGGGGGGCTTGCGAGGAACCACGTAAAGCCCCCGTGGGCTCTCGGCCATTGAAACTTTCCCATATCTGCACTATCTTTTTGGTAACCGAACCGGTTCAGGAGGCAATGCATGTCCGACAAGCAGAAGCCCACTCAAGGATCGCGGCCGGCTAATCCTCACAGAGTCATGACCGAAAGTGTGAACCGCATGATGGAGGATTTCCTTTCCGCTTGGCCAATGATGAGGAGCACGCCATTCGACTGGGGGATGCAGGAATTTACCCCTTTCATAGACATTTTCGACGAGGACACACAGATAAGGGTGGTGGCGGAAATGCCGGGAATCAGGCGAGAAGATTTGGAGGTGACGGTCACGAGGGACTCGCTCACTCTAAAAGGGGAGAAGAAGCAAAAAGAGGAAGACCGCGCCACATGCTACCGGGAAAGATGTTTTGGGTCCTTTGAACGGGTAATTCCCTTACCCTGCGACATCGACAGAGACAACGTACAGGCTCATTTTGACAACGGTATTTTGACTATAACCATGCCCAAATCCCATGAAGTCGCTGAACACGTAAACGGGGTAGAGATCCAATCAGGTTAGCGAGGAACGGCAAGGGGTATCACTAAGGGATATGGTTCTCCACCGCGGGCGGAGACGGGAACATCAAGGGTCCTAGTATCAAGGAAAACCAGAAAGAGGTGCAATAATGGCAGTCCAGGAGGAATACGGTAAACGAGGCTGGCACTTTCATGATACCGGTGGCCGTCTTGTAGGCTGGAAGAATGTCACTCTCAAGGATACCCGACCGGGATGTATTGCAGTCGACTCTGAATCGATCGTGGTCTGGGGGCGTTCTTGTGCCAATGAGCGCGAATTCGCTGAGGTGGCCCTGGCTGAGAAATACGTCGAGCGGGTCTACTACATCGGTGCTGAAAATGATCCGGAGTTTGTTGCGCAATTCCTGTATGAGGCATTGGAGCCACATTCCGCCGATGAGGTGGGCGAAGATCTGGATGGGATAGCCCCCTTTATCTCGCCTACTCATTCATAGTCGGCGGTAACGCCTCTGCTTAGAGCAAGCCAACGCATGCCAGGTAGACCGTCGTCTCTTCCGTTCCGTCAACACCTATTAGATTGTTCACATCGTCGTCAAAAAAAGCGCCCACCGCACAGACACCAACCCCCGCCGCTGTTCCGGCGAGATAGAGATTTTGCGCAATATGCCCGACATCGATGTAGATATACCGGTAGGCCCTCTGTCGGTACTTCCATTTGCTTCTCTCCACAATAGCGGTCCATATGAATGTGGCCTGGGCCTCCCGGATCATCGTCTGACCGAGAGCGGCATTGGCCAGAGCCCCTGCAAATCCGCCGCGAAAAATAAACTCGAGATCGAAGGTGTGAGGTCTGAAGTGGTAAATGCCCTCTTCCAACCCCTCGACTGCCCTCGACAAGACATAGGTCTCAATAGGGTAGAGCCCTCCGGCCGACGGGACGGTCCTGAAGGACCATCCGCCTTGAGTCCCCGTGATCCCTTGTGCGGCCCACAAAAGGGACGAAAGCAAGGCCAAAGGCATTGTCCGCTTCGTGGCGTACTCCCGTATTGATTTGCGTCTCAGAAAGACGTCCCAGATGTCCTGGGGTTGCGAGGAGAGCGATTCAGGTAGCTTTATGGTCGCAAGGGGAGAAGGGTAGCTTTTGCGCGGCGAGGGCATGTGCTCCCAGTCGAGACTGTATCCGCCCAGGTGGTCGACGGAGTATTTGGTTTCCCGCTGGAAACGGTCTCCGATACCCAGGTAGCTTTGGTCATCATTCTCGGGGTCCATCGTGACAACCTCCTGCGAATTATCTTCTTCGATACCTCGTCTAGTGATGACGGGTACGTCCAGCAGTAACCCGCATCTACTTCTTCAGTGGCATCTTTGTCATGAACAATGCCTATGCGTGTGATGAAAGATACGCCCCTTCTCGGGACCTTACAAGGGGAGTATTAGCTGTACCGATGTGAGCCTATTCCGGAATGCTTCTTGAATACTTCTTCTTGACCGAGGCCGTTTATCGGTCATAAGATGACAAGAAGGGGTGATGGGTATGTAGAAAGTAGGCCTCCCGACGTGACACGTCAGCCCCACCACGCCGGAGAGCCTGGTCTTATCTGCAATTGCTCGGCACAAGTAGGCAGGAACAAGAATCGAACCGAGGAGTGATGCATCGTGATCTCTGAAAAGCGGGACTTTGATAAAGAAGCTGCCTCGTGGGACGAGCAGCCTGGAAGGATCAAGTTAGCGGATGATATTGCCCGAGCAATATCAGAACAGATTGCCCTGACACCCGAAATGGATATAATGTGACCGTACCCCTTCTTTACTACC
>DCUF01000087.1 GCA_002328485.1 Deltaproteobacteria bacterium UBA2221
TGATTGAAATTGTCAATGTAATACCCCCGGGGTTGTAAGGGGTGGATGTACATCGGCTGGGGCATCAGGGGTAATGTGATGATTGATTCGTTAAAAGAGTATCTTTCATTTGCAGAGGCCAAGGGCTGGGTGCTTCGGATAGCCGACGCGGTCGAGAGGGAGGACATTCCACTTCTCATTGAACGGCTTGACTGCAACAAGAAGATTCTCTTGTTTACGAACGTCCGCGGCTATCGCTGCGGTTTGGTCGCAAATCTCGTGCCGAGCCATGATGTATTTTGTCATCTCCTGGGAACCGACGATCCGTACAGGGCCTTTAGCGAGCGGTCAAAGAGACTGGAGCCAAGGGTGCTGTCGGTCGAAGGCGATCTGGAAAAGATTGATATGAACGGGAAGGATCTCCTGGAGGTCCTTCCCGTTCTTAAACACTACGAGGGGGATTCGGCCCCTTTTATAACCACCTCGATAATCTCAAGCATGGATCCCCGGAACGGTATCGCAGGCAGGGGTATCCATCGCATGGAGTATCGCGGGGGTAATCGGCTGGGAGTTACTCTGTTGAACCCACCGCTCAAGGACATCCGTGAGTGGTACCAGTCGAGAAATGAGTCTATGCCTATCGTCGTAAGCCTCGGCGTGGACCCCGTGGTTTTTCTCTCCATGGCCCTGAAAGCGGGTGGGGGAGTCGATAAGCTGGATATCACGGGGGGGCTCAAAGGGGAGGGCACCCGAGTCTTTAAGCTTGGCGGAGAGTTTGAGGTGCCGGCCGGGGCCGACATCTATTTGAAGGGGTACGTCGATGAGACGGCCCGTAAAAAGGACGGTCCTCTTGGGGAGATAAGCGGGTATTACATGACCATTCCCGAGACGCCATCCGTGATCGTCCAGGAAGTCTATTTCAGGCCCTCTGCCGTTTATCACGCCCTGCTGCCCACCAGCCTTGAGGCGAATATGTACCTAACCTTCGTGAGCAGGGCAAATGTGGAGGAATCCCTTAAGAAGGCATACCCCTTCGTTTCTGATATAAGGTTTGTGGAGAAGACATTCGGTACCTCTCTCATTGTGAGGGTTCATAAGGGCAACAGCGAGAAGATCAGAAATGTAATTCTGTACCTTCTTTCCTTTCCCGTGATCAAAAAGGTGGTGGTCGTAGATGTGGATGTGAATCCTTACGACCTGGAGGACGTGGAGTGGGCCTGCATAACCCGGTGTTCCGCCGAGCGGGACGTGATCATCGTTCCGGGGCTACAAGGCCAGCCGATCGATCCACAAGGCCAAGAGGGTTACCGGGTGACAAAGATTGGGATTGATGCCACTGCTGAAGGCAAGACGCGGGAAGAGAAGGCCGTGGTCGCTGCTGGGGACAGTGAAAGAATAAAACGGATATTGGAGGCCGTCGGAGGGGTTGATGGGTAACGGTATTATTGTAGGCATATCGGGAGCAACCGGCGTCGTTTACGGCGTTCACGTGCTCAAGGCGCTTGCGGACGCAGGTGTCGAAACCCATTTGGTAATCACAGGTTCCGGAGTGAAGAACCTGCTCATTGAAACGGAGTATACGGTGTCAGACGTCAAGGCGATGGCCACGAACGTTTATGATGTGGAGGATATCGGTGCGGCCATTGCAAGCGGTTCTTTTAAGGTAGACGGAATGATTGTTGCCCCTTGCTCGATAAAGACGCTTTCAGCGATTGCCAACTCATTCAACCACAACCTCCTCGTGAGAGCCGCCGACGTGAATTTGAAGGAACGGCGAAGGGTCGTTCTCATGGTGAGGGAAACGCCATTCCATGAGGGGCATCTTGAGCTCATGACGCGCGTCTCCCGCATGGGAGGGGTTATCATGCCGCCATCGCCTGCTTTTTATCACATGCCAAAGTCCATCGATGATATAATCAACCAGACCGTTGGCAAGATGCTCGACTTTTTCTCCATTGATGCGGGTCTCTTCACACGATGGGGCACGAAGGACGAGATGCGGATGATCAAGACATAAGGAGGCAGCAAGCCCCTGATAGTACTATGAGAATCAAAGGTAAGATTGCAAAGGGCATCGGAGAATCGGGAAACTTTTTGGACATCCCTTGGGTGAACAGACAGCTTTGCGAGAAGCTATCATTCCAGCCATGGAGCGGGACGCTCAATATCGTCATCGACGATGGGGACGCCCAGCAGATACTGAAGGAGAAGGGGAAAGAGAGACTCGTCGCAGAGCAGGCAGGCTTCTGCGACGCCCTGATTTTTCCAGCCCTCCTGAATGAAACATACCAATGCGGTATAGTCCTGCCGCTCGTTCCCAACTACTCGGCCACCCTCATCGAGATAGTCGCGCCGATCAAGATAAAAGAGACATTGGGTATTGAGGACGGGGATGAGGTGGTGGTCGATATCTCTCTTTAAGCGGCACTTTCGCCCATGGAGAGCATAGACTCCCAACCGAATGGACTATGTATCGAGTCGCTTTCGCTGCCGTTCCGTCGGGGTAGTGAAACCATCTGTCATCCTTATCATTCCTTTTCCCAATAGAGCATCTTCCTGATCCTGTCCATGAGGGCCGGGATTTCCTCCGGCTTCCTGATAGCCTCCCTTCGCTTCCAACGCCGCCAGTCTCCCAGAATAGCGTGATAAAGCTCCGCACAGCCGCGATGGAAGAATACCGGTGCGGTAGGATTAATCATCTTTGCACATTCCTGAAGTTCGGCGTAGAGCCTGTCACGATCCCTCTCAGTGGTCGCGTTGATCACGAGCACCCGAGTGTTTTTGGTTTCGTCGACGGATCCAAACCGACCCTTGAGTGTCCGATCATCCAAGAACCGTCTTTCGAATTCCTCCAGAAGCCTAATGCACTCTTCCATGCTTTCTAGGACCACCACCACTTTCCAGCAACTGAACGCGAGGCCGAGTTCGATGTCCTTCCTCCCCTCCTTAAGCTGTTCATAGAGGGAGGTGATGCAAGGGACGCAACGGCCGTAGATATCGGATCTTGTAGCCTGCAGATTGGGGGAGGTCTCGAAACTGACCCATTTCATGGCCTTGCCGGTGAAGTACCGTTTATCGATATAGAGACGCGATTTGGCCATGTGTTCGTAATAGTACCATAGACGATTACCGGCGAGCCAACAAAAGTGAGGCCTTCGCTGCGTCAGACAGCGAAGGCCCAAAACAACTCACGAGCGCGGATTACCCTCTCTCTATACGAAATCCTTGATGTCGGACACATTCAGCTCGAGCATCTTGGTACTGGATAAGAGCCGCACGATATTCTTTTTTACGGCCTGGATACCTCCACACATGCTATCCAGTTCATCGGCGAGCTTGCGGATTTCAGCGATCTTTGCCGCCATCTCACTGACCTTGTATTCTGTTGCCATATCTGTCCTCCTTAGGTGTCCTTCGGTCCTTAGTGATCTCCCCTGAGGTCCTTAAATCTCTTTGCTTTCAATGCATATCGGGGAAGACTCTCGTAGGGATGAACCTCAATCTTGTAGCCAAGGTTTGTCTTGACCCTCAGCTGATCTTTCAGGCGATTGAGGATGTCGGGCTGCTGGCTCTCGAATCCAGGCCTGATCTCTATCTTCAGCATGATGTCGTCAATATCACCCTTCTTGGTCACAACGACCTCGTATTCGTCACTCAACTCCGAAAAACTACGGACCACTTCCTCGATAGCCGTGGGAGCCAGAAGGACGCCTTTCACCTTCGTGATGTCATCGGCTCGGCCCACAACGCCTCCGTCGATAATTCGGAAGGTACGGCCGCATTCACAATCGTAATCCGCCCAGCGGATCACGTCCTTCGAGTCAAAGCGGATGCAGGGCTTTCCTATTCTGTCGAAGGCAGTAATAACCATCTTCCCGTTCTTCATGGGCGTATCGATGATCTCTCCTGTCTCCGTATCCTCTATCTCGACCAAGAACATGCCCTCATTGACGTGCAGACCCTTCTGAGCCAGACACATGTAGCTCCAGGCACCGATTTCGGTGGCACCGATGTGGTCATAGACCTTTGCTCCCCAGGCGTCTTCGATCCTCTTTTTGGTAGTGGGGATGCTGGCCCCTGGCTCGCCGGCGCACGTGATCTTCTGTATCCCGATAGACCTCGGATCAATGCCGATCTTCCTTGCCGTATCAGCCATACCAAGGACGTAGGTGGGGGTAGCCCCGAAGGCAGTGCACTTCAATTCCTGCATCTTCATGACCCGTGCCTCTGTATCGAGCACGCCGCCGGGCACAACCTCGCAGCCCAATTTCTCTGCTGCGTAATGGGCCGCCCAGAAGGCAACGAAGATATTGTAGCCAAAGGGGACAAAAAAGCGATCGGTATCTCTATAACCCTGGGCATAGAGGATGTAGGCCCAACATTCTGCCCACCAGTCCCAGTCCTGCCAGGTGTCAGCCTGGTAGACAGGCGTTCCGGTGGTCCCGCTGGTCTGTCGAAACTCGGTGACCTGGTTGAGTGGCACGGCGAGCATGTCGCCATAGGGGAAGGGCGGTCTGCTCTGGACATCTCGCAACATGCCTTTGTCTGTTTTTGGGACCTTCTTGATGTCCTCGTAGGTCTTTATATCTCCCGGCTCAATGCCCGCGGCCTTGTAAAGATTCCTATAGAAGGGGGAGTTGTTGTAGGCCCATTCGAAAATCCTCTTGAACTTCCTGATCTGGAGTTGCTGCAATTTCTCGCGGGGCAAGGTCTCCATGATCGGATTCCAGTACATACTGTCGTCTCTTGCCATATCGTGCATCCTCCTCGTTCAGTTTTTCGTACGATCGACCAACGCAACTCTTTAGGCTACGTAAGCCTTTTGATTCTTAGACCCTCTTTGATTCTTACAGGGCAGCGGTCATCCCGCCGAGAATAAAGGCAACCTCCACCCTTCCCGTGGGTGCGAGTATCCTGCTACTATAACTGTCAAGGTAATTTATGATAAGGCTCCTTCTCAGTCTTCTGAATTCATCCGAATTGAATGCGTTGGCGATATCGGTGATATTGGGCGCGACCGTTTCGAGAAGTACGCGAGGCCCCGAGCCAAGCACGACCTGCCACTCAGCCCTCACCTTTAGACCGAGGTCAGCCAGCCTAGGAATGTAGTCATTGGTGAGGAACTCGGTATAGTCCTTCTCGCTCCCCCTGGATATCTTGTAATACTGATTGAGTCTCCAGGTCCCGCTGTCAATGGAGTAATTGTCCACGACCACCCTCTCGGTGTTCCTGAGCACCCTGCTACCATAATCCTGAACGTAATTTTGAAGGTCTTCGGTAAGAGAAACGAACTTCTGGCTCCAAATGACCTTCTGCAGATCAAGAAAGTCTTCGGCCATGGCAACAGAGCTAATCCGAGGCCCGGACCCAACGATCACATGGAAGCCACCTATGACGTTCAACCCCAGACTCTTCAGCGAGGGTAGATGCGTTCGCAGTACAAAATCTGTATATTCCGAGCTCTTGCCTTTCCTAACATCGTACGACTGTACAAACAGTAGCATAGACACCTCCAGAAGTTTTTTGCAGTTTAATTAGGCATCTTCCAAAATGAAAACCTTCCCACGCGCCGGTGGTGAACAGCCATGCGTCCATCTTCGAATAATACCATCTTTCTATTTTCCTACAAGACTCTTTTTCTTATCCCTTTTAGGCCGCCTGAATGACCTAAGGTCCGTGGCAGCCAAAGGGCGCCACGGACCTTATTGTTGTTCATCATACGCAACGGTTCTCGGGTGCTTTCCGTTCTTCTATATTTCTCGTCCTTCCCACGGTTTATACTTGAGGCCCAGATCCTGAGCGATAACCTTGTAGCAGGCATAACTACTGCCGCGGCCAATGCCGTGTGCCGAGTGCGCCGCCGAAGAACAGAGGTAATAGTTCTTGATCGGCATCCGGTAATTCGACACCTCCGGGAACGGCCTCAGGCGACCCAGGCGCTCGAGGTTGGCGTCGAGAGCTCCCCAGCCACCCTGGGGCATACAGGGATTTCGGTTGACCACATCGTCGGGCGTGGCGATCCATGCTGCCATGAAGTTGTCCATGGTGACGTTGGGCGCATATCTGCCCCATTCCTGAACCATTCTAAACTCAACATCCTTCTTCATCTTCAGCCACTGTTTTTCCGAGAACTGCCTCCAGGGGCAGGTAAACTCTTCGACAAGGGCCGCGAACCTGCCCGCAGGCGCCCTGGTGGCATCCCACTGGACGTCTGGCGCGACGAGGAGGTAGAGCTGGTTGGCAATACCCAACTCCCATCGTTCCTTCTGATACCGTCCACTGAGGAAGTACTCGGGGTCGGCAGGCCCAAAATAGAGCCTTGGCACCATGCCCAGTTCCGAGTTCATAGGATACTGTGGGGCTTCCATAAGAGCCACGTTGCCCCAAAGGAGTTGTGTCCGCTCATACCCCGTGCTGTTGTAGAGGTCGTCAGGCGGTGCCTTCAGTTTCATGGCCTTGTTCCAGAGATCGTCCATACCTTTGGGCATATTGTCTTTGCCGATCATATCGAAGGAAAGCTCGGCGCTCAGATCGCTGATGACGATGTCGGCCAGGATCTTTTCCCCACTGAGCAGCTCGATACCGTAGGCCTTCTCGTTATCGATAAGTATCCTTTTGACCTCGTTCAGAACGAAGAATTCTCCACCTTCGCCTTCGAAGGCACGGAGAAGGGCGTGGGTGATACTGTGGGTCCCGCCCTGAACGATTGCTGCCGGCTCCATGGAGAGAATCAGACCGAGGGCGTGCACATGCCAGTAGGGGCCTGGTCTGTCCTGAGGCATGAGGCCGTTTGATGTCTGGATGGCCCTCATGTAGAAGGTCTGGAGCTCGGGGCTGTCAAACATTTTGGTTGCGATCTCGCCTACCGTGCCCAAAGCGATATCGGGGTCCAGTTTGTATTTGGGGTCGTTGAAAAGCGCTTCCAGAGGATCCGGTCCATCCCCCCACTCGCCTGGTCCGGTGTAACGATACTTCCCGAAGGCCTTTTTCCAGGCACCCTTGTACTTCATAATGATGTCTTCAACCACCTCACCGTCGTGTTTGTTGATGGCCGAGACCGAATCAATGGTATATTTGGCGGCTTCTTCGGAGAAGCTCGAAGCCCCGGTAAAGGGATCGACGACGGGAAACATGGTCTTGCCCAGCATGTATTCCCCGTTGGGATAGATCCAGGCTTCGTTGTTTTCGGGGAAGACGTAAACCAACCCGTGGTTTCTCAAATCGAAATCCGCGTAGGCAGGGTTAGTGTAGAAACGGGTGAAATGGGCACACACGTTCTGAATGAAACCCGGTATGGGAAGCTCTTCACCGCAGGCGCCGCCTCCCATCTCATGCCACCTCTCAAACATGGCAGTCTTCAATCCTGCCCTTGCCAAGTAGCAGGCGATTATTGTTGCGTGATGGCCTCCACCGACTATCACGGCATCGTATTTCTTATCTGGCATGGTTCCCTCCTTGTGATCGTTTCATAGACTTCCCTATCTTCTCGTAGGTATCGGCGCGGGGCCTTTTGGGGCTGCGCTTGGCGCAGGCGCCCTGGCGGCTGCGGCCGCAGGTTTCGGCGCGGCTGCCGCCGCTCCGGCCGCGGCTGCGGGGGCCTCATGAGCTGCCGGGGTATCGTACTTTGGGCCCTTAGAGAAGAGAAACTTAAGACCATTCATAATGAACGCAGGATTGGTAAGGATCAACATCACCATGTGCCGCAAATCCTTGGGGTCGAGGAATGCCCTGACAGTCCAGTGGACAGGATTTGTGATCTCCATTTCCATAAGCACCCTCATTGGCTCTGTCTGCCCCGCGGGGGGCTCCTCAAGCGTCGCCGGAACCAGGGTTGTCGTGTCGATCTTCGCTATTCTCCCGGAGAGTAATGTCCTGCCTAAACCAGTGGATCGAACAAACATGCTGACCTCCTTTCCTTAGCTATCTAGAATAGGCCAAGGTCTTTAGCTTCTTGGACACCACGTGGCGCAGGCCACCATTTCTGGATACCGAGGTCTTCGGCGATCTTCTCGGCCGCATTGAAACCGGGACCATAGGTGATCATCCCACCGGAGTGTGTACACGCACCGCCCATATAGAGCTTCTTTATGGGGGTATCGTGCTGACAGCAGAATTCATTGGGCCTCATATACCCCATCTGGAGAGGCAGATAGGCGCCCTGTTTGAAGCAGCCCTGCTTCATATCGGGGAATTTGTTTTCCGTGTCGAGCGGGGTGCCGAGGTAATCCCAGAGGATTGCGTCCTTTGTCATGTTGGGCGCGTACTTCTCGAACACCTTCTTACAGAGCTCTGCATAGGGTCTTCTCTGTTTGTTCCAGGCCAGTGCTCCACCATCCTTGAGATTGTAGGGCGCGCATTCCATGGTGAGCAGACCGATATGCTTCGCTGTGCTGTCCGGACGGCGATGCACCCTGATGGGATCGTGGAAGGATGGGAAACAGCAGTTGAAGCCCGGTTTTTCGTAAAGTTCTCCCCTCTTAGACGCCTCAAGGTGGTTGATGAGATCCTGCTCACATTCATAACCAACCACAAAGATAAGCGATCCGGAGAGCTCGGGATCGTTCTTGAGCGCTGCAAACTGGGGCATCTCCGTCAAGGCAAGATGCACGGTGAAAAAACTCATGTCAGAGTATTTCCACTGGTCCAGCCTGGTGATCAGTTCGTCATGCAGGTACTGCTTCCCAACGTAATCGTAGAATGTCTGGTGGGGATTGATGGCGCTGCAGACGAACTTCTTCGCTTTGATAAAGGTCCCATCCTCAAGCTCAACGCCTTTCGCCTCATCTCCCTCGATAACGATCCGCTTGATGATGCAGCCGGATATGACCCTGCTTCCATTCTCGGAAATATACTTGCCGAAAAGATGGGCAACATGATGCGATCCACCTCTTGAAAGCCGGAAGTGCCACCCGCGGTTGATCATGAGGGGAACCAGATAGCCGAGACCTTCGAGATCATAGTCGAGGCCCCACATGGTGGCGAGATACAGCATGAGGGTACGGACTTTATCGTTCTCGAACCAGCTCTCAACGATCTGCTGCGGCGTAAAGCCTGTCAGTTCATCGTCCCATTTGGTTGCAGGGTATCGCTCTAGCTTTGCCACCTGTTCGATGCTTGGCAGAGGGTTGACATAGCTTGCCGGAGCTATAAACATGTCCATTGCTTCATCGCCGATCTGTACGAAGTTCAAAAAGGATTCAGCATCTTTCTCTGAGAACTTCGCGATCGATTTGGCCGTTTTTGCCGGGTCCTTGTACATGGCGAGATGGGTTCCATCCTGGAAGGGCATAACGACCTGCACATCCGGGTAGATCCACTGGAGGTCGTACCGCGTCTCCAGTTCAAAGTCCCGCATCGGTGGCGCATATTCCACCATCATGTGATAGATTGCGTGGCTGTCTACGAGCATACCCGGAAGAAGGAGGTTCTCTGTCGCAAGACCCCCGCCAATCTCGTACCTCCGCTCCAAGACCGCCACCTTCAGGCCGGCTTTCGCCAAATAGCCTGCTGTCGTGAGCCCGTTCGGGCCCGCTCCAATGATAACACCATCAAATTCCAGTTCCCTCATAACGCCTCCTTACCTTTTTGATCTTTGAAGCTCGCTATGATCCCCAGTCGAGCAAGACTACGATCGGTTTCCAAATGGCCTCCCCTCATACTTGTATCCCACTGGATTACGGTGCTCAATACAATTAATCTTATCTTTTTCTAAAAAAGTTTACTTCGGGACGATCTTCGCTATGCCCTGGTCGTTTGTTCCCGTCGCCTGACACTGCGGTTCTATAAGGGGTGACTTTCCTCGATTGGCCCGTTTTGCTTGTCCTGGCGCCATGATGCACATGAAAATGTCCCATTCGTGCTGGGACGGCAAAATTCACCCGAGAGCCTCAGGTATCTAAAACTATTGTTTTCTTTTTGAGGTTGACACCGCAAGATAATTAATTTTATATTGGTATTAAATTAATTAACACCTTGATGCTACACCTCTTAACTCGCAGGCTTGATAATGAACCTTAATCAACTGCGTGCATTTCATGCCGTCGCCAAGACAGGCGCGTTTTCAAAGGCAGCGGAGGAGTTGTTCGTAACCGAACCGGCTGTCTTTATCCAGGTACGGTGCCTCGAACGTTACCTCGGTTTCAAGCTCCTGGACAAGTTCGGAAAGGATCTACGACCAACTGAAGTTGGCCGCATGCTTTTCGATTATGCGGAGAAGATCTTTGGGCTCGTCCAGGAGGCGAATAAGGCAATCAAGGAATTGCAGGACCTCAAAAGCGGGGAACTCCGGATTGGGAGCGCCAAGGCGTTGGCGCAGTACCTGATGCCGGTTGTTGTCTCATCCTTTCAGGATTTCTACCCAAGAATCAAGGTCCTTCTTTCTGAAGGCGCCTCGGATGAACTTGTGAAGGGGATCCTTAACCATCAGTTTGAGCTCGCCCTTGTGGCGCGTGTGCCCTATCCGGAACGTATCAATGTCATCCCTTTTTGCAGGGACAAAGTAATAGTCGTCGTTTCCCCGGAAAACAGGCTTGTGGGAAAGGAAGAGGTCTCCTTGGCCGAACTCAACGAACAGCCGGTTATTTGCAGGGATGCGGGTTCGGCCACCCGATTTGCCATGTGGGGTGAGTTCGACAGGCTGGGGCTGAAGCCGTCAGCCCTTGTCGAGGCCGGCAATACAGAATTTATCAAAGATATGGTCAAAAAAGACAAGGGATACTCCTTTCTTGCCAGCATCTGTGTAAGAAATGAGATAAAGCGCGGCGAGCTTGCCACGGTACACCTCAAAGGTGGTGAGCTCACCCTCGATATCGACATCATTCACCTAAAGGGGAAGACCCTTTCGCCTGCGGCCGCTACGTTCCTCAATTTTCTGAAAGAAAGCAGTGAAGTAGAGGATTTGGGTGAGACCGCAGACAGGATAGGCGATAGAAGCAAGACGGTGCCTGTTCCGGCAACCCCGATCAGTCAGGCGGCCAAGAAGACCCCTGCTCCGTGACAGATTTTCGGTAGCCACAGGAGAGCCCGGCGAAGCCTGACCAACCCTCTTACGTCGACTTTCATCCCGATGATTCACGGGAGATCATGGTGCCAAGCCAGAGCGCAGGGATCCTCTTGTATAGACTGACCAAGGGTCGCCTTGAGGTATTCCTTGCCCATCCCGGTGGCCCGTTCTGGGCCAAGAAGGACAGGGGCGCGTGGACCATCCCAAAGGGTGAATTCGAGGCAAATGAGGAGCCCATTACAGCCGCTGTGCGAGAGTTCTTTGAGGAAACAGGTGCCCAGGTTCACGGTCCTTTCATCCCCCTCGGAAGCGTGCGGCAGCGCAGCGGAAAGGTGGTCAGCGTCTGGGCAGCGGAATGGGACCTCGATCCTCAGCGTTTAAAGAGCAACAGCTTCTCGCTTGAGTGGCCTCCGAAGTCCGGAAGACAGCAGGAGTTCCCCGAAGTGGACAAGGCGGCATGGTTCTCTGTAGAAGAAGGCCGGATGAAGATGCATAGCGGGCAACTATCCTTCATCGAGAGGCTCCAAGGGATACTGGAAAGACGGCCATAGGCTACTGGTTCCAGGTGATGGGACCACCACGGCGCTTTGGCACGGCAAGGAGAGACATCTCCCCTGTTGAGACACCTTTGAGCACCCTCGGCCATGGGTTATCTTTCGCGTTCCACTTCATTGCTGAGGCGAAAAGAGAAACTTAAAAGGGGACGAGAAACGCTCATTGACCAGGTCTCGCGCCAGGGAGCCTATAAGCCATTTGGAGAACGAAAAGGGCTTTTCTGCATAGACGAGGTTGGGCTTGCCGCTGATCTTTAGAACCTTTTTGAATTCGTCAACCGTATCGTAGAAATTCCCCAGGCCGTCCACAAGGCCCAGCTCTTTGGCCTGTGTGCCGGTAAAAACCCTGCCATCGGCCAGCTTCCGTATCTTCTCCACCTCCATCTTCCTCCCCGCTGCCACGTCTTTTATAAATTGGGCATGGATGCTCTCTACCACACTATTGAAATAGGCCCGTTCCTCCTTGGTCATCTCGCGGAACGGTGTGCCCGCATCCTTGAATGCGCCAGCCTTGATCGTGGTCATTTGGATACCGAGTTTTTCGATAAGGCCTTCCAGCATGGCAAGCTGCATTATCACGCCGATGCTCCCCGTCACCGTAGAGGGATTGGCATATATCCTTTGACCTGCCGACGCTATATAGTAGCCACCGGAGGCGCAGAGGGACCCCATCGAGACGTACACCGGCTTCTTCTCTTTGAGCTTTATTACTTCCCGATAGATCTCCTGGGTAGGGCCCACGGCGCCGCCGGGAGAGTTGATTCTAAGGATAATCCCCCGGATCGAGTCATCTTCCTTGAATTTGACGATATTCTTCATCGCTTCTTTCGAGTCACTGATCATGCCTTCGATTTCGACAACTGCTATCTTGGCACCAACCGGTCGGGTAACCCCCCGTATGATGGAAACGAAGAATGCCACCACGATCACAGAACATATAACGATGAGTGCTTTTGCTGTTTTCGACTGGGCCATGAGTATCACCTTTTTGTCAGTAGTATGGTTCCAAAGACCTTTCGCTGCGACATCTTTGCCAGTCTGAGCTTTGCCAGCTCAAGCATAGCCAGGACGCTCGCCACCCTCTCTGAGTGGTTCTCCTCGCTCTGCGTTTTCCACGCGAAGCTTCCTCTTTGTTCAAGAATCTTCTTGATGTAGATAAGCTTTTCTTCCAGGGTGGGCCGTATCTCCCTGACCTCGAAGTACCGTTCCTCCTTGGCTTTGATCAATTGAAAGAAGAGCGCACAAAGGGAGGCAAGATGGAGCTCTTCACTCTCATCCTCCAAGGCGACCTTGCCCCGTGAAAAGACGTCTCTCCCGAGGATTGGCAGGGCCTCCAGGTTCTTCACCATGGCCCTGGTCTTTTCATATTCGAGAATGCGCTCCACAAATTCTTCCCGCGGGTCATCCTCCCGTGGAAGAAGCATCCGAGCCTTTATGAAGATGAGGAGGGAGGCCAGGTCTATGAAATCCTCTGCGATGCGCATATTCATCTCTTTGACAAGGTCAAGATACTCAAAAAAGCGCTGGGCGATCATGCCCACAGGGATATCAAAGACATTCACCTTGTTCTTCTTGATAAGATGGAGCAAGGCGGGCAGGGGCCCCTGATAGCAGTCGACCTGTAGCTCCATGGTAGGGACGAGAAAATTCACCCGGGCACACCCTTCCTTTTCAATAAGGAGACGACAAAATGTTCTTCCTGCTCTCGGGTTTTCAGGTTCTCGTCTATCTTTGCCATCTTGAGCGCTTCGAGGACTTCCCCGAGGAAACGACCCTCCTCTACCCCCAATTGCTTCAGGTCTTGGCCTGTCAAGTGGGGCCGTATGGTGTCGGC
>DCUF01000063.1 GCA_002328485.1 Deltaproteobacteria bacterium UBA2221
GCCTTTGATCAGTATCTGAAACACCTTGTCCTCCTCCTTCTGGCACTTTTTCTTTTCAGGACCCCAGGGCAAACCTTATGGCCAGTTTGCACTTGTACCGACTGGGGACCCCGTTTCTCTTGCCTGGGAAAAACCTTGATTTCCTAAGTGAGTCAACGGCCGGTTCCACAAAGACCTGGTCCGATGCCTCGACCACATCCACATCTTCCAGACGACCTTTGGCATCGATGGTAACCTGGAGAATCACCCTCCCCTCTTTACCCAGTCTTTTTGCCGCGAAGGGGTACTCCGGCATCTCCCGGTACGAGAAGCCCGGGCCCTCCCCCCGGCCGAACTGTCCTTCCACGATCCCCCCGAAGCCATAGGAGGTACCGGTCCCCGTGCCTCCCGGCATGGAGCCACCGATAGCTGTGCCTCCCGTCCCTACTTTGGCGCCTGCTATCGCCACCCCTGTGGCTGCATCCCCCGCACCGGGGGAAACCTGCATCACCGTTTGTTCTCCCGGCGAGACCACCTGGGCCTTTACGTCTCTAGCCTCCTCAGGGCGCTGGGCAGGCGAAGGCTTATCCTGAACCTTGGCAGGCTTTGGGGGTTCAGGCTTCGGAAGGGGTTTCTTTGCTTCGGGATTGGGAGGAGGCTCACTGACTGTCACCAGCGAAACATTGATCGCATGTATCCCTTCTCTCGCGACCATCGAAAGCGGTATGGACAATAACGCCACATGCAAAGCGACCGATATAACGACACATCTATTCCAGTGGCGCTTAAAGGGCAGGGTCAAGGGACTTCCTCCTACGAAAAACCCAGAGGTAGAGTGGGAGACCCGACAACGTTACGAGCAGGCCCACCAGCGAGCTGGCTGGATTCGACATGACGATCTGAACAGCGATCCACACGTATCCGCCAACGAAGAGGAGAGGCACAAAGGGATATCCAAGGGTCTTATACGGCCGTGCGGCAGCCGGCATTCTGTATCGCAGAACGATATGGGCAAGACCTGAACCGATGCACGAGAGCAGCATTACCAACACCACCGAACCGAGAAGGTTCTCAAAGGTCTCCACAAGCACGAAGATCCCTGCAAGAAGGGCCTGACAAAGAAGGGCCACATGGGGCACGCCATATTTGTGGTGCACCGCACTCAGTGCCGACCACAGAAGACCATCCCTTGCCATTGCGTACGATAGTCTGGCGCCCGAGAGGATGGTAGCGTTCATGCTCGCCCCCATGGCAAGGACGATCGCGAGGGTGATGAAACCTGCCACGCCTGGCTGAAGAAGCCTTTGCGCAGCTGTCTGCCCCACATTGATGACACCGGCCATAGCAGAGAGGGGCAGGGCATAGAGATAGACCACGTTCAAAAGCATATACAGGCACATGACAACCGTGGTTCCGAGCATCAACGACAGAGGCAGATTCCGATCGGGCCGCTTCACCTCTTCCCCGATATAGGCGGTAACGAACCACCCGCTGTAGGAGAAGATCACGGCTATCATGGCCGGCCCCAGAATCTTAAGCGGCTCTATACCTGCCGACCCAGCCGTTTCATGGAAATGGGCCCAGTTCCCCTTTCCGGAGGCCAATCCGGCCACAATAAGAACGCCAATGATGGCAAAACTACCCAGAGTCCATACGTTATGAGTGCTACCGCCCAGACGGACCCCTCGATAGTTGAGCAACGAGAGGCACACCACGGTACTGAGGGCGATCAGTTTTTCGACGCCCGGCTCAACACCCAAGATCGCCTTCGCGTATTGTGCGAGGGCAACGGCGAGTACTGCGATGGAACCGGGGTTGATAATCCAGAAACAGATCCAGCCCAAAAGAAACCCCGCCCAGGGGCCATAAGCCGCCTTCAGGAAAAGGTAGTCGCCCCCTGAACGGGGAAACATGGCCGTCATCTCGGCGTAGGTGAGCGCGCCGCATACGGTAAGTATGCCGCCCGCAACCCACACCGAGATAAACAGTAAGGGGGAGGGGAGCTCATGAGCAACAAAGCCGGCAGTAGCAAATATGCCTGCTCCCACGACATTGCCGGCAACCAGAAGGGTCGCATCGAAGAGGTTTAGCTTGCGCTGCAAAGACATGTAAGACAGATCCTATCTCAGGCTCGGCCCAACATAGATCATGCCAAGCTGCTGTTCGGTCTCCTTTGCTGTGTCGGAAAGAACGCGGTCGAGATGGGTTTTCAGGAGCCGGCCTTCCTTTGAATATCCGGCCTTGTACACAACGGTTACGGGGGTCTTTGCGTGATAGTACTTCTTGAGAAGCGGAACAAGGCTTTTCATATCTTTCAGCCCCATGTAGACCACCACCGGGTCGCCCTTTGCGGCAACCGCTTTCAGCATCTCCTGGTTCGCCTCCAGGGCTCTGGGTGTGGTAACTATCATGGAATCTTGATTGCACGCCAGGTTGTAGCCCATCATGGCGTTGGCTGCGCTAAAGGCACTTATCCCGGGGACAACCTCCAGTTTACCGCTGAACTCGGGCTCCAGCCAGTGCTGCCAGCCGCCGTAGATGGTGGGGTCACCATAATCGAGTACAGCCACGCTCTTCCCTGCCGCAAGCGCGTCTTTAAGACTCTTGATCTCCACCGACCGCTGCGCCTCAAGCCTTTTCTTGAGTTCGTCGCCTTTCAGATTGGGGTTCTTCTTCTTGAACTCCGGCTCAAAGCTTGCGAAGGGGTCGAAAAGCACCGGCTTATCTCCCGTGTACTTGGAGAACCGCCCTGCCAGATCACCAGGAGAAATAAACGCATCAACCTTTCCCATGCAGGAAATGGCCTCAAGGGTAATGAGGCTCGTGTCGCCACATCCAACCCCAATCACGTAGAGTTTCGGCTTGGGCCGGAGAGAGATCACTTCAACCTTGTTGATCGTCTTCACCATCCTGTCAGCCAGGGTGTCGTGGGGCACGAGAAGTACGAATTTTTTGGGGGCACCCTTCGCCTCCGAGATGATTATCTGTTCTCCAAGGGCTGAAAAAACAATCTCTCCGTGGGAAAGGAGAGACTGATAACCGTCAGTGGACGTGACAAGGAGGACCGAGTCAGGACCCGCATCAACGGCGAGCCGCTTCAAAAGCTCTCCCAAACCCACCCCCTGTAACCGCTTGAAACCGTGAAAACCCCTGCCACTGCCCACTTCCTTGATGGCCA
Source organism: Deltaproteobacteria bacterium UBA2221 (assembly GCA_002328485.1). Taxonomy (GTDB): domain Bacteria; phylum Desulfobacterota; class Syntrophorhabdia; order Syntrophorhabdales; family WCHB1-27; genus WCHB1-27. Next base: position 3,158 of record DCUF01000063.1, read on the forward strand.
CGGAAACCTGCGGATATCCGGAGAGGTCCGTCACCTGTCTGGATCGGCCGTCTTGGTCTGTTACGGTAAATGCTGCAGGGGAAGGACGCTGACCTTCCGGATACTGGACCTCTCTGTTCAAATCGACGATCTCGATGCTCACAACGTTTTCGAGATTTCGATCGGTGTAGAAATCGTTTGTCATGATGAGCTTGGGAAAGACAATCTTCCGGTTCAGCTTATCCAAAACCGGTCTGAAAAGGGCTGCATCGTGGCATTCGCCGCATTTGTGCTTCACACCCGGTTCTACCGGCCTTGCCGATGTGGCGATCATCACATTCGACTGATTCCTGTAGAAGACCTCACCCCACGAGAGGGCCACCGATCTCCCTTCCCTGTTTCGGACAAGGATGGCCAGATTGATGGACTTGGAGTAGCCGGCCACCTCTTTTTGCACCGTGGCAACATCGAGGAGTGCCTTGAGCGGGACGCCGCGGTAGTCGAAAACCCCGCCGTAGTTCCCATTATGGCTCAGTTCGGTCACACGGGCCTGGACGGAGCCAAATTGTAGGAGATTATCCGTATCCAGGTTGAGGGGTTGACGGACGGCACCGTTGATGGTCAGGGCGTCCACGCTGGGAAGAAAGGACATACTTACCAGCACCAGCACGACAAGCATGCCCAAAACACGCGTCTTCATGACTATTCTTTCCTTTCTCCTTCCGACTACTTGACACAAGAACCGACGTAAATAAGTCCGAGCATCTGCTCTTTGTCACGCTCGGTAGTCTCGATGAGCTTCTTGAGGTTCGTCTTGACCAAGCGCCCGCTCTGGGAGTACCCGGCCTTATACACAATGGCCACCGGGGCCGTGGGAGGATAATACTTCGTCAGAAGGGGTACCAGCGTTTTCAGCTCGGTGAGGCCCATAAAGATGGCGAGGGTATCACCCGAGGCTGCTACCGCCTTCAGAAGCCCTTCGTTCGTCTCCAGGCTTTTCGGCGCCGTCAGAATGGCAGAGCTTGCCCGCTTGCAGAGAAGATTATGAGGGTCCGCAGCCTTGCAGGCGCTGATGCCCGTCGAGACCTTGCTGTTCGCAAACAACGCATTGGCGGCGCTAAATGCGCTTACGCCGGTGACAACCTCGAACCGCCCTCCCACTTCAGGCTCCAGCCAGTGCTGCCAGCCTCCGAATATGGTAGGGTCCCCGTGGTCCAGCAGGCCTATACTCTTACCTGCAGCCAAGGCGTCCCTGATCTTTTTCATATCAGCGGCCCGTTGTTCCTCCAACCTCTTTTTGGCCTCTTCCGGCTTCAGACCAGGGTTTGCCTTCCTGAATCGCGGCTCGTAGTTGAGCATCGGATCAAAGAGAAGCGGTTTGTCTCCCATATATTTTGAGAACTGTTTGATCTGATAGTCTGAAGCGATAAAGGTATCAACCTTCCCCATAACCGAGATGGCTTCCAATGTAAGCAGGCTCGTGTCGCCACAACCCGTGCTGATGATATACACCTTTGGCTGCGGCTTGAGAGATACCACTTCTATCTTGTTTATGGCCTTGATCATTCTGTCTGCGGCAAGGTCATTTGGCGCCACGAGGGCAAACCTTCCATTCTCCTTGAGTGGCCTACCTTTTTCGCTGTCAGCAACCATGATACGGTCGCCATCGGGCGACAGATAAATCTCGCCGAAAGAGAACAGCGAGCGGTAGCCATCAACAGATGAGATGAGCACTGCGCCTTCGGTGTCCGGCGTGGCACCAGCCTTTTTTAGCAGATCCCGCAGGGAAACGCCGCCAAACTGTTTTAGCCCATGGTACCCTCTCCCATCACCAACCTCTTTCACCGTTGCTTCAACGCGGGAAAAACCGCCGAGATCAGTGATTTCAACAGATTTTGCTTTGCCGTTAGAAAGGGTAAACTTCGGCGAAAAGAGCTTCTGACCCTGCTTTCTCTCATAGGGTTTCTTAAGATCGACTACCTCAATACTAACGATGTCCTCAAGGCATCGATCCGTGTAGAAATCCTTTGTAACCACCAACTTCGGATAGCCGATCTTTCGGTTAAGCTGGTCGAGTGCGGTCTGATAGACTGCGGACGGGTGGCACTCGCCACATCCCTTGGCATGATGAGGTACAACCGGCGTAGCGGAGATGGCTATGAGAACGTGGGACGGGTTCTTGTAAAATATCTCCCCCCACGAGACCACGGTGGTCATCCCGTTCTTGCCTTTCACCACAACCGCCAGGTCTAAAGGCTTATTGAAACCACCCTCTTCCTTCCGAACCCCGGCAACGTCCAGCAGGGTCCTGAGGGGGACCCCCCGGTAGGTAAATACTCCACGGAAGGTGTTATCGCGGGTATACTCGGTTATCCTGGCGTCGATAGCGCCGAATTTCGCCAGCTCGTCGGTACTGACATTGAGCGGATGGCTCACAGAGCCGCTGACCGTGAGGGCCAATGCCTGACCGGTCAACACCCCGGAGAAACTCAATACGGCCATTAAGACCAAGAACTTTCTTTTTATCATGTTGTATCTCTCCATCCAGCCTTTCTCAGTTTTTCTCCATCTCCTAATAGCTGTACTTCATGCCGAGATAGAGGTTTCTTCCTGGTGCCGGAAAGCCGACTTCCGATTCGTAGTCTTTGTCGAACAGATTCTTGGCCACAAAATACAGCTCCACCTTGTTGAAGAATGTTTTGCCAATCCTCGCGTCCATGGTGAAATAGTCGCTTGTTCGTAGCGACTCTGCGTTCGGGGATGCAGGGGTAGGTAACTGCCCCCACATCTTGCCAACATAAAGGCCGGTCAGATCGAGATTAACGCCAATACGGGGGATAGCGTAGCGCGCGGTCATATCTATCTTGTGTTCGGGAATACCCGTAACCCGGTCAGTGACTCGTCCGTCGCTTTTGTCGGAGGCGTCCTCATAGGTATACCCCAACCTGAAACTCAGGTCTTTTGTGGCGAATATCTCACCGGCTACCTCAAAGCCATATATTTTCACCTTGCCAAAATTAACGTAGGGAGAGTTGGCAACCGGCGTGTCTCTGGTAATGAGGTCAGTTATGTCATAGTGAAAAAGGGACAACTCAGCTCTTGCCCAGGGACCTATCCCCCGGGAAACTCCCACGATATAGTTTTGGCTTTTTTCCGGTTTCAAGTCGGCATTGCCGCTCGAACTGGAATAGAGGGTGGAAAGGGTGGGGAAGCGGATCTTCTTGGCCCAGGAACCGAACAGGTTCGTGCCATCGTTGAAGGCATACTTCACACCTGCCATAGGGCTGAGGTGGTCGTCATAAGGCTTCCTTTTGTTCTCTACAGGTGCATCTGTCACCTGAAACCAGTCGTAACCGAGGCCGGCCACAATCGAGAGGTTCTTTGTGGGGTTCAGTTCGTTTTCAATGCCCAGGGAGCCCGTGTAGGAAACAGCCTTGCTGAATGGGTCAGTCTCCAGTGCCCGGTCTTTATGCTCATCTCGACGGTAGTTGTAAGCAAGCCGAAGCGTGTCTATTTCAGCCACTTTTATGTCTGAAAGGAGGGAACCTCCGAGCATTTTGTCCTTGTACCGGCTTGTGGCATAAGAGTTGACGTAGTCGGGTGTCGAGTACGAATCCAGATCGTCCACGTGATCGTGATAGAAGAGTTTGCCCTTGACGGTGATCCTGTCCCCCATCTTCTGTTGACCACTCAGGTCTATGCCCCAGTTGTCGTAACGGGGGAAGCGCCAGAGTTGGGAAAATGTTGGCAGCACTCTGTTTGCATTGTCCATCAATGAGGCAGGGCCTCCCTTCTCCCTGGTAATGTGGTGAAAATTGACGAAGTATTCTGAATCGGCTGTCGGCTCAATACCAACCTTGGCCCAGAAGGCATCCGTCTTTTCGTCCGCGTTTTCCCTCACGCCTCCGTTCTCCAACACGTAGGTCCGGTATGTAGCCCTCCTTCCGCTTCCATACTGAACACTCGTGGGATGAGCGTCAAAACTGCGTGAAAGATACCAGCCATCCGTCTCCAGGTGTTCGTAGCCCAGCCAGTAACTGAACTTGCCCACCTTCATACCATGAGAGATGCCAAGTCTCCTCGACTCGTAATCGCCGATCTCGGCCCTCGCGTTGAGGCTCGGCTTGGCGGTTGATTTCTTGGTTATGATATTGATGACGCCGGAAATGGCGTTCGGGCCGTAAAGAACGGAGGAAACGCCCTTTTGCACCTCGATTCTCGCAAGATTGTCTACAGGTATGCTGTTAAGATCCAGGCTTCCGTAGTTTGTCTCGTAGTAAGGAACACCGTCGATGAGCACAAGCGCTTTGTCCGGTTTTAGGCCGTGAATCCTGACCGACGGTTCGTTCTTCCGGCCGGTCGTCACAATGACTCCGGGAACATACTTGAGTACTTCGGCTACAGTCTTGCTGTTGGTTGCCTCGATCTGCTCCGCTGTAAATTCCGATACCTGAGTCATTCCCTGCACGGCCGGGATTCTATCTCCTTTTACATAGAGTTCCCCCAGGTCGAAGGCCTCGTAATCCTTCTTTTCCCCCGAAGCGGCAACGGTCTGCCCGGCCAGGGCGTTCACGGTTTGAGCCTGGCCCGCGGCAGCCAGAAAACCTACTAAGACGGTTGCGAGACATATGTTACCAATGGTCCTCAATACTCCTTCCATTTACCAATCCTCCTTCAGTAATCTATTCTTATAAGAAATGTTTACCAGTGTATTAGGGCTACATTAAGACATACTGGTGTTCTCGTCGTCAATACAAATATCTTTGATACTATCCAAAACTCTCTTATTAGTTGTAATAGTCATCAATAATAAATTATGTAATACGAAAGTTCTCTGCAGATCGTCTTACCTCGTGGATCTTCTCGCCATCGAATGGCGGAACAGTTGCCAGGCGAGTTCCTTTAAGTGGGTCGAACACCTGGCGGGTTCAAAGATCTGGCCGGAGGCCCTGTCCTGCCAGAAAGGGGGGAGGTTGCGCATCTTGTGGGCCATACCGCCGGTGGGATCCGGGGCGGCAAAATATACCTTCTTCACGCCGGCGTTGATTATCCTCGTAAGACACATAGGGCAAGGCTCCAATGAGGTGTACAGGACCAACCCCTCCATCTTTCGCTGTACGCCCGTGGGTATCCCAGCCCCCTGACGTCGGCCTCTGACCCTTTCTTCGTACCGCGTGAGAAGGTCCATTTCTGCATGGAGATCGCTGCGGAAATAGGGCTCATACTGTCGGTTATGACCCCGCTCGACAATTTCTCCCGTTGCCTCCCGGACCAGGCAAGCCCCAATCCCGCCGTTTCCCTCCCCTATTGCAGTTATGGCCTCCTGCAGGGTAACCAACACGTAGGGGTCATCGGGACAGTTTTTTTCTGGAACATAGGCCTTGACCTGCCTCTCCATTGCGCTAAGTTCCGTCCACTTATCGGTGCCATAGGCATCTGTCGCTTGAGTTCCAGTGGAGAGAAGGAGAGACAGCACTACCAGGGCCCACAGAATGCGGATGGGCCGGCTTACGAATTCTGGCTTCTCATCCCTGGCTTCCTTTCTCCCGTCACCCTCGGCCTTCATACCCCCAACTTTCCTTTCTTATCCCGTTTTGAGCCTTTATCGTTCATTGCCTATGGCCTGTTTCCTTCATCTCCCCTCTCCTAATGCCGGACAGCATACTTTTCTATCCAGACCCTGGTCGGCAACATGGACCACCCGCACCTCAACCCCATACGTGGCCCGCATGTTTTCGTCGCTTATCACCTCATCAGGGGATCCCTGATATTGGATTCGACCGTGGTTAAGGATTGCCACCTCGTTCGCCAGCATGAACGCGTGGTCCGGTATGTGGGTCGCCATGATAATCACCAGGCCCGATTCGGCAAGCCCCTTCACGACCTTCAGTATCCTCATCTGGTTACCTATGTCCAGATGGGACGTGGGCTCGTCGAGGACCAGTGTCCGAGGTCCTTGAGCCAAGGCCCGGGCAATCAGCGTCAGTTGCCATTCCCCACCACTGAGTTGGGTGCACGGCCGCTCGGAAATTCCCAGAATACCGACCGCTTCCATGGCTCTATGGGCGATGTCCACGTCGTCCCCTGACGGCGACGAAAGCATGCCCAGATGGGGGGCTCTCCCCATGACGACTATGTCCTTCACCAAAAAGGGGAAGGTCGACATCTGGCTTTGGGGCACATAGCCTACCTCCCTGGCTGTTTCATTGGCCTTGAGATGTGCCACATCCTTTCCATTCAGCAAGATTCTCCCTTTCTGAGGACGCAGCACACTGCTGATACACTTGAGCAAGGTTGACTTGCCCGTGCCGTTCGGCCCCAGCAGGCAGAGGATCTCCCCCTTCCCCACGGAGAAGCTCACATCCCGGAATACCGCATCCCCGAGTCGGCCGTTGTATGAAAAGACTATGTTTTCGGCAAGGACTCCAGCGATCATTGTTACCACTCCGAACGGTTCTTTCGCAGCAGATAGGCAAAGATGGGGGCGCCGACCATGGCGGTCAGAATACCGATGGGGATCTCTGATTCCATGGCGCTTCGAGCGATAGTATCGACCGCCACGAGGTAGGAGGCGCCGATAAGGGTGACTACAGGAAGGAGGAGTTTATTGTCCGGCCCTACAAGCAGCCGGCCTATGTGAGGAATGACGAGCCCTATCCAGCCTATGATCCCCGCTATCGACACCGAGCAGGCGGAGATCACCGTGGCACAAATGATGATGATCGCCCGAATCTGGGTTGTGTTGACCCCCAAGGCCCGGGCATCCTCCTCCCCCATGGCCAAAAGATTTATCCGCCACCTGATAAGAAGGAGGATGGCGATACCCATCATCATGATCGGTCCGACGATGGCCATATCCCTATTGGAGCTATTGTTGAGCGAACCGAGCATCCAAAAGACTATTGACGGCATCTGATTCACCGGGTCAGCAATGTACTTGAGTAAAGAAGTGGTGGCAGCAAAAAGGGCCCCCACAATGATTCCGGAAAGGACGAGCATGAGGATCGGGGTGCTTCGGTACACCCTACTGAGGGTATAGGTCATAAATACCGCGAGAAGTCCGAAAATGAAGCTGAATACTTGTACCATGTAGATATTGCCGAAAAAGAGGATCGCCAATGCAGCACCCAGTCCTGCACCGGCAGAGACCCCTAAAATGTGAGGGGAAACGAGGGGGTTTCGAAAAAGTCCTTGAAAGGCGGCTCCGGAAACCGAAAGACCGGAGCCCACAAGGAGGCCGGCAAAAAGCCGAGGAAGGCGCACATCAAAAAGAACCGACTCGAGGGTGGGGGGCCAGCTATGCTCTATGGGGAAAAGACCCGAAGCAAGGATCTTGACCACATCAAGGGGGTGTATCCTAAGGCGGCCGAGCATGAGCGAACAGACAGCCACACAGAGGAGGAGAGAGACCAGGAGTAGGCCTAACCTGAAAGGGTTTGATTTTGTTTTGCTCTGTTTTTTTGTGTCTTGGTCCATAATTGCCGACAGCGCCCCATTAATGACATTTCTCTACACGGAAGGGTGTCCCATAGTCTCGCCTACCTTCGCCCCGCTATCCCATAATTGATCGAAAACTTGCCGTCCAGCACCTTTTGGGCCTGGGCGTTGCTCAATTCGAAGGACATGATCTCCCGATAGAACGTCTTAATTTCTTTGATCATATCTAAATCACTGAACCGTTCAGGATAGGCGAGCTTGGCCAGCCAAAGGGGATAGAGCACGCCAGCCTCGACCGTCGGTCGATCCCACACGAAGGCCCCAACCGGCTGTTTAAAAACCCTGCGTGTCTGGACGGCCTTCACACTCTTCCATTTCGGGTCTTTGTAAACGTCGGCCGGTTCTCCCGTATCAATGACCACGATATCCGGGTTCCAACCGAGCACCCTTTCCATTGACATTTCGGCAAGGCCTGAATGGAGTCCCTCCTTCGCACCGGCGGTACTGATTCCCGCGACGGCATCGACGCAGCCTGCAACGTCAATACGCTCATGCATAAACGTGTCGCCGCCCAACGTCACCAGATGGCTTGGCCCATAGCCGTTGAACACCATCTTGCGTCTGTCCTTGGGGATCCCTTCAGTGCGGGCCCTGAGATAGGCGATAGTCTTTTCGAGGTATCGGATATACCTTTCGGCACGGGCCTGTTTCTGAAATACATTGCCATAGAAACGTACCTCCTCTTTGAGCAGGTCGTACCCGTGGGCCATCGTGCTTTCGGTGTAGGCCACGGGTATCCTTGTCTTCTTCTCTACGATCGAACCATCCAAACTCCCGGCAATAACCAGTTGAGCGTCCGCTATGAGAAGTTCCTCCATATTCACGTGACCACTCGTGGTGCGAGGAGCAGGCAGTTTCTTGACCAGGGGGTCGAAACTCCCGATCAGTTCTGAACCTTTGAGCGAGGCGGTGACGGCACAGAGTTGTCGCTGGGCGCCGAGGGCATAGGCGACCTGCCCGGTCGGCCCACCGAAGAGGGCTACCCTGGGGAGGGGGTCGGGCACCCTCACCTGTCTGCCGGTCATATCGGTTATGACGCGCGCCTTACCAGACCGGGTCGTACGATCATCGCTGGGCGCCGCAAACAGTGGCAGGACGCACAGAAGGGTGATGGTCACGCTTAACGTAATCGTAATAGCCTTCGTCCTTTGCGATCTCACAATAGCTCTCCTTGGGCAGAGGGGTTTGCAGCTGCAGAAAGATAGTTGACACAAGACCCGCTCGCCTGTCAAGTCAGAATCGCACCGAAAGCCGTTATTAGTAACTTTATTAACCTTATATGGACCTTATTAGACATATAATGTATAGTAGTACCCTAATAATCATTCTTAGGCCATGATGGAAAGGACAGATCTGGTTTCAGTCGTGAATCTTGATTTCGACTATGCCCACAAGCAGGTCCTCAGGGATGTGAACTTTGAGGTGAAGCGAGGTACCATCTGCGGTCTCTTGGGCCCCAATGCCTCAGGAAAGAGCACGCTCCTTAAATGTATAAACGGGGTTCTGAAACCCAGGGGTGGGCACGTCTCCATTTGCGGCACCGAGGTGGGGAGTCTCTCGCGGTCGAAGATCGCCGGACTCATGGCAGTGGTGCCTCAGCAGATGACGGTGGTCTTCGCCTTTACCGCACTGGAAATGGTTGTCATGGGAAAGGCTGCGCGGCTCGAAAGATTCAGGCTCCCCTCACGAAAAGACTACCTTGAGGCCAGGCGGTGTTTGGACGATTTGGGAATCGGCCCCCTTTGGCGACGTCGATTCAACGAGTTAAGTGGCGGTGAAAGACAGCTCGTACTCCTCGCGCGGGCCATGTTTCAGGACACCACGATTCTCCTTCTCGACGAACCTACCTCTCATCTCGATTTTAAGAACCAGTTCATGATCATGGACAAGGTGCACGACATCACAAGGGCAAAGAACCTCACCACGGTCATCAGCCTCCATGACCCGAACCTTGCCGCACGGTACTGCACCCATATGGTGATGTTGAAGGAGGGGCACCTCCATTTTGAGGGCTCACGGTGCGAGGCAATCCACCCTGACGTGCTTGGGGGCATGTATGGTATGAACGTCATGATTGAAAGCACGGGACGGAGTGATGTGGTCGTGCTACCGGGATAGGGCTGTCAGACATGAGAGAACATAAGTGGGCCATCGTTGTTAGTGCTACCCTGCTGGTTGCGGGCGGGATTCTCGCCGCGACTCTCGGACGCTATCAGATTAACCTGCACACCTTGAAGCATATCCTGGTTTCCTCTCTACCAGGAAGCTCGGTTGAACCCGAGCTGGCCACGCCGACGCTCGTTCTGTGGTCCGTCCGTTTGCCGCGCCTGATTATGGCTGTCATGGTGGGATCAGCGCTTTCCGTAGCGGGTGCCGTTTTTCAGGGCCTTTTCCGAAACCCCCTGGTTTCCCCAGGCATCCTTGGCGTTACGGCAGGGGCAGGGTTCGGTGCCACCCTGGCCATCCTGTTGGCCGGAAATTCCGGCTTCATGATCGAATCCTCGGCCTTTTTATGGGGGCTAGGTGCCGTGGTCCTTGCCTATCAACTCGGGAAAAGGAGCGGCAATTCCGCAACCAGTCTGGTACTCTCGGGGGTAATCGTCTCCGCCCTTTTTACAGCGGCTGTCTCTTTTCTCAAGTATAAGGCAGATATCTATCAACAATTGCCGGCAATGGTATTCTGGACTATGGGCAGCCTGAATAGCGTGGTTTGGAAGGATGCCCTCAGGGCGACGAGCATAATCGTGCCGGGAATAGGTGCCATCTATCTGCTAAGATGGTGGCTCAATCCCATGGCTCTCGGCGATGAAGACGCCATGGCTCTCGGCATCGATGTGGCCAAGGCGCGCGTCATCTATATCCTGATTGCCACCCTCATCGTGGCCGCTTCCATCGCATCCTGCGGCAATATCGGGTGGGTAGGGCTCATCGTTCCCCACATGGCGCGGAGCATCGTGGGCTCTGATCACGACGCGCTCATACCGTTCTCCGCCCTTCTGGGCGGCATTTTTATGCTTGTGATGGATACCATCTCAAGGACGCTGCCCGGTGGTGAGATACCGGTGGGGATCATCACCGCCATGTTTGGGGCACCATTCTTTGCGTATTTGCTGGTCCGAAGCGACAAAGGTGCTTGGGAATCGTGAAGGGACAGGCCTTGAGTGGGAAAGACGGCTGTGAACAAAATCTTTAAGGTGTTGAGAAATACCGGCCGCTCTACAGATTGCAAAACCGGGCAGGTAGCCGGCCCGAGATAGAGTTCATAGAGGAGAGTTTTGAATGGGTGCATTGGGTTGGAATTCCAAAACCTACCGGAAGTTTGATGAAGAGCGAGCCCGAGACTATGCCCATATCGCCTGCCACATCTTTGCTCCCATTTTTCCGGTTATCGCAGACATGATCGTGGAACGCTGCGGAATCAGGCAAGGCACGGCCATCGATGTAGGATCAGGTCCAGCGAACCTCGCCATCGCCCTGGCCAAAATCACCGATCTGCGACTCTACGCCATGGATTTTTCCTGGGATATGAACAGGATCGCAGAGGAGAATATTGCCGGCCAAGGGCTCGCGGCAAGGGTACAGTCAGTGACCGGAGATGTCCACCGCATGCCTTTTGGATCGAATATAGCCTCGCTGATTGCGAGTCGGGGTTCCATGCGATTCTGGCGAAACAAGCCGGCAGCGTTCCGGGAATTCCATCGGGTCTTGAGGCCGGGGGGCAGGGCCTTTATCGGTGGAGGTATGGGGTCGGCAAAACTCGGAGACGACATAGCCGTCGAGATGCAAAAAAGAGACCCTCAATGGTCTATGCGGCCAAAAATGCCCACCCGAAGGCACGATTCCGCGCAACTCGCAGCAGCCATGGATAAGGCAGGCTTTTTCACCCATGAGATAATCGATGATGATACCGGATTCTGGCTGTATATGGAGAAACGGTGAAATGGCCGATTGAAGGGAGAGTGGGAGTGACAATGAGGAGAACCAGGGACTCTGTGCTTCGATTGGTCCTTTGGCTGCTGACGGTTGGATACCTGGTCACCGGCTTGGGTGGTTTCGCCCTATCGGCAGAGCCCATGAGAACCATTACCGATCGCACGGGAAGGACGGTGAAAATCCCTGCCAATCCAAAAAGGATCGCCTCCTTTCTTGGGCCGTCCTATGAAAAGATCTTCCTTCTGGGCTGTGCCGATAAGGTGGTGATGACTGCTATCAATCAGCCCCCCTGGTCCCATAAGCTTCGACCCGAAGTGAAAAACAACGCCCTCATGGACCTCAACATCTCCTACAGTGACCCTGATGTAGAAGAACTTCTCCCCCGTGGTATCGATCTGGTCTTCTACTGGCAATGGCCCAGACAGACCCAAAAGATGCTGGCTGCAGGCATACCTGTTGTCTGCCCTTTGGCTTGAAAGAGACTCCCCGCCACCATACACGAATACATGGAGAACACAAAGGATGAGATACGGTTCTACGGGGAGGTGCTTGGGGAAAAAGATAGGACCACGGCGGAAGCCTACTGCCGATACTTTGACCGCAAGATGAGAAGCATACTCGTCAAAACGTCCAAGATTCCGCTGGGAAAACGACCGAAGGTCTACTTCGTGACCGGTCGCAGTATCTTTGGAACTCAAGGCAAGAACAGTATCGCCTACTGGGCGGTAGAGGCGGCTGGGGGCTCACTGGTATCAAAGGAGACGGAACAGTACCAGGTAGAGGCCTCCATGGAGCAGATCATCGCCTGGGACCCCGACTACATCGTCGTGGGCCCCCTCACCCCCGTCGGCCTCGTCATCGACGACCCGCGGTGGAAAGGTGTGAAGGCGGTCAGCGACAAGAAGATACTTCCCAGCCCCGAAGGTGTTTTTATCTGGTCCCATGGCAGCAGCGAGGCATTCCTCCTGGTGATGTGGCTTGCCAAGACGCTCCATCCCGACCTATTCCGGGATCTCGATGTCGTCAGGGAGGTCAGGGACTACTACAGAAAGTTCTACCACTACCCGTTGACTGCAGAAGAGGCCCGCCTGATCCTCGCCCACCAACCGCCTAAGTAGAGCCGGGTATGGGGCGGTGGGGGTAGGTGCTGGCGGCAAACTCACCGCCTTACCGATCAGCCCCTGGTGTGTTATAATTAAACAGGCAGTCGTCTTGGTTGTGCGAAAGCGACGAGGCTTGCGCTCCTCAAGGAGGGGTTGTCCTGTGATTGACACAGGGATGTTTCCCCCATGCAGTAAAAAAACCAAAAACAGGAGGTAAGTGATGGCTGGAAAGATCTTTTGTAGGGTACGGACCAAAGTGGGTGAAGGAAAAATGCAGCCCCAGTACCGTGTGGTCGCGGTCGCCGGGGCAGATCTTAAATTCAGCGGTCCCCACTTCAGAAAAGGTGAATTGGAGCAGATTGCCCAGTCCGTTGGAGCTGAGATAGTATATCTTTCTCAGGAAAAGGGCGAGGGCAAATACAAGACAGAGAAGTAGCAGGCAACGAAGTGTTGAAGATCGGTTCGAACCAGTAGGGAAAGGGCAAGGCCCTCGTTTTCGAGCAAGACACCTGCCTGTGGCTGACAAAAGCCAGGACCAGTAGTAGATAAGGGCCAGCGGTTGATCCGCTGGCCCTTTTTTTACTCGTCCCGGGTAAAGGCCGTACACTCATACCGCAATCCACTTTCGCTGCAACCCATAGTAGAGCAAAAGACCTGCCAGGTAGGCAACACCCATATTCCACATGGCGATACCCGCAGTAACTATAAGGACAAAGAGGTTGTGCTTACGGAGCCTGATATCTTTGATGACCATTGACAGCTCGAGACCGGCGAAGAACAGAATGACACCCAGAATCGCCCTTGGAAATACCTGTAGAAGCAGGGAGATAGAATCGCTCAGGAACAGACCGACCAGAAGCAGAATCACACCGAGCATGACGACCGCGCCACCGGTCCGGGCACCGAATCGAATGTGGCCCGCCATGCCCCCCGCCCCGTGACACAGCGGTATGCCTCCCATGGGGGCGCTGATCAAATTCATGATCCCGTGGTCGATGCTGATACCTTTCGCTGATACCTTTCTCTCCGGAAAGTGCTCATTGTTCTCGGCTACCGTTCCAATTATTGCATTACCAAGGGTTAGAGGGGCTTGGGGGAGCCCCAGGATAACAAAGCCCGCTAAAAGCTCGCCCCAGGACATACGGTCGAGAACGGGCTCCGGCAGCCTGAACTGGATTGAGATATGAGACAAATCGCCGAAAAGGGACGGCTTTTGAATGAACGCAACGACAGCCCCAAAGGCCAACAGTACGAGCATCCCCGGAACCCGCCTGCTGGAGAAGAAAAGAAGTGTCAGAACCACACCGCCCAAAGCGCACCATGGCTCAACCCGCATCATGCCCAACCCCTGGACCATGAAACTCATGCCTAAACCGAGCATGATGCCCCGAACTACAGGCTTGGTCGTGATCTTCTCGATCCAGGTGACCGCCCCCGAAAGCCCCATGACAAGCCAGAAAATACCGGTGAAAATGCCTGATCCCCAAATCATTCCAGGGGTGATGGTCGAGGCATGGGCGATCGCCGCCCCACCGATCGCTTTCATTGGCTGTATGGGTATGGGCGTCTTAAAATAGAGGCCCACGAAGATATTGAAAACCCCGAAGGCCACAAATATGGCCACAGGATCAAGCTTGTTCAGCGTGATGTACCCGAGGACAAAGGGGATGAGGGTCCCCAGGTCGCCAAAAGCACCTGCAAGCTCCATCCGGTTGTAGTCATTTCCCCACAGCCGCATCGACCACCCCGCTCCCGGCGTTAAGAACGTCTCGCTTTAGCATACTCGAAGACCGACCTTATGGCATCACATTTTGTCCTGACTACTTGTCGTGCCGGCGTATTACCGCCATGGTTCCCTGATTGTAGAGATTACGGGCAAACCCCTCGATGGAGATATCAGCCCCTGGGATAATATGGGTGAACATGCTTCTATTGCCCACCGCTACGCTTCTGCCCGCAAAATCACGACCGATGGTGTTCCGGGGTTCCGAAGTGAAGTATCCCGAGAGGGGGAATTCCTTCTTTCCGGTAACTTCATCAAAGTATTTGTAGCCGGTCGGGTAGTCGAGTATCTGGGGTTCTGGGTCATTATGTTTAGCCGCCAACCGAAGATTGTTATCAAGACTGAACCCATTACCACAATGGGAAGTGTCGTCCCCACCTTGGCCCACGAGGCGACGTGAAAACTGCCCATGATCCAAACAACGATACTTGCCAACTGGTTATAGGGATCGGCCACATACATCACGATCGAAACGCACGCCTGCAATACGGCGGACACAAAGATGCCGGTTATGACGAGAACCGACGCAGAACGGTCCCAACTCCGATAGACCAGAACATAGGCGATAGAAACCGCTGACTCCATGACCTTTCAGTATCACAGGTTTTGAGGCAAACCCATGATTCACTCTTGCCATTGCCTGATTTTCCTTGTGGTAGAGGGCTTGATCCACCAGCTTTTCCGATTGCCCGAGGGCAAACACGACCTTGCCACCAAAATGGTGCAAAGCGGCAATACGCTCAATCTTTGTCGGGACCTTCACCGTCCTGCCCATTTGATCGGTGACAGTAATGCTCACACCTGAAGGGGGGTTTTTCTGCTTCCCGCAAGCGCTTGCAAAGGCGATGACTGTGCAGATCACCAGCCCCAGAAACAGAATATGGACGTCTTGTTTGTCACCATCTCTTTATCCGGGCACGTATATGAGGTAAGACCTTTGCGTAACAAATAACTTATAACCAGTCTTATTGTCAATCTATATCCTTATTTAACTCTAATTATTTCCGATAATCACTTTAATGTCCTGTAGTAAACTACGGGGAAATCTCGAAGCAAACAACGGGGCCGTGGGAGGGATGTGAAATCTACGACAAAAAACCTCCGCAAAGGGAGGGCTCTTGTTCCTGCTTAAGAATGGGCGCCGTATTACTCTCGGTAGATCATCGTACCCACGTGCTCCCCGTCAAGGGCCCGGGTGATATTCCCCTTCTCCAGACCGTTTATGATCTGGATGCGGTCGAGGACCTTGCTGTTCTGAAGGATCTCCAGGCAGGGCCGTTCAACAATCAGGTCCTCGTAGTCACGGTCGATGAGGGTTTTGGCCCCTATCTCAGGGATGAACTCTGCGTGGGGGTTCTTTTTTGGGTCATCGGTATAGAGCCCGCGCTCATCCTTGATGAAGATGCAGCTCTGGGCACCGATAAGGTCCGCCAGGACGATGGTACCCACATCGGTCCGATGAATGGGGATGCGCCCTTTCGCGGGTGGTAGGGCGAAGTAATCGTAGGGGGGCATGCCGTGCGTTATGGGAATGCCGCCTTCAGCCAGATAGTTGGGGAGCTTGACGATGTCGTCATGGCCGATCTTCATGCCGCCGTAAGGGGCGAGAAGCATCGTTACGAGCAGGGCGTTCTGCTCTGAGATGGAATTGCCGAATTTGGCGAGGATACCCGTGGGCATACCCAGTTCGAGCCCGATGGCATAGATGTGGCGGCTTCTCGTTCCACCGCCCGTGGTGATGAGCATCTTATGGCGATCCCTGTTTTTAGCTATTTCATCCAGTATGGCAGGGAGGGCCTTGGCCCCTCGATCACAGATGGACTGGCCGCCCACCTTCAGGATGTTCACGTCAGGGAAGAGTCGTGTCTGCGGTGCAGCACCAAGTCCTTCGAGGAACGACTTGCCGACAAGGCTCTCCCCCATGAGTCTACTTTTGATATGCAGTCGTTTGCTGTCCTTCTCGCGAATGAGTGTCATGATTTCATCCTTTCCTTATCAACCGAAGGTTATTGTTCGCCAGAGCTTTCTCACTCCAGACCGTGGTTAACGCTTGGGGTCAGCCCCCAATGCCGTTTCTTGACATGTTTCTTTCCTATCGACAGTTTTTATTGAGTAACCGCGAACCAGCGCGAAGCCTGTAAGCCAGCCGGGCTTATGCAATGACTCTTTGTATGTATTGCATACTACTATACCATTTTATTCTATTCATTTCAATCTTGGGTAGTATATGTTACTACTTTTCTCCTGAATCGGATCTTTCTGCCGGTTTCCCCTTCGTAGAAGTAGCGACCCACCTGCCGGTCTCGGATTGAAGGGTGTTGCGCGAAGGCATGGGCGTAGACCGCACGGTCAAGGGGGGCCGCCTTTGCCCTCCCCTGGCCCTCTTGGTTGCAGCCCTCTCCCCAGCCTTCCAGATTGTCTCTTTACGTGGCAATCTCCATCCATTACAATGGAGTGAAACCATGGGGTCAAAAAAAACACCGGCTGCGGCCCAGGGCAGAGAGATAGGGCAACTCAGCGTCGAGCGCCTGGATCCTGCCACCCTTTGCATCAAGCTGGCGGGTGACTGGCGGCTCGCTGGCGATCCTCCCTCGTCACTTCACGTCGATACCATCTTTCAGGATAACCCTGATGCAAAGGCGATCATTGTTGATGGCCACACCCTGGGAGGCTGGGATTCTTCCCTCCTTGCTTTTCTCAGAAGAATCCATCAAAGGGCTTCAGAAAAGGGCATCCAGGTCCAGAGTGAGGGGTTGCCGGAAGGCTCGCAGCGCTTGCTCGAACGAGCCAGGTCCGCATCCAAGCAGATAACCCTTCAAAACCAACCCCGCAGACAAGACTTCCTGACCACGGTCGGCTCGCGGACCGTCGGTCTGGTCTCTTCAGCCCGTGAAACATTCGAATTTATCGGGGAAGTCTTCGTGGCCATGGTCAGGTTATGCAGCGGAAAGGCCACTTTTCGAAAGGTCGATTTAGGATTGTTTCTCCAGCAAACAGGCGCCCAGGCCCTTCCTATCGTCTCCTTGATCAGCGCCCTGGTAGGCCTCATCCTTGCCTTTGTCGGGGCGGTTCAGCTCAGGGCCTTCGGGGCCCAGATCTACGTCGCCGATCTTGTCGGGATCGGTATGGTCCGTGTCATGGGCGCTATCATGGCGGGGATCATCATGGCGGGTCGCACGGGCGCCTCCTATGCGGCCCAGATCGGTACCATGCAGGTCAATGAGGAGGTTGACGCCCTAAGAACCCTCGGGGTTTCCCCCGTGGAATTTCTGGTCCTTCCCCGGGTATTGGCACTCATGATCATGATGCCGCTCCTTACCGTGTACGCCGATATCATGGGTGTCCTTGGCGGCCTCATCGTGGGTGTCCTTGTCCTCGACCTCAATCCTATCGTGTATCTTAACGAGACGATCCAGGCCCTGACACTCACCACTGTCTGGATAGGGGTATTCCATGGCGCCGTGTTTGGTTTACTGGTAGGCATTTTCGGCTGTCTCAAGGGCATGCAATGCAGCCGCAGCGCCTCCGGTGTAGGATATGCAACCACGTCGGCAGTCGTCACCGGCATTGTTGCCATTATCGTCGCCACGGCTATCATAACCATTGGCTGCAATATCCTGGGGATTTGAGAAGCATCTTGAAGGGTGTTGGGTATTGGAAGATAAAGGGTGGGAATGGAAAAGGCAAAAAGGACGGAGGGGTGAAGCGGGGTGTCACAAGATAATTCGATAGGTCCGGCACCCGGCACCGTTAACCCCACACCCCTTCCGTTGATAGAGGTACGGGGGGTTGACATGGGCTACGGGGGCTCGGTTCTCCTCCGAGAGATCAGCTTCGAGGTCATGCCCGGCGATATCTTCATCATCATGGGCGGAAGCGGTTCTGGAAAAAGCACCCTGCTCAGGGCGCTTATCGGCTTGAAAAGACCGATGAAGGGCAGCGTGCTCCATAAGGGTGTCAATTTTTGGGACCAGGAATTGCCGGAGAGGGAGAAGATCATGAGGGATTTTGGGGTGCTCTATCAGGGTGGAGCCCTCTGGAGCTCCCTGACCGTGCTTGAAAACCTTGCCCTTCCTCTCGAACAGTACACAAGCCTGTCGAGGGATGAGATCGTGGAGATCGTCCGTCTGAAGCTCGCTCTCGTCGGGCTCACGGGCTTCGAAGAGTTGTATCCTTCTGAACTGAGCGGCGGGATGAGGAAGCGGGCCGGATTGGCCCGCGCCCTGGCCCTTGATCCGGACATACTCTTTCTCGATGAGCCGACCTCGGGCTTAGACCCGCTAAATGCCCATCGCTTCGACAACCTGGTTGGCGAACTCCGGGACAGCCTCGGATCGACAGTCGTTGTAGTAACCCACGAGCTTGCGTCCATTTTTGCCATCGGCACCAATTCGATTTACATAGATGGAGAGACGGGAACAGTTACGGCGCAGGGCGATCCAAAGAGGCTTCTCAAGGAATCTACGGATTTCACGGTGAGAAACTTTTTGACCCGAGGATCGTTGGAGGATGCCGACAACGAAGGAAGGCAGCCATGAGCATGAGGGTAAACAAGACGGCAATAGGGCTTTTTGTGGTGGGTGCGTTAGGCCTCGTCATCCTCGGGATCCTGGCCATTGGCTCCGGCAGGTTCTTGAGAGAACGCCCCACCTACGTGATGTTCTTCAGCGGCTCGGTGAATGGTCTGCGGGTAGGGGCTCCGGTTCTTTTTCGGGGCGTGCCGGTCGGCACCGTAACCGAGATCCGCATGAGGGTGAACCCAAAGGATCTTTCGGTCCTCATACCCGTTTATGTGGAGATCGGCGACGCCAAGATTCAGACCCAGGGCTCGGAGAGACTGCCGAGAGACGTGAAGGCCCAGCAGGAAATGACGTTTCAGATGATCAAGCGAGGCTTGAGAGCGCGACTGGAAATGCAAAGCGTGGTGACCGGCTTGTTGCAAGTCAGCCTCGACTTTTATCCTGATACGACACCGAAGGTAATCGGCGTCGACCAGAGATACGTTGAGATCCCCACCATCCCGGCGCCGTTCCAGATGCTCGCAGAAAAAGTCGAGAGCATTCCCCTCGACGAGATCCTTGATCGGGTCAACCAGGCGGTCGACGGAATTCAGAAGTTGGTCAACTCCCCACAGATGCAGGGCATGGCTGGTTCGATGCGCCAGGCAGCCGACGATGCCCGGAGCCTTATTGCACGAATAGACAGTCAGGTTGACCCCATGGCAAAAAGCCTGAGCAGTACGGCGGGCCGTTTAGAACAACTCGCCGCCACCCTTGACCGCGAGATTCCTCCCCTCACCTCGAGCCTGAAAAATACATCCGACCAGGCAGGGATCGCCTTGCAGAAGGTGGGTACCACTTTTTCTCAGGTTCAGGGGATCACTGATGGTGATTCTTCGGTTGTGTTCCGCTTGAACCGGGCCATAGAGGAACTGGAACTGGCTGCCCGATCAGTTCGTGAGCTCTCCGATTCTATCGATGAAAACCCGCAGGTATTGCTCTTTGGAAGGCAAAAGGCAGAAAGGAGACGCAAATGAAAAGTATCCTCGCGACACTTGCGTTGGTAACTGTTGCTCTCTCCGGTTGCGCCACCACCGAGCCCACGCGATTTTACCTCCTCAGCGCTGGGGCCAATCCTGCTCTCGAGGCGAACAGCCCCAAGAAGAGTGATCTCACCGTAGTCATTGATCCTATACGGCTGCCCGAATATCTCAACCGATCTCAAATAGTCACCCGCGTTTCAGATAATGAGCTTCAGCTTGGCCAGCAGGACCGATGGGCCGAGTCTCTGGAACGGACCTTCACCCGAATTCTGGCCCAAAACCTGGAAGGGCTCCTTTTCTGCCGGTGTGTATCAGCCCTGGCACCAAGACTGCCGCCTGGTATCACCCATAGGGTAGAGGTAGATGTGATCAGGATGGATGGAATCCTTGGTCAAAAGGTTTTTCTGGACATCCGGTGGTCCGTCTCTACCCCTGAGAAAAAACTTCTCCTGTCTCGAAAATCGAGTTTCGTCGAGCTTGTCAAGGGTAGCGGATACGAGGCCTTCGTGCGGGCTCAAAGTGCTGCCCTTTTCGACTTCAGCCGCGAGGTGGCAAAGGCAATCCTAGAGTTGCAGAGCATGGAGGCGCCGGATAGAAAAGAGACAGTCCGCAGTCGATAGATAAAGAAAGTAGCAACGTACCAGGAGCGCGGGGTTTGATCACCTTTGCCTAAGAGGTACTTTGGCTATGGTTGCCCCTGACCATCGCCTATGGAGGGCTGCAACTGCTCCGGAAAGGAAAGGTCCTTCGCGCCCCCCTTGTGCACCGTAGCCAGGGACGAATCGAGTGGGAGGTTGGGATCCCACCCGGTGACCCTTGCAGGGTAAACGCATTTGAAAATCA
>DCUF01000035.1 GCA_002328485.1 Deltaproteobacteria bacterium UBA2221
TGGGCATCACCATCAACGAGATCATTTACGAGATCGGCGGAGGCATCAAGGAGAATAAGAAATTCAAAGCCGTGCAGATGGGCGGACCGTCAGGCGGCTGTATTCCGGCATCCATGGGTGACCTCCAGATCGNNTGGACGAGACCACCTGCATGGTCGATATGGCAAAATTCTTCCTCATGTTCACCCAGGACGAGTCATGCGGCAAATGCACCTTCTGCCGGATCGGCACCAAGAGGATGCTGGAGATCCTGGAGAGGATAACGGACGGAAAAGGCGAGGAGAGCGATATCCAACTCCTGCAAGACCTCGCTTATCAGATCAAGAACAACACGATCTGCGGCTTGGGGCAGACAGCGCCAAACCCCGTTCTGACCACCCTGAAGTACTTCGGCGACGAGTATATCGCCCATATTCGTGACAAGAAGTGCCCTGCCCATAGCTGCTCGGCACTCGTCACCTATTCTATAGATCCGAACGCCTGCAAAGGCTGTGCAATGTGCATCAAGGCATGTCCGGCAGACGCCATTACCGGCGAGAAGAAAAAGGCACACGAGATCAATACGGCGGTCTGCGTGAAGTGTGGTAAATGTCTTGAGACCTGCAAGTTCAACGCCGTCATCAAAAACTAATCGTGGAGAGGCTAGCATGAGCGACGAAATCAAAGTAACAATAAACGATAAAGAATATACGGCAAAACCGGGTCAGATGATCCTCGACGTGGTTCGGGAAAACGCGATCGACGATATCCCGACCCTCTGCTACGACCCCAAACTGCCTCCCTACGGATCCTGCTATCTCTGTGTGGTTGAAGTCAAAGGTCTTGAAAAGCTGGTACCTTCCTGCTCCAGCCCTGTTTCACCAGGCATGGCGGTGTACACCAACAACGAGCGGATCAAGGAATCCCGTAAAACGGCCCTTGAGCTTCTGCTCTCCAACCATTATGCAGATTGCCTGGGTCCCTGCAAACAGACCTGCCCGGCCGGCGTGGATGTACAGGGCTACATCGCCTTGATGTCTATGGGCAAACACAGAGAGGCCATAAAGCTGATAAAAGAGAAGAACCCTCTTCCTCTGGTCTGCGGCCGTGTCTGTATCCGCCCCTGTGAGACGGCTTGCCGCCGGAACCTGGTTGACGAGCGGGTAGGCATCGACTTCCTGAAACGGTACGCCTCGGACGTTGACATAGAAGATCCCTGGATGCCTGAAGTGCCGCCCCGTAACGGCAAGAAGGTTGCGGTTGTGGGAGGCGGGCCTGCCGGCCTCAGTGCCGCTTATTACCTGGTCCTGAAGGGCTACGGGGTTACGCTCTTTGAGAAACAGAACCATCTGGGTGGCATGCTCCGTTACGGAATCCCCGAATACCGCCTCCCGAAGGCCTTGCTCGACCGGGAGATCAAATGCATCACCGATCTGGGTGTTGAGGTGAAGACCGGGGTATCCGTCGGCGACGATATCACCGTTGATTCTCTGAAGAAAGATGGGTTTGACGCAGTATTCCTTGCCATTGGGGCCCAGCTTGCAAAACGGATGGGCGTGGACGGTGAAGAGTCGACTCAAGGCGTTATCGGCGGCGCCGATTACCTGAGACAGATGCAGGCCGATAAGAAGCCTGAAATCTATGGCAGAGTCGTGGTGGTCGGCGGCGGCAACACTGCCATAGACGCAGCCCGTACCTCACTCCGCCTTGGGGCCGATAAGGTCACCATTCTCTATCGGAGAACCCAGAAGGAGATGCCCGCAAACGAGATGGAGATAGAGGCAGCCCACCATGAAGGGGTTGAGATGATATTCCTCTCAGCACCGGTGGGCATCGTCGCCAAAGACGGAAAGCTTCAGGCCCTTCGGTGCATCAAGATGGAACTGGGCGAGCCGGATAAGAGCGGCAGACGCAGTCCTGTTCCCATAAAAGGCTCTGAATATGATTTGCCCTGCGATTTCGCCGTCTCTGCCATCGGCCAGGATATCGATCTCGGCAAGCTGACGGCAGACGGCCAGCTCAAGGCGGACAGGTGGAACCAGATTACGGCCAACATGACCACCTTTGAGACGTCAAGCCCCGGGGTCTTCGCCGGTGGCGACGCCGTCACGGGCCCGGCCGTAGCGATCGATGCCATAGCCCACGGCAGAATCTCGGCCCTGGCCATCGACCAGTACCTGCAAGTAGGCACCATCAGCCCTGAGGCCAAAGAGTTCTTGAGCCGGAAAGAGGCCTACGGGGACATCCCCCAGAGCGAGTTCGCCACGGTCAAGAAGATCGAGAAGGAAGCCATGCCCGAGCTTCCCGCCCTTGAAAGGATCAAGACCCTCGACGAGGTAGAGATAGGCTTCACCGAAGAGCAGATGAACAATGAAGCCTCCCGTTGCCTGGAGTGCGGCTGTTCGGCCTTCTTCGACTGCGATCTGAGAAAATATGCCACGGACTTCCAGGTCGATCTCGGCCGGTTCATGGGTGACGTGAGGATGCACAAGGTCGATAGGGATCACCCCTTCATCGCCCTAGACCCCAACAAGTGCATCAACTGCGGCAGGTGCGTGAGAACCTGTTCCGAGTTTCTGAAGATTGCGGCCCTGGGCTTCGTGTATCGTGGTTTCAAATCCGTGGTCAAGCCTTCGATGGAGAAAAAGCTCCTTCAGACCAACTGCATATCCTGCGGAAACTGCATCGCCGCGTGTCCGACAGGGGCTATCACGGAAAAGCTACCCTTTACCAAACCGGGCCCCTGGACCTTCGACGATCACCACTCGATCTGCAGCTTCTGCTCGGTCGGCTGCAACCTGAACTATCGCGTCTATCGAGATCAGGAAGATGTGTTCTCCATCTCGACCGTGGATGAGACATTCCACAATAAGGGCTTCCTCTGCACCAAAGGTCGTTTCGGCTACCGATATATGATCGAGCCTGACCGCCTGACGAAACCGATGATCAAAAAGAAGGGGCAGCATCAAGAGGTCACCTGGGAAGAGGCCTTCGACTACGCGGGCAAAAAACTGAAGGGGATTATCGACAAAGACGGCGCTGAAGCCGTGGCCGCCTTTGGGTCCCCGAGGATGACGAATGAAGAACTTTATCTGCTCCAGAAGTTTGTCAGGGCAGGCCTGAAAACAGACAATATCGGGAGTTTCACCAACCTTATCAACGGCGTGGAACAGAACGCATTAGACGACATGTTCGGCATCACCACCTCTACGGCAACCCTGGACGATCTCAAGAAGGCGAGTGTCATCATGGTGTTGAACACCGATATGCAAGAGCAGAACCTGGTCGCCGAGATGAGGGTGAAACATGCGCAGAAAGAAGCAGGCGCCAAGCTCATAACCATCAGTTCTTCTGAGCTCGAGCTCAACAAATTCGCAGATCTTTCCATTGATTCAAAACGCGGGACCAACACGGCTCTGCTGAACGGCGTAGCCAAGATGTTCATAGACAAAGGCTTGGCAAACAAGGATTTCATCGGTAAGAGGACGGAAGGTTTCGAGGCCTTCGCGGCGTCCCTGGCCGATTTCGATATCGACAAGGTATCGCAGATCACGGGTGTGGGGAAGGACAAGCTGGAGCAACTGTCCGCAATGCTCTCCCAGCCTGATCTGAACTTGGTCGTCGTCTATAGTATCGATGCCCTTTGGGAAAAGTCGAAGAACGATCTCAAGGCCATCGGCAATCTCATGATGCTGAACGGAAAGGTAGGACAACCTGGAAACGGCATCGTTGTGCTTCGTGATTTCTCGAACGCACAGGGCATCCTCGACATGGGCGTCGATCCGTCCTATCTGCCGGGGAATGCCAAGGTCGGCGACAGCAAAGCAGTTGCAAAGCTGGCCAAGCTCTGGGGCACAGAGTTGAATCTGAAACCCGTCGACCTGAAGGCGCAGTTGGAGAACGACCAGATCAAGGGCCTTATCATCTTTGGTGAAGATCCCCTACGAACAACCTCCAATCTCAAACTGACGGGGGGCGCGGAGTTCACCCTGGTCGTTGACAGCTTCATGACCCCAACCGCCCTCGAGGCCGATGTGGTCCTCCCTGCTGCCCTGCCGGTCGAGACCAAAGGGTCCTATACGGCCTGTGACAGAAGGGTTCAGTCTTTTGAGAGGGTCTTCGGTCCGAAGAACGGAATGGACAACTGGCAGATCATAGCGAAACTCGCCGAAAAGCTGGGTGTCAACCTGGGTGCAATGTCGGTCGAGGACATCAGCAATGAGATCAACAAGGCCAATGCCTATTACAGCAAGGCGAAGCCCTTCTGGGGCAATGGTCTCTTTGCCGAGAAATTCCCAACGCCATCGGGTAAGGGTAAATTCGCCGTCCTTCCCCTCGATGTCTCGCCGGTGAGCCACGACAAGAAGGCCTACCTGGCCAGCGAACAGTTTATCGAAACAAAGATAAAGGCACGGCTTTCACTGTAAGAGCAACCGCGAAGGACGGGGCACGCCCCGTCCTTCTTTTCTTTCATCCACTGACTGAAAATTCGGCTTTTGTGCTATAGTACTTTTGGTTAAGGGGCAACGTAGTGTCCATGCTCCATGAACATACGACGGATCAGGCGACAGTTTCTCTCAGTCCTTAGTATGTATGGTTCCGCAAAAATGGCGCGGTGACAGGTTCTAACATGGTGAAATGGGAAGATGCCCGTAAAGGATCGATTTCCGAAACTTCTATCTCCCGTTCTCCCATCTGCGCCTTTCTCATCAGTGGGGGTGCCACAAGCCCTCTAAGGAACAGTGGCAGGAGAGGACCATGAAGGGCACGACAACGGTTCGTAAATCGCAATCTGCGCTGAGGAAAAGGACTCAAGAGCTCAACAGCCTCTACGACGTACTCCAGGAATTGCTCACTTCCTCTGGCAGTTGGCGCGCAAGGGATATTCAAGGACGGCAGGCGGAGACCCCCAGGCGCATCGGATTCGATACGCGCCCGGATATCGTGGAAGGGCTCAGACAGACCACTGCACATTTGATCCAGGGGATGCAGTTTCCCGACATCGCCTTTGCAGCGGTCTTCCTCGACGGAAGGGAATTTTCCGCAAGGGAAAGGCCAGCAGGAGGAGCCACAGCCACTATCTCATCCGATCTGGTCATTCGTGACGAAAAGCGAGGGAACATTGAGGTCAGCTATAGTGAGGACGTCCCCTTCTTGGAGGAAGAGAGGCGTCTGGTCGATGCAGTGGCCCTCACCATTTCGAAAAAGATAGAGCGGTATGAGATGTCAGCTGAGCTGGAACGCTATGCGGAGAAGCTGGAAGAGCTGGTAGATGAAAAGACCCGTGAGATCGAGGCATCGAAGAAGAGGTATGAGGATCTTTTCTACGAAGCGCCGGCCCCGCTGCTCATCTCCCGACTTAACGGCGATATCATCAAGGCTAATAGAGCCTTCTACCGCCTCCTCGGCTATCCTGAAGACGGCTCCGTCCATTTGAACTTCGTAAGGGACAAGCTTTACCAGGATCCCGCCATTCGTCAGACCATCTTCAAGAAACTTGAGGAGAAGGGGGAGGTGGAGGGGTTCGAAGTAACCCTCATGACTCGGGAGGGCGAGCAGATTCCCGTCATTGCTTCCTACATCTTCATGGATCTTTTCGGCGAGCGGTGCATTGAATCGGTCTATAAAGACATACGGGTACGGAAGGAACTCGAGAGAAAACTGATCGAGCAGAACGAGAACCTCGAACGGAACGTGTTTGAAAGAACGCTGGATCTCGAGAACCAGAAAAACCTCCTGATCCGAAAGAACCAGGAACTGATGACCCTTGCCGAAAAGTTGAGGCAGAGCAAGACGAGGGTGCAGGTCCTCTTCGAGGCAATCACTGACACGGTTGCCGTGATCGACAAGGACTTCAACGTCATCCAGTCCAATCAAAAGGCCATCGGGAATCGAGGAAGGTGCTACAAGAAGGTATTCGGCCTTGAAGAACAGTGCGAAGGATGCATGGCTGACCAGGTCTTTGAAAACAAGATATCGGCCACCCACGAGAAGGTGATCGGGGACGAGTATTATCTGGTGTCGACCTACCCGGTCCTGGATGCCAAAGGGAATGTCGATCAGATCCTGGAGATCTCCCGGATGATCACGAAAGAGAAGAATATGGAGCGGCAGCTCCTTCAGGCCGATAAACTGGCCTCCCTCGGCCAGCTTGTCTCGGGGATCGCCCACGAGATCAACAACCCCAATACCTTTATACGGGGGAATATCCACATCATTCAGGAGGCGATGAAGGACATCTTCCCCATCCTGGACAAACACGCAAAGACTCACGCCGAATTCAAGATAGCCCGCCTGAATTACGACATTTTCCGAAAGCACATCCCCGTGCTCATCGATGATATGGTTGAGGGATCGAATCGCATCAAGGGCATCGTCGAAGGGTTGCGCAAATTCGCCCGGCGAGACGAAGGCCTTCTCAATGAGACTGTCAATATCAACGTCATTACCGAGGCATGCTTGCGGCTCGCCGATAATCAGGTCCGCAGAACGGCGGACGTCAAGGTGAACCTTGCCCCCGATCTTCCAACAATTGTGGGCAACTCGCAGAAGCTGCAGCAGGTCATCGTCAATATCCTTATCAACGCCTCGCAGTCTATCGAAAAGTCACGGGGCACCATCTATGTCACCTCCTCCTTTGACAACAAAGAGGTTGTTCTCCAGATCAAAGACGATGGGAAAGGCATGGATGACAAGACCCTGAGCCAGATCTTCGACCCATTCTTTACAACCAAGAGGCATCACGGGGGCACAGGGCTCGGCCTTTCCATCGCATACGGTATCGTCAAGGAGCACAAAGGGACGATTGATGTGGAAAGCAGAGTCGGTATGGGTACCACATTTTCCATACATATCCCTCGTAATCAGGAGGGGCAATGAACAAGATTCTCGTCGTTGACGATGATCAGGCGGTTCTCAACTATCTCAATATCTTCTTGCTTCAGGCGAATATGTTCGATATCACCACCTTGAGCAACAGCACCCGGGCCTACCAGGAGCTCAAGAACAACAAGTATGATCTCCTGCTCCTGGACATGGACATGCCCGACGTAACCGGTCTCGACATCCTCAAGCTGATCAACGAGAACGGCATCGATGTGGCCACTATCGTCCTGACCGGCGTGGAGGACATCTCCCTAGCTGTCGCTGCCATGAAGCTGGGCGCCATGGAGTACCTGACCAAGCCGGTCGATACGGAACGGCTCATGAGCCTCATCAATTCCATCATGGAGGATCGCAACAGCCAAAAAAAGATCGAGCAGCAGTACCAACCTTCTGACCTCAAGTTCAAGGACGCCTTCAAGGAGATCATCACCCAGAACGAGAAGATGATAAATATCTTCTCCATTGTGGAAAAGATGGCTCAATCCGATTCGAGTGTCCTCATTTGGGGAGAAAGCGGAACCGGCAAAGAGCTGATAGCGCGGGCAATCCATCGTATCAGCAAAAGGAATAAGGAAAGCTTTGTGGCGGTAAATGCAGGCACCTTTGCCAACGAGCTTTTTACCTCCGAGTTCTTCGGCTACAACCAGGGGGCCTTCACCGGAGCAACCGCAAACAAGAGAGGCTTTCTCGAAGAGGCCGATAAGGGCACACTCTTCCTGGACGAAATAGGGGAGCTGGCCCTCCCCATACAGGTCAAGCTCCTCAGGGTGCTTCAGGAGGGCGAGTTCTTTCGGCTAGGATCGACCAAGAACCTGAAGGTCGACGTTCGGATCATCGCCGCCACCAACAAGAACCTCCACGAAGAGATCAAGAAGGGCAACTTCAGAAAAGATCTGTTTTTCCGCCTCAACATGAACTCCGTCTATCTCCCGCCCCTGCGCGAGAGGAAAGGCGATATACCTTTGCTGGCTCGTTACTTTTTGACCAAGTTTTCCGAACTGAACGGCAGAAAGATCGAGAAGATTGCGGAGCCGGCCATGAAGCTCCTCGTCAGCTACGACTATCCCGGGAACGTGCGGGAGCTGATGAATATCATCAACAGCGGCGTTATTATCGAGACGACCAATGAGCTCAAGAAGAAGTCGCTGCCCAATTACTTCCTCGAAAACACCACCCATATCGTGGACGACGGCCTCTCCGATCTTCGTCTGAGAAGCCTTGAGGATGTGGAGAGGGACCACATCAAGAAGATCGTGAGCTTCACGGGAGGCAATAAGACAAAAGCAGCGCAGATCCTGGGGATATCCAGAATCAGTCTGCTTTCGAAGATCAAAAAGTATAAGTTGGAATAACTACCGGAAATGGGAGGTAGCGAGGAAGCGATGAGGCGGAAAAGAAACGGGTCCGTTTTGTATTTCCGCTTCGGCGAATCTTCGCATCATCCCATCTTCTACGGCATCTGAGTGCTAGGCCGCCAGCACATCGGCGACGCCTTCAATGCCGAGGGTCTTTTTCAGGTCAAGAAGGATAAGCAGTCTATCGTCGATCTTTACCACCCCCTGAATAAAAGCTGATTCTGCACCCACGGTCATGGTGGGTGGCGGCTCAACGGATGCCGCCGGGATCCTCAAGACTTCGGACACAGAGTCCACGATGAATCCCAGGACCATGCCCTCCAGTTCGATGACGATTATCCGGGTGGCTTTGTCCGGTATCTTGGCCTCCAGATTGAGTTTTTTGCCCAGGTCAACCACAGGGATGATCTTACCCCTCAGGTTGACGACACCTTCAACATAGTAAGGGGCATTGGGGACCCGAGTGATATCGATCATGCGGTTGATCTCCTGTACCCTTCGGATATCAACCCCGAACTCTTCTTTCGAGAGATTAAAGGTGACCAGTTCCAAGATTTCTCCATCGCTCATATGCTCTCCTCCTTCTTAAATCCTACGGATTTTCAGGTCTTTTCTGCTCGTGATCCTACCCTCCTCTCCGGCCCAGAGCCTTTCCCGGGAAGACACGGATGCAACGCAACCTCTTTGTTTATCGACAGCAATCTCCCGTTAATTAAGGATTCTTTCAATCAAAAAATGTCCTCGCTCACAGGAGGAGTGTGAACGAGGACAGTAAAGAAAGGTAAAGGGTTTAAGGAGGTTTCGTGATCTAAACATGCAACAAGCGGGCCAATTTGACCGGGTATCATATTCCGGGGCATCATCTTGTAATGATTCATGACCCAATCCCAGCCACGGCCGCACCTTCCGTCAAAATCACCAAACCTGCGAGGAAACGTGACGGAAGTGTGGGTACGGTGACACTTTTTGCCGCCCAGAGGGCGGGCCTCTCAACCCCCCGGCGGCGGCAAACAGAAACCCCCCGCCTCTATTGTGCCTCCTTGTCATCTTCCCTCAGCCGGTACCAAAACATGACGACCGCTGCTGCTACCCCTCCCGTAAAGGCAATGAGAACCACGTACAATAGACTTTTTAGTAATTTCATGGGCCATACCTCCTCAGGACAATAGTAAGAACGCTCTGATAGCTGGTCAAGGTCAATTTCTCAAGGGCAAATGGAATCGTTGGTATTGGGGAGATCCTCTTTGGCTAAAGGTCGGCTCGACGGCGACCGATAATCGAATTGTACACGTTACCAATGCTCTCATTTTACCTCAGCCACAACGTTCTCGATGGTGATCGTCAGGATCGCCCGTGGGATGTTGTGGACACTGCCCTTCAGCAGTCCTGGAGCTCCAAGCTTACTCTTGAAAGGTTGCGGTCAGGCCTCCTGGCCACCACCTCTTCCCCTCTGGTGCCCCTGGCCATCCTCAAAGAGGCCTCCGAGATCATGACGGAACGGTTCGGCCGCGAGGCAAAATCGAAATACCCCGCCATCATGATCGTGGATGGGGAAAGATCAGAGAGCTTCGCGGCACGGGCAGTAGAGTACTTCAAACGGCTGCCGAAGCCCTGGGAGCTGTACGCTTCTCCCTCGGCCTTTGATGAGATGCGGATTGATCTGGACAGGTCGACTGAACTGACGTTCGATGGCTTATCCGACTCCCGGTACGGCCTACTTCAACTTGACGAGAACGATCATTTTCTCTTTGCAAAAGCGCTCATTCGTGGCGACGAGTTCCCCTGCTTCTACTGTGGCAGCAGGAAGCACACGCCGAGTAGGTGTCCGTCAAAACAACTTTTTGGATCGCGGGAAGCCCTTGAGTCTCTTGCCCGTCTTCCCCTCTCCCACGCGAATACCTGTTTCCTCAAATACCTGACAACCCCCCAGAGCGCTATTGAGACATGGAGCAGAGGCCAGCTTTGGGATTTACGAGAGGATAGGCTTTCGGCGGCCCATCTCGCATTTTACGAGGTGAAACAGGTTTTTCAGCTTCGCTTTTTCAGCCTCTTTTTCGGGAATGATCGGCTGGACTGGGAACGGATCCGGAACGGCAAAGGTCAGAACGGTCAAGGGGGGGCGACGTGGCTGGCCCTCGACTGTCTTAGGGTTGGTGACACAGAAAAATCCGGCCACTACATAAAGATCGGCATGGAAAACGATCCTTCCGACTGGAAGCCTGTCTGCATCCTCGGCTTCCTGAGCATAGAGCATGGAGAAACAACAGAGGCAGCATATCATTTTGAACAAGCTCTCGAGTTGAGCCGCCGGGCTCCCCAGCGGATACTACTCAACCTGCTTCTCTCCAGGGTGTGCTACCTGAATGGGGAAACCCGGAAGGCACGAGGGTATGCAAGCGCTGCTCTTCTCCTGGACCGATGGTGCCAGGACGCCCTGTATCAGCTCATAACCCTTGACTTCGATCTGGCCAAGAACGATCAGCCGATGCAAGGGCTCGAAAGACTGGCCCGCCTGAACGGGCGTCACTGGATGTGCGCTTTCATTGATTCTGATCTCGCATCCCACAGCGCGGAGATACACCCCCGCCTTTCGAGACTTGCAGTGGAGGTGCGTCGAGAGGCTGAAGCCCTCTGGCGGGATGCGCAAAAAGGGCTGAGAGGCGTGAAAACGCTGTTGGGAGAGGATCCAAAAATCCTCCAGGAAGCCCAGCACCTCATAGCCGACTTCGACAGCAAGCCCGATGTCGAGGGCTATCTGCGCAGCGCCGAGAAACTTCACGGCGCTCGGGTGTTAAAGGCCTTGTGTCAAAAAGCCCTGGAGGAACAAAAACAGGGGCTGAAGGGTGCGCTGGGCACCCTAAAAACGCGGATCGACGAGGTGAGCCGGACAGGCAGCAGCGCTGAGGACGATGTCACACCCGAAGCTAAGGCTGAGCTACAGGCCTTGGGCACACAGATCGAGCTTACC
Organism: Deltaproteobacteria bacterium UBA2221; assembly: GCA_002328485.1. Taxonomy (GTDB): domain Bacteria; phylum Desulfobacterota; class Syntrophorhabdia; order Syntrophorhabdales; family WCHB1-27; genus WCHB1-27. Next base: position 11,188 of record DCUF01000035.1, read on the forward strand.
CGACGAAAGGCAGCCTTCGATTTTGTGACTGCCCACCAGGATTTTATGGCGAAAAAAACTGCCTACGAGGCCAGACTGAACGAGATCGAACGGGCCTTGAGGGTCTGGAGAACGAAAAGGCAGATAGGAAGATTTCTCGTCGCCTTTCTTGTTCGCACCTCGGGTCTCCTGTTTGCTACGTTCGCCTTCGCCCTTTCATTCCCATTCTTGGTGGGTATGGTGCAGACGGCGGCGCCGCAATCCAGGTTCATGATAGAAGACTATGGGTCGTTCCAACGAGCCTTCATCGTTTTCGGGGTCATCACGAGCCTCGTGGCCGCTGCGGCATCGAGCTACACCCATACCCACCACAGGGCCAAGGCTCCTAAACCGGCACCCGCCACACAGGAGGCACGGCCAAAATCCAACAAGCACCAGATCAAGGCAGGACGGCGGTAGCCTCGTCCGGTCTTGATCTGGCCATGGATTTGAATATTCAGTTGACAGGGAGAAGCCGATAGCTTAGAATAAAAGCCATGTACAGTTGGGCGATCTTTTATGGGTATTATTATTTCTGGTACAGACGCTTGCACCCTGGGCTCGCCTTGACGTAATGGGCAGACAAAAGCCGTGGGTGCAAATCCCATGGCTTTTTTGGTTTAAAGGCCATGGAAAAAATCCATGGCCTTTTTTATTTTGCGGCCTTTGAAGGGAGGCATGGACTATGACAAATCTTAAACTGGCGTCGCTTGGTGAAGGTGAGAGAACGGTGATTCCCATCGATGATGTTGCGGTGGGGGAAGGTTTCACGATAATAGCCGGTCCGTGTACCGTAGAGAGCGAGAAGCAGACCATCGAAACGGCTATCGCGGTCAAGAAGGCAGGGGCTGATGCCCTGAGAGGAGGGGCCTTCAAGCCCCGCAGCTCGCCCTATGCTTTTCAGGGGCTTGGCTTGAAGGGTCTTCAAATCCTCAAGAAAGCCAAGATGGAGACGGGGCTTCCCATTGTGACCGAGGTGCTCGACTCACGGGACGTGCTGTGGGTGAGTGAATACGCTGACGTGTTGCAGATCGGGACCAGAAACATGCAGAACTTCTCCCTCCTGAAAGAAGTGGGAAGATCCAAGAAGCCGGTGCTTCTGAAAAGAGGCATGAATTCAACCATCTACGAATGGCTTAATTGTGCAGAGTACATCTTGAGCGAGGGTAATCCTCATGTCATTCTCTGCGAGCGGGGCATACGAACCTTTGAGCAGTACACCCGGAATACACTTGATATCAGTGCCGTTCCGGCGGTCAAGGAACTGAGCCATCTCCCCGTCATCGTGGACCCCTCTCACGCCACCGGTCGCATATCCTTGGTGGAGCCCCTGTGCCTCGCATGTCTTGCCGCAGGCGCCGACGGCCTCATCATCGAGGTGGACATCGATCCCAATGCGGCGGTCTGCGACAAGGACCAGACCCTCGACCCCGGTCAGTTCGCGGAGATAATAAAGAAAGTCCGCTCCCTCCACCGCTTCCTATCAGGCAAGCAGGCGGAGGCACGGTGAACACGGTCTCCTTGGAGCTCTCCTCGACCGAGAGAAAGAGCACGATCTTTTCAGGCAGGTTAGCCGAACTGGAAGGACGCTGCCGGACAAAAAGGATCGCCATCATCACGGACGAGCGGGTGCGGGGGCTCTACGGATCCCTCTTCCCCTCATCAGCAATAACCATGGAGATGGGCAGGGGCGAGCAGTTCAAGACCCTCCGGACGGTTGAGTCCCTCTACGAGGGGTTTCTGGAGCATCGGGTAGACCGTTCCTGGCTGATCGTCGGTGTAGGGGGCGGGATTGTATGCGATGTTGCCGGCTTTGCCGCATCGACCTATCTGCGGGGCCTTTCCTTCGCCTTCGTGCCCACGACCCTCCTCGCGCAGGTGGATGCCAGTATCGGAGGAAAGAACGGGGTCAACCTGGGGGGCTACAAAAACCAGGTAGGGACCTTCAATCAGCCTGAGTTCGTCCTCTGTGATTTTGGGGTGCTCAAAACCTTGCCGCCCGAGGAGCTCAAAAACGGCTTTGCCGAGGTGATCAAGCACGCCCTCATAGCCGATGATAGGCTCTTCTCCTTTCTGGAGACCAACACCGACGAGGCTCTGGCCCTCTATCCTGACGCAATCGAACGGGTCGTTTACGATTCCCTTATCATCAAGAGCGGCATCGTGAGCCGAGACGAGACCGAAAAGGGGGAAAGGAGAAAACTCAACTTCGGTCACACCGTGGGCCACGCCCTCGAGAAGGTTTGCGGTCTGAGACACGGGGAAGCGGTGAGCGTGGGGATGGTGGTCGCCTCGCGTCTTTCCGTGAGAAAAGGGCTTCTTTCCGAAGAGAACGTGCAAAGAATCCAAAGGCTTTTGGCCGCCTTTCATCTTCCCGTTGGGGTACAGGCGGACGGGGCACTGATTCGTGAGGCCCTGTGGAAGGATAAGAAGAGGGAGGACAACCGAATCCACGTGGTATTGCTGGACGGAATCGGCCGGGCCACCGTGGAGCCGCTGGCTATGAATGAACTGAATGAGGTGATCGATGATCTGTGTCAGTCTCGCTGAGGAATCCCTTTCCGCCTGTCTGGAGGCCCTGGAGTCGCTCGACTTTGCCGAGATCCGCCTGGACGCCATGCCCTCTTTGACCCTGGCCGATGTTGACCACCTCTTCTCACGGCCCGCCAGGCTCATCGCCACCAATCGCCCCTCCGGCCCTTTCGAGGATCACGAGAGAAAGGCAATGCTCATGGCAGCCATCCGGTCGGGGGCAACCTATGTGGACATAGAGGCAGAGTCCGAGGCCGCCTATCGAGATGAGATCGTGCAGGAGGCAAGAACCCGGGGCTGCAAGGTCATCATCTCTTTCCACGACTACGAGAAAACCCCGGAAAAACAGGACCTTGAAGCCATCGTCTCTTCCTGTTTTGAGGCGGGAGCCGATATCGCAAAAGTGGCCTGCACGGTCCATTCCGACCGTGACTGCGCCCGTCTGCTGGGCCTTCTCGATTCGCCGCGGCAGGTGGTGGCCATCGGGATGGGAGAAAAGGGGCGCGTAACAAGAATAACCGCGCCTCTCTTGGGCAGCCCCTTCACCTTTGCATCCCTCTCGAAGGGCAAGGAAACAGCGCAAGGCCAGATCGACAAAGAGACATTGAAACACATGTGGGAGGTACTCTCGATCCGATGAACAGCATATACGCCGTGGCCGGCAACCCTATCTTTCATAGCAGAAGCCCCGTCATGTTCAACGCCGCCCTGAGGGAGCTCTCCTTGGACGGGGTATACATCCGTCTTGCTGCTTCGAGTGGCGAAGAGGTGGCAACCACCATGCGGGCCATCGGCCTGGATGGTATGAACATCACCTCCCCGTTCAAGGCAGACATCATCCCCTATCTGGACGAGGTAGACAGAGACGCTCAGGTCATCGGATCGGTCAACACCGTTCTCCACAAGGATGGGAGACTCAGAGGCTTCAACACGGATGTGGACGGCGTTCTCGGGGCGCTCGCCCAGGCGGGATTCGAGGGAAAGGGAAAATCGGCGGTTGTGCTCGGGGCGGGAGGAGCAGCACGGGCTGCGGCGGTTGCACTCCTGTCAGCAGGCGCAAAGGTTACCATCACAAACAGGACGGACAGGAATGCCAGGCAGGCCGCCGAAAGGGTCGGCTGCGATCAGGTGCCCTTGGAGGAAGTTGGAAGGACCCTGAAGGGGGCCCATCTTCTGATCGGTGCAGTCTCTACCCACGATCGCGTCATCGACCGACAGCATATCCACAAGGGGCTGACCGTGCTCGACGCCAACTACTCAAAGCCGACCGCCCTTGTTCAAGACGCCGCATCGGTGGGGGCCAAGGTCATCGACGGGCGCGAATGGTTGCTCGCCCAGGCCGTTCCGGTCTTTGAGCGTTTTACCGGGAATGCGGCACCGGTTCAGACGATGCGCCAGGTTCTGATGAAAACCAGACGGGATGGCCGCACCAATATCGCCCTCATCGGCTTCATGGGCTCGGGGAAGACCGTGGTAGCAGAGGCCATCGGCGCAAAAACGGGCATGACCGTCATCGACATCGATACAAGAATCGAAGAGAAGGCAGGCACTTCCATAGCGGAGATCTTTGAGAAAAGCGGGCAAGAGGCCTTTCGAAGGATGGAGATCGAGGAGATCGATGGTCTAAGATCCATGTCGAACACCATTGTATCCTGTGGTGGAGGGGCGGTTACCAGAAGGCCGAACGTCCGGGTCCTGAGGAACAATTGTCTCACCGTATGGCTCTGGGCCGGCATCGAGGCCTCACTGAACCGGATTGGCGAAACAGGAACAAGGCCACTTCTCCACGGGCAGAGCCGGGAACAGGCCTCCGCCCTCCTGGCAGAACGCCGTTTTCTTTACGCCTCCACCTGTGACCTGGTCATCAACACCGAGGGGAAAAGTCCCGAAGAAATTGCTACGAGGATCTACCATGAAACGTATAACACCCTCCACGGTTAAGGGGCAGGTTACAGCGCCCCCCTCCAAGAGCATGATGGGACGGGCCCTCGCTGCTGCATATCTGGCCCAGGGCGGAACCGTCATCACGAACCCGTCTTTCTGCGATGATGCCCTTGCTATCATGGGGGTCATCCGAACCCTCGGCGCTGTCGTTCAGGACAATGAGGAGAGCGTGACTATTGGAGGGGCTCCACGGCGACCCGCCACCCCCGAGGCGCTCATGCTCCACTGTGGCGAATCAGCCCTCTGCATGCGTATCTTTGCCCCCATCGCTGCTCTCAGGGAACAGCCTATCGCTCTAACCGCCTCCGGGTCACTACAATCGCGCCCCATGGACATGATCGAGGCCATTCGGGTCCTCGGGGTTTCCTGCAAGACAACGGACGGCCATGCACCGATCTCCATCAGGGGCCCGATGAAGGGTGGCTTTATAGGTATCGACGCCTCGGTCAGCTCGCAGTTTCTCACAGGCCTCCTTCTATCCCTCCCCCTTTGTGAGGGTGATTCAACGATATCGGCATATAGCCTGAAGAGCCTGCCCTATGTGAGGATGACCATCGGGCTCCTGGAACACTTCGGAATCACGGTGGGCCACGATGAGGCCTTCGAGGAATTCGAGATACGGGGCAGCCAATCATACGCGCCGATTCGCTATGAGGTGGAGGGAGACTGGTCGGGTGCGGCATTTCTCCTCGTCGCAGGCGCCTTTTCCGGTCCCGTAACGGTTGTAGGGCTTGATACGGACTCTCCCCAGGCGGACCGGGCGATACTGGAGGTTCTGCAGGAGGTGGGCGCTCACCTCGAAATCGGCCCTGACCGGATTACCGTAAAAAGAGGGCAGTTGAAACCCTTTCGATTTGACGTGACCGACTGCCCGGACCTGTTCCCTCCCCTTGCTGCCCTTGCCGTCCATTGCGACGGCAGGACGATCATCAGCGGTATTGAACGATTGAGGCATAAGGAGAGTAACCGCCTGGCAGCCCTTAGCCTGGAACTGGGGAACCTGGGGGGCACCATGCGAAGCACCGCATCCAGCGTGGAGATCGACGGCGGGGGCATACGGGGAGGCACGGCGGATGCCCACGGCGATCATCGCATCGCTATGGCCTGTGCAGTCGCCGGACTGTCGGCGGAACATGAGGTGACCATCGAGGGCCCATCCTGTGTCTCCAAATCCTATCCCCGGTTTTTCTCGGATCTCGAGGCATTGCAGGTGAAGCCATGAACACCTTTGGAAGGCTTTTCAGGGTCAGCATCCTCGGGGAATCGCACGGTCCGGCGGTCGGCATTCTTATCGATGGGTGCCCGGCGGGTCTGGAACTCAGGGAAGAGGATTTCAGGGCTGACCTCGAGCGCAGAAAGAGTGGACGACCGGGCACGACCCCGCGCCGAGAAGAAGACGTACCGAGAATCGGCTCGGGGATTTTCCGGGGGAAAACCACGGGCTCTCCCATCTTGATCACCTTTGAGAACCGCGACACGGACTCGTCCGCGTACGACCGCATCAGGACAACGCCGAGACCGGGGCATGCCGACTTTGTGGCCTTTCAAAAATTCGGCGGCTTCAACGATTATCGGGGCGGCGGCGCCTTTTCCGCACGGCTTACGGCGCCGCTGGTGGCCGCGGGCGTGATCGCCAAGATGCTGATCGGTCCCGCCACCACCGTACAGGCGACGCTCCTGGAGGTGGGAGGCTCGGCGGGGATCGAGGAGGCCGTTGCCAAGGCCATGGCAGCAGAGGATTCTATCGGAGGTATCATCGAGTGCAGGGCAGCGGGGCTGCCGGTAGGCCTGGGCGAGCCGTTCTTCGATTCGGCTGAATCGCTTCTCAGTCACCTGATCTTCTCCATCCCCGGTATCAAAGGCATCGAATTTGGTGCCGGCTTCGCCTGTGCCCGAATGACGGGCAGTGTCTATAATGACAGGATTCTTTCCCTCTCGGGAGAGACCGAAACCAACCATGCCGGTGGCATCAACGGAGGGATCACCAACGGAAATGAGATCGTCTGCCGGGTCGCAGTGAAGCCTACCTCAAGCATTTCCATGGCTCAGACAACCATTGACCTGGAAACCGGTGAGCTGCGGGAGCTGCGGGTGGGTGGCCGCCACGACACGTGCATCGCCTTGAGGATACCCGTTATCGTCGAGGCCGCAACAGCCATCGTCCTGGCGGATCTGATGCTGCTGGAACAAAAGATACCAAGGATATGGAGCGGGCGGGAATGAACCGAGACACGGAGCAAGGGTCGACAGGGGTATCTTCTGCCTGATGCGGGGAGACGGCCACATCAGGCAGACTCAGTGCCTTCGGCAAACGTGAGGCTCAGGTGCGCAAAGCGCAGGCTGGGTGACCGGGAACGAGTCTCCCCGGTTCCGGTCACGGCCCGTCTATCTCTCTGTACTGGTACTCCTCGGTGGCTCGGTGCCTCAAGCGTAGCGGGTGGTGAAATGGCTTTTTTGAAGCTTTCTGGAAAGGAGAGGTGAGCACAAATGGATTTGAAGGAGATACGACGTCACATCGATGTCATCGATTACGAGATCGTCAAACTGATCAACCGCCGCATGGAACATGCCCTAAGATTGAAGCGTTTGAAAAACAGTGTCGTCGAACCAGATCGAGAAAAGGAGGTCCTCGATCGGGTGCGAAGCTGCTCCACAAACGTCGTCGAGCCCGATTTTTCTGAAAAGCTTTACCGTGTCATCATTGAGGAGAGCAGACGACTACAGGAGAAAGAGACGCTCCTTTTGGGGTTCCAGGGGGAGCACGGGGCCTACAGCGAGGTAGCAGCCAAGGCCTACGGAAAGGGACTGGTTGCCTTACCGTGCGCCAGCTTTCACGATGTCTTTGAGCAAACGGCAACGGGCCAGCTCGACCTCGGCATCGTGCCCGTTGAGAACTCCCTTGAGGGAGCGGTTATTGAGGTGAACGATCTGCTTATGCAGACCGATCTCCGGATCGTGGGTGAGATTAGGATCCCCATACACCACTGTCTTCTGGCTCTTCCAGACCAGGATTATCGTGATCTGCGAACGGTCTACTCCCATCCCCAGGCCCTCGGTCAATGCCGTTCCTTTATTGCACGGCATCGGCTTGAGGCCCGCCCCTTCTACGACACCGCCGGCGCAGCCATCATGCTCCGGGAGAAACGACCCCCCGCCACGGCCGTCATCGCCAGCAGGCTCTGCGCCGATCTCTATCAGCTTGAGATACTCCAGGAAAATATCGAGGATGATAATTCCAATACGACAAGATTCGTCCTACTCTCAAGGGATATGCAGGCAGAGAACGGGAACAAGTGCTCCATCATCTTCACTGCGGCACACCGTCCCGGCGGGCTCTTCTCCGTGCTGAAGGTCCTCGCCGATGAAACTATCAATATGACCAGGATAGAGTCGAGGCCCATGAGGCACGACCCCGGCGTTTACGCATTCTTCGTCGACTTTCAGGGCTCCGACAAGGATGAGCGGGTGAAGGGGGTGCTCGAGGCCATACAAAAACAGACGACGGCCTTTAAATTCTTGGGCTGTTACGAGGGTAAAGACCTATGAAAATCGCGATCATTGGTGCCGGAAACATGGGTTCCTGGCTGGCACGTCGATTAAACCAGGGCCACGAGGTGGTTATCTACGATAGAGATAGAGCTAAGGCGTCATCGATAGGGTCTGTCCGCTGCCTCGACGACGTGCAGGAATTGGGGCCTTTCCGGCCCGACCTGTTGATAAATGCCGTAAGCCTCCAACATACCATTCAGGCCTTCACGGAGACGGCCCCCTACCTGACGCGGGACTGCATGATCGCCGATGTGGCATCGATCAAGGGCGATATAGCGGCCTATTATCGACAATCAGGCCACCCCTTTGCCTCGGTCCATCCCATGTTTGGACCGACCTTTGCGGACATGGAGGTGCTGAAGCAGGAGAACGCGGTCATCATAACCGAATCGTGTGCAGAGGGCCGCGAATTTTTCGAACAGCTCTTTGATGGCTTGAGTCTCCGTATCTTCAGATACACCTTTGAGGAACATGACCGGATGATGGCCTATTCCCTCACCATACCCTTTGCCTCATCCATGATGTTCGCCCTATGCGTCGACGCCAAGACGGTACCGGGCACAACATTCACCCGTCACATGGAGATCGCCCGCCGTCTTCTGGCCGAGGACGATCATCTTCTGGCCGAGATACTCTTCAACCCCTATTCTGTAGCAGAATTGCATAAGATGGCCTCCGGTCTCGAATTCCTCAAACACGTCATAAATGCCCGGGATTATGAGGAGGTGAGGGGATTGTGCAGCAGGCTGAGAGAAAGGATCGCGGAAAGTTAGATTACCCTCCGGCGCCTGTACGTCGGCACCCGCCCCGCTTGGTCATGGTTGTTTTAAAGCCATCGGTATGGCACCGCAAGAGCCGATAGGGGGCAGACCGTTCCTCAAAATAGGGTGACTTTCAGGCCTCTGATCAAGGGCAGCAGTACGATACGAGGGTATCGGGACCGAAAGTCAGCCTCAGCGGGCCACCGGCAATGAGGGGTCCTTAGTCCATTCCTCGAAAGAACCATCATAGAGTCTTACGTTCTTGTATCCGAGAACCTGGGACAGGATAAAGGCCCATGTGGGACAGCATTTTCCGGCATCGCAGTAAGTGATGATCTCTTTGGACCTGTCCGTGCCGACCACCTTGGCGGCCAGGGCCTCCAGTTCTTCTTTCTTTTTGAACGTGCCAAGCTCCGTGTACGCCCCCGATGCCGGCAGATTCACCGAACCCGGAATGCGTCCGTACCGTTTTACAAACTCCTGTTTCTTTTCGCCACCGAACAAGACGGCTTCGCGGACGTCGACGAATGTTGCTTTCCCAAGGCGGCCGGCTACGTACTCCTTTTCCACATGGAGTGCCTTGTTCAATCTACCTTGGTAGATGGTCCTTTTGGGCCTTACCCACTCAGAAGAAAGCCCCCTCTTTTCTCGTACCCACTTGTCGTGGCCGCCATCGAGAATGCAGACGTTTTCCACGCCGGCATACTGAAGGGTGCAAAGGACACGGGGGGCCATAACCTGATAGAAGCAGGCATAGGTTTTACAGATGATCACCACGATAGAATCGGCGGTGATCCCTAAATCCCCGACAGCATCGAAAAGGTCGTCCTGGGGCGGGTATTCCGTGTGCCTCTCCTGGGACGCAGATACCCACATGCCATAATAAGCGCTCACGGCGCCCGGGATATGACCTTCTCTGTATTCCTCCGGTTTTCTTATATCTATCATGACAAGCCGAGGATTCCCCAAGTTGGCTGACAACCATTCCGTGGACACAATGGGGTTGATATCACGGGCAGAGACGGGAGGGCAAAAGAGCACGATGGAGAAGAGGAGCAGGGTTAGAAGAACAGGTTTTCTCACTTTCACTTACCCCCTTTCTGCAAAAGGTTCTGACCGATGGGCCGGCTCCATCTTGCTTCTGTGCCGATCGGCCAAGAATGGGGCTTTGCCGGTTGTTTCTATCTAGGTTAGCAGGCAACGCGTGCACAGTCAACCGCAACATAAGCGGGGCGGTAGCCCCACCCCTGTCCGATGTCGACCGCGGGCGGCAAAACCAAACCCCACAAAAAGGGACAGGTAATCCCCGTCATCGAGGGATCGAGATGGAGCCGAAGAACTTTTGTTCACGGTAAAGGGTGAATTGACAAAGACCAGCTTCTGCCTTATAAAGGAACAGGACAGTGAAAACCAGATTAGGCCTCTCACTCTTTGCCGCAGTCCTCATCTTTTTTCTCTGCGCGGGGTACCTTGCGCGCGCCCTCTCATCCGAAAGCCCCGGTTGTGTGAAGTGTCACACCGATGAACAGATTCTCAAAAGCCTCTACACGCCGCCTAAGCTCGGCCCCTCCGAAGGGGAGGGGTGAGCAGGGGCACCTCCGTCCGTGCCGGCGGATCAGATGTATAAAGGGTTCATGGTCGACAAATCCATCCTTGGAAAGGACATCCATTTCGATGAAGGCTGTGGGTCATGCCACGGGGGAAACGAAAAGGGGGTCACCAAGGAGACTGCTCACAGAGGGCTTGTTACGCGCCCGTCAAACCAGGCTGACACGTGCGGTAAGTGTCACGAGGATATCGCAAAGCCCTTCAAGACCTCTCTTCACTTTACCACTGAGGGTCAAAGGCATGGGGTTTCCGGTAGGTTTTCCCATAAGGAGCTGAAAACCTTTAACGAGAAGGTCTTCGAGAAATCATGCAGGACCTGCCATGCTTCTTGCGGTGACTGTCATGTGAAGGCCCCGGTCATCGGGGGGATCAATACAGGGCTCATAAGGGGACACCGGTTTGTAAGGAAAGATGAGGGGAAGACCTGCGCATTATGCCACGGCGGCAGGGTATACCCTGAGTTCACGGGCGAATACGGAGGGAACGCTGATATCCATTACCAGAAAGGGATGATCTGCGTGGACTGCCACAAGAAAGAGGGATTTCACGGAGATGGCACCACCATCCTTCGCACACGCAAAGAAGTGAAGGAAAGGCCAAGGTGCACCCATTGTCATCCGCCAGGCGAGGCTAAAACGGAAAAGGCCCAGGTCGCCCACAAGACCCATTCAGGCAAGCTAAGCTGCTACGCCTGCCATGCGGGAGGCAGCTACAGGAACTGTTACGATTGTCATCTTGGAAAGGGCGCAACGGCAAAGCCTGGTTTTGTGCTTGGGTTGAACCCGAGGGACAAGAAAACGGTGACCACCCTGAGGATCATACCGACAGTTAGAGACACCTTTGCATCAGCCGGGATAGCAATGGAGGGGTATGACAGACTACCGAATTACTGGGATGCTGCGCCACACAATATCAAAAAGAGGACGGAGAGAACCCGCTCATGCGATGTGTGCCATGAGGAGAAAAAGGACTTCCTCACCAAGGAACTGCTCTTAAAGAATGGATCGAAGGCCAACGAGGGCCTGGTCTATACGCCAAAATCGATAGCAAAATAGGAGGCGATGAATATGAAGAAGGTCAGGATCAGTGTAGCCGTCTTATTCCTCTGTCTCATGGCCGTGCCGTTTTTGTCGTTCGCAAGGGATGTGGACCCTATCGTCAGCACCACATGGCTTGAAGAAAACCTCACTCATTCTAAGCTCGTGATCGTGGACGTGAGGAAGGTTGAGGATTACAAAGCAGGTCACGTACCCAATGCGGTCAACGTCTTCTATGGATCTTGGGCGATCATGAAGGAGGGGTTTCGCAACGAGCTTCCTGCCAACGATGATCTCTTCGACGTGATCGGCTCGGCGGGCATCGGCACCGATTCGATCGTCGTGGTGGTTGGGAAAGTCGACGGGATACCGGACCGATCGGACGTTACGAGGGTTGCGTGGACGCTCAAGTACGCTGGAATTCCGAACGTGGCGATCCTGGACGGTGGTTTCAACAAATGGATCGCAGACAAAAAAGCAGTGTCCACCGATGTGGTGAAGCCCAAAGCCAGGCCCTTCCATGGGAAGGTGAATGAGAATCTCTTTGCATCAAAGGACTATGTGAGCAAGAACCTTGGAAAAGCCGTGATCGTAGACGTGAGGGAGCCGGACTTCTTCAAAGGGGTAAAGAAGCTTGATTTCGTCACGAAGACAGGACGTATAGCAAAGGCGGTCAACCTCCCGACCTCACGGGCATACAATCAGGAGGGCACCTTCAAGGACAAAGGGGAGCTCTCAAAAATCGCTTCCGGGGTTGTGGGCAACGATCTGGCAAAAGAGATCATCACCTACTGCGACACGGGTAAGGTGTGTACTGCCTGGTCTTTCCTCCTTACAGAACTCATGGGTTACAAAGATGTGAAGACCTATGACGGCTCTACCGAGGAATGGACCAAAGACCCCCAGGCCCCCTGGGAGCAGTAAGACCTATAGCACTACCCTCTCATAGGCAAACACCACAAGGGGTCAAGCCGGGATGACAGCGGGGTTCGCCGCTACCGGTCTGACCCCCTTGCGGTAGGTATTCCTTTTTGAGTGCCTCTCCCGCTCATCCCTCTATCCCTCCCCTTGGTCCTCTCGCAGGATGGGCATCACCCAGTCCAGTACGAAGCGGCAGAAGGGGATGCGGTACTGTTTGATGCATTCCACGATATCCCCGTGGCCTGATGGCAGCTCAGGGGTATCGCTCACAAACTTGAAAAGCACGCACCCGATCCCCAGCCTATGGCCCGTCTGAACAACCGCCGATCCCTCCATATCCACCAACTCCGCTGCTGCAGAGACCTCCCTTCGGTGGCCGGCCTCTAGGACGGCCCGGTCCTGGGTCGCAAGGGTGGCCTCCCTGAAACCCGGCAACACCTCCGGCTTGTGAACGTGAGGCCCATGGCCACGAAAGTGGGGACGGTCATATTCGATGACCTTCGTGATGTGGCATATCTCGCCCATGGGGTGGGAAGGCCCTGTTGCCCCTGCAGCCCCAAGGTTGAGAAGACGGTGAGGGCGAAAGAGGGTGCAGCAGGCAGCCGTGGCTACAGCGGCATTGACCTTGCCGATGCCGGAGACGACCAAGACAACCCCTTCTTGCCGGTACGCAACCAATGGGCCTACCTGGACCTTTTCCATGCCGAGGGCCTCGATAAAAGGCTCGGCCTCCAGAAGGGTTGCCATAATCACCCCGACTATAGGACGTTCCGGCATCACGCCATCGCCTCGAGGATTGCGATTGTATTCCATCCTTCGGTGTCGAAGGACAGGCTGAAGTGATTGGAACAAGCGTTGATGGGGAAATTGATCAATAGAGGGGTAGTATAACAAACATCGTGCCCAAACCACAAAAGGCCTTCCGGTTCGCCTCCCTCGCCCTCCACAGCTTGCCGTATCCCAAAAGGCTTATCGCCCCCCTCCCTCTCAAGCCCTTCCCATTACCGTCAGGGGGCGGAAGGGTTCAGCCTCGCTTCTCTATAAAGGTTGCTCACAAAAGGGGCTTGACGGGAAAGACACAAACGTATAGAATAACGACTATGCAGATACGTTCCGTCGATTTCGATTATTCACTTTGCACGTGGTGGTGGGGTAGCTAAGCGCTATCCCGCTGAGAGCGAGGCCGTTTACGTTCCGGGATAGCATATCCCGGGCTTAAACGGCCTTTTTATTGGCCGCCTTAAGAACCCGGTGTTCTTAAGGCGGTTTTTTGTTTGTGGAGGATGCATGTACCCATCGTTAAAAGAGTTCAGGGCCCTCTGGATGGATTTCGAGAGGATCACCGTCTACAAAGAGATAAGCGGCGATATGGATACGCCCGTTTCGATGCTTTCACGACTCCTTTCGTCCGACAAAGCACTACTCCTCGAGAGTGCCAAACAGAACAAAACCTACAGTCGTTTTTCATTCCTTGCCTTTGAAGTGGCCGACAAGCTACTCCTTCGTGAAGATGGCGTATTCAGAAACGGCGTTCCCATCGGTCCTTTATCGGCAATGGTGGATATGTTCCGCGGGCAGACGATGCCTTCCGACCACCGTTTTGGCGATTTTTGTGGCGGCTACGTCGGGTGTCTCGACTTCGAGTTCGTCAGCATGTGCGACGTTCTGAAGAAACCCTTGACCAGATCCGGCGGGCAGGTGATGGGAACCTTCTATCTGGTCGAGAAGTTCCTCGTCTATGACAACTATATGAACTCCATCTATCTGGCCATGTCGAGGGCCAGGGATGAGTCGGACCCTGACGACGCCTACCGCGAGATCGCACGGGAACTGGACAACACCGAGGAACAGCTACGGAATCTTCCGCGGAATAAACCCGGGCCCTCCGAGCCAAAGGTGGTAAGAGGCATTCCCCGAGGCCTTTTCATCGACAAAGTGGCCAGGGTGCGGGAGATGATCGGTGAGGGTGAGGCCATCCAGGTGGTTCTGTCCGATTTCCTTGAAGCGGAAGGGATCGATCCCTTCGATTTCTACCGAAACCTGAGAAGGATCAACCCTTCTCCCTACATGTATTTTTTGAAGGATGGCGACAGCTACATCGTAGGATCGAGCCCTGAGATACACGTAAGGATTCGGGATCGCAAGGCCATCCTGAAGCCCATTGCCGGGACCAGGCGACGCGACCCCGCCGTCGATCTCAATGAAACCATTGCCTCTTTGACCGCCGATGAAAAGGAGAGGGCCGAGCACCTGATGCTGGTCGATCTTGCGCGAAACGATCTGTCAAGGATCTGCACCGTCGGTAGCGTCCAGGTAAAAAGCTTTATGGAACCCGAAGTCTACTCCCATGTGGTGCACCTCGTCTCCGAGGTCGAGGGGGACTTATCGGAACAGGTGTCCATTTTCGAGGCCCTTAAGCAGACCTTCCCCGCGGGAACGGTCAGCGGTGCGCCCAAGGTCAGGGCCATCGAGATTATTGATGAAATGGAGGATCATCCCCGTGGGCCCTATGCGGGGTGTATCGGTTACATAGGCTTCAACGGGAGCGTGGATATGGCCATCACCATCAGAACGGCTGTTTTTGACGGCAAGAAATCCCGGCTCCAGGCGGGCGCCGGGGTCGTCTATGACAGCGTTCCCGAAAAAGAGTACGACGAGGTTATGAATAAACTTCTGGCCTTACTGAAATCAGGAGGACTGGCATGATTGCTCTTATCGACAACTACGATTCATTTACCTTCAATGTCTATGATTATCTGGCCCGGCAGTGCGACGTCCGCGTTTTCAGGAACACGGATGATCTGGAGGCCATCCGGCCCCTTGATGTGAAGGGGATCGTGCTCTCGCCGGGCCCCTCCCATCCATCTAAATCGGGTTTGAGCTTGGAGGCCCTGGGCCACTTTTCCGGGCGGGTGCCCATTCTGGGCATATGCCTCGGGATGCAGGCCATCGCGTACCAGTCCGGCAACCAAGTCCGGAAAGGCAAGACCATCATGCACGGCAAGGTGGACCGCATGGACAACAGGGGCGGCATCCTTTTCAAGGGGATTGGCCAGGAGTTCACGGCCGTCAGGTACCATTCGTTGGTGGTTGACGTCAGTGACGGTGGCTTTACGGTCTGCTCGATCTCCAAGAGTGACGGGGAGATCATGGCCATAGAGAACAGGGAGCGTCGAATCTTCGGGTTGCAGTTTCATCCTGAATCCTATGCAACACCGCAAGGAATGACGTTCATCAGAAACTTTTTGGAGGTATGTTATGGAAATGCTTGACAAACTGAGATCAGGTTCCGATCTGTCCTTTGACGAGGCGACCGTGCTCTTCAATACCATCCTGGACGGCACGGTAGAAGAGAGGGAGATCGAGGAAGCTCTGGTTCTACTGGCCGATAAAGGCGAGACTGAAGAGGAGATCGCTGCGGCCGCCAACGCCCTCCTCGAGCATGCAGTATCGTTGACCCATCAATTCGCCTCTCTCCTGGACGTTGTCGGCACGGGAGGAGACGAGAGCCACAGCTTCAATATCTCGACTGCTG
Source organism: Deltaproteobacteria bacterium UBA2221 (assembly GCA_002328485.1). Lineage (GTDB taxonomy): Bacteria > Desulfobacterota > Syntrophorhabdia > Syntrophorhabdales > WCHB1-27 > WCHB1-27. The sequence goes on from DCUF01000035.1 coordinate 27,093, forward strand.
CATCGATCATCTGCAGCCTGTTCATTCCGGTGGCCAAGCACGGCAACAGGGCGGTGAGTTCTCGATCCGGTTCGGCCGATTTTCTGGAGGCGCTGAGCATCCCCATAGATCTGGGCGCAGACGCCGCATCTCGGTACCTGGCTGAAAAGAACTTTGTCTTTCTCTTTGCCCAGAAGTATCATCCGGCCATGAAGATGGTGGCGCCGGTTAGAAAACGGTTGGCAAGACGGACCATCTTCAATCTCCTGGGCCCCCTGCTCAATCCAGCATGCCCGAGCGCACAGCTTATCGGCGTGTTCAGCACAGATATCCTTGCGAAATACACAAAGGCGGTTCAGGCCCTGGGCATCCCCAATGCCATGGTGGTTTCAAGCAGGGATGGGCTCGATGAGGTGAGCATCTCCGACACCACCTGCTGTATGCATAAAGTGAACGGCTCGGTGAAGGCCTTTGAGTTCGACCCAAAAGACTTCGGCATCTACGCGGGCAGGGAGGCGATCAAGGGTTACGAACCGGAAGACAATGCACGGATCATGAAGGAGGCCCTTCAGGGCCGGCACCCCGATCTGGCGAATGCCATCGCCATCAACGCCGCCTTCGCCCTCATGACCGCAGGGGTCGAGGACGAGATCAGACCCGCCTTTCTCCTTGCCAGGGAGTCGATAGATAGCGGCAGGGCCTTCGATAAACTGATGGAGCTGGCATCGTGATCGACCGGATACTCGCCACAAAAAGGCAGGAGGTGGAGGGTCTCAGGGGCAAAGGCCTGCCGCCCAGGACCCGGCCCATTGTCCCTCTTGCCTTTGAAGGGCCGATCAATATCATCGCCGAGTTAAAACGCAAGTCGCCCTCTGCAGGCTTCATTGCCCCCATAAGGCCGGAAAGGCTCAACACCTACTCCAAGTACGCCAAGGCCATTAGCGTGCTCACCGACCGGACCTACTTCGGTGGGAGCCCTGAGTTCCTCGAAGAGGTCGCTGCCCGGACCCCCCTGCCCGTCCTCTACAAGGACTTCATCATAGATCCGGTTCAGATCGATCTGGCCTATGCCATGGGCGCAGACATGGTGCTCCTTATTATCAGGATATTGGACGAAGAACAACTCGCCGCGCTCCATTCCCATGCCCGGGACCTCGGCCTTGCGTGCCTCATGGAGGTGCACCGAAAAGAGGAACTTGCCCTGATCGACGACCTCGATTGTCCCGTGGTCGGTGTCAACGCCAGGGATCTGGACACCCTGAGGATAGACCTGGAAGGTGCCGCGGACATCCTGAGAGCTGTGACGGCCCCCATCAGGGTCGCCGAAAGCGGCATCAAGACCAGAAAGGATATGGAGGGGATGGCGGCATGCGGGGCAAACGGGTTCCTGATAGGGGAAACCCTCATGCGATCCGAGGATCTGGAGGCGACCTTTCAGGAGTTGCTCCATGGTTAAGGTGAAGTTCTGTGGCATGACCAATCAGGATGACTGCGAAAAGGCAGTCGACCTGTCCGTTGACTTCGTGGGTTTCGTGTTCTATGAAAAGAGCCCCCGATACGTCTCGCCTTCCAAGGTCGGGGAGATCGTGGAGAAGCTGAGGGGCAGGATCGGCACGGTGGGTGTCTTCATAGAGGAGAATGACGCAGAGATCTTAGCTATCATGGAGCATTGTGGCCTGGACTATGCCCAGGTCTACCGGAAGACAACCATACCAAGAAGGATCCGGGCAATCAGGGTCGGGGACAGGCTGCCGGACATCCCCTTCGATAATGAGGGCCTCATCCTCTTCGACAGCCTGTCGCACGGTTACGGCGGCTCAGGGAAGTCTTTCGACGTACAGTTGCTTCAAGGGTTCGAGGCCCTCGACCGCGCATTCGTGGCCGGGGGGGTGAGCATGGCCAACGTGGGCGCAATACTCTGTTTGAGACCCTTCGGGATTGATCTGGTCAGCTCCATTGAGGCACACAAAGGCAAAAAGGACCACCGAAAGATGGAGGAATTTATGAAAACCGTAAGGAGTTTTCACCAATGAAACGATATTTTGGAAGCTATGGGGGGCAATTCGTCCCGGAGACACTCATCCCCGCCCTTGACGAGCTTGAGGCTGCATATGCAGCATTCAAGAGGGACCGCAGGTTCCAGGAAGAGCTCGCCGGTCTGCTCCGCGATTTTGCAGGGCGGCCCACACCCCTCTACCTGGCCCGCAACCTGAGCGATCAGCTCTCCTGCAGGGTATACCTGAAGCGGGAAGACCTCTTGCATACCGGGGCCCACAAGATAAATAACACCCTTGGCCAGATCATGCTGGCCCGGTTCATGGGCAAAAAGAGGATCATCGCCGAGACAGGGGCCGGGCAGCACGGGGTGGCAACGGCAACAGTCTGTGCCCTCCTCAACATGGAATGCGAAGTCTATATGGGGAAGACAGATGTGGAGCGCCAGGCCATCAACGTGGAGCGTATGCACATGCTGGGCGCACGGGTCGTGCCTGTGGAAAAAGGGAGCGGAACCCTCAAGAGCGCCATCAACGAGGCCCTGCGGGACTGGGTAAAGAACGTCAAGACCACCCACTATCTGATCGGGAGTGTGGTGGGCCCCCATCCCTTTCCTGCGATCGTGGCGGACTTTCAGTCCGTCACCGGCAAGGAGGCCCGTGCCCAGTTCCTGAAGGTCGAGAACCGGCTTCCCGACTCGGTCATAGCCTGTGTAGGGGGAGGCTCCAATGCCATGGGCATCTTCAAGGGCTTTGTCCGGGACACCTCGGTCAGCCTGATCGGTGTCGAGGCGGGGGGGACATCGTTGGATCTGGGCCATCACTCGGCGACCCTCAACTGCGGCAGCCCCGGCATCCTTCACGGAGCCATCAGCTACCTCCTCCAGGACGAGGACGGCCAGGTGGCCGACGCCCATTCCATCGCACCAGGTCTCGATTATCCGGGCGTGGGACCGGAGCATAGTTACCTCAAAGACAAAGACAGGGCCCGGTACGCTATCTGTTTTGATGAAGAGGCACTCGCGGCTTTTCACCTTTTGGCCCGCCAGGAGGGCATCCTGCCCGCCCTGGAAAGCTCCCACGCCATCGGCTATCTGATCAGCCAAAAAGAACGGTTTAGAGACAAGGCGGTCATCATCAATCTGTCAGGACGAGGCGACAAGGACATGGAGATCGTGAGATCAGGAGGAACGCACCATGGGTAAGCTGGGCATCTATCTGCTGGCCAATTATCCCTCGAAAGAGGTTTTTCTTGAGGCCGTTCGGGCCTGCCAGGACTTCGGCGTCGATTTTCTCGAGGTGGGATTTGCCTTTTCCGACCCTGTTGCCGATGGCGATCTCCTTGAGAGGGCATCCTTCGAGGTGTTGAAGCGGCATAAGGTGGCTGACTTCTTCGAAAGCCTGGGAGAGGTACGCCGCCTTTTTCGTGGACGGATCTTCATCATGACCTACGCCAACCTCGTTTACCGCTTGGGGGTGGCGGATTTTCTGACCAGGGCCGGAAGGATCGATGGCCTGATTCTTGCCGACCTCCCCTTGAGGGAGATCACGAGATTCGAACAGGGCTTGAAGGGGACCGGCGTCAGCCTGATCAGATTTCTCACCCCCGAAAGCCGGGATAAGGACATTGCCTCGGCCTTGAAGGGCGCAGGGGGTTTTATCTATTTCGTCTCCAAGCGCGGCACCACGGGCGGCGGTTTTGAGCTGGATGGGGAGACCAAAAGAAAGATTGCCATGGTCCGGGGAAAGGGGGTGGACGTCTACATAGGCTTTGGGATCCGGGATCGGCGCCATCTTGAAGCGGTCTATCAGCTCGCGGACGGGGCTATCATCGGGACACAGGCAGAGGCCGAGCTGGAGCAGAGCATCGAATCATTTAAGGATTATCTCCAGAGTCTGAAACGTCCGCCCACCCTCACAGATGGGTGAAGAGGCTCGGTGGTGCGATCGGGGTGGTTCATGGCGAAGGTGAGGGATCTCCCCGATCCGTCCTCTTCTGGATAGTTTCTTTCCCCGTTGCCGGTTCGGCAGTTAAACCCTTTCTCAAAAATAATTCC
>DCUF01000010.1 GCA_002328485.1 Deltaproteobacteria bacterium UBA2221
TCCATGGAAATGGGGGAAGTTCAAAGACGCAGAAGAGTCGGTTGTTTCAATGGTACATTCCAACCATACTCACCCCAGTCCGATAAGACCCTGGCCGATCGGATTTCTGGCTTGCGCTCGAGTGAATCCCTTTGGGCGGACTCAAGCGTAAAAGAGCCTATCGCATTGACTAAGCCAATGGTCGTGCACATACTATCTGTGATTGGATGAATGAATTACTCATTCATACAGGCGTCAGTTGGACCTTTCTGCAATCATAGGCAGCGTGCCGAGAGTCACTGCCCTAGCAATGGCTTCAGTAAGCTTACGGAGCGTAATAGCAGGCTAGGAGGACAACATGGAGATAATCGAAAAGAAGATCGGCAGTGTAAGTGTTGTTGCCTTGGGTGGCCGACTTGACGCTTACATCTCTGGTGATGTCGAACAGAAACTGAATGCCCTGTTTGACGCTGGCGAGGTATGCCTTGTGGTAAGCCTGGAGAGGCTTGATTACATAAGCAGCTCCGGTTTAAGGGTGCTTCTGGCTTCTCTGAAGAAGGTGAGAAAACGGGAGGGTGACATCAAGCTGGCTTGTATGAAGCCTCATATCAAAGAGGTGTTTGATATCGCCGGCTTCAGCCAGCTTTTCTCGATATACGATTTTGAAGATGTCGCGGTGCAGGCGTTTGGCCGTAAATGACTTTGGAATTCGCCAATCAGAGACTTCATATCCACATAGGCTCGCTTCGGGATGACAATAGAAGGCCACAAATTCAAGCTTGGAATCGAGTCAAGTCTCGAGAACCTATCAGTGATAAACACTTTTGTTTTCGAGGTCATGAAACAGGCTAAGATCGATGCGGCTGTCGTCCCCAAGGTTTTGATGGCGGTCGACGAAGCCTGCACAAACATCGTGCAGTATGCCTACCCGGAAGGGAAGGGGTTTATTCGGCTGGCCTGCTGGCTTGACCACGATGATTTTGTGATTTCCATAGAGGACGAGGGCACGCCATTCAACCCGTGCTCTGTGCCATCGCCTGAGTTGGATACCAACCTCGATGACCGAAAAGTGGGTGGATTGGGTATTTACTTTATGCGAAAGTTCATGGACGAAATCAGCTACAAGTATGACCTCAAGACAGGGAATCAACTGACTATGAGGAAGCGTGTTGGGGCTGATGACCGGAGGGGCGAGTAGGTGGTCTGGACAAAATGGGGACGAGTGATAGCTGAGACAAGGAGCAAGCCGATCCAACTATCATAAGCGGGCTGCTTACGTAAGCCAGGCAAAATACATGCACATTTCAATCCCATCAAGTCCGTCAATTTTGATCGATCTGATTAGGACTGGCTGTGTTGTTATGGTTTTTGCCTACCTGCTCAGTAGAACGAGATTTTTTACTAACCTTCTCGACAAAATATCTGATTACAAGACCAGGATCGTTACCATTCTCTTGTTCGGTGCGCTCTCTATCTTTGGTACCTACGGAGGCATCACGCTTGAAACCGGGGCGATCGCTCATATTAGGCACCTCGGGCCTGCCGGGGCGATAGCCAATATTAGGGACCTCGGTCCTATCGTAGCCGGTCTGGTTGGCGGTCCAATCATTGGCCTCGGGGCAGGCCTCATCGGCGGCGTTCACCGCTATCTCCTCGGCGGTTTTCTGGCCGTTCCGTGTGCTATCGCGACGGTTCTGGCGGGTCTGATAGGCGGCCTGGTTTACAGTCTAAGGAAAGGTAATTTCCCCCGTATCTGGCAGGTGATGCTCCTGGCTCTTGGTACGGAATTGATGCACATAGGTTTGGTCCTCCTAATATCCAAACCCTTCGATGATGTTCTGGCCGTTGTCCAAGAGGTCACGGTACCAATGGTAGTAGCCAATGTTATAGGGGCCGGTATTTTTGCTTTTATTATTTGCAATGAGATAGGCGAGCGAAATACATCTGCCGATAAGGAAAAGTATCGCCGTGAACTGGAAAGGAAAACGTTCGAATTAGAGACGGCGAGGAATATACAGCAGACGCTTTTGCCTGAATCTCCGCCCCGTTTAGAAGGATTTGATATGGCTGCCTTCAGCCTTCCTGCATTGGAGGTGGGGGGCGATTTTTATGATTTTATACCCCTCTCTCAAAACAAGTGGGGCCTTGTGGTCGCAGATGTGTCCGGCAAAGGATTCCCCGCTGCCCTATTCATGGCATTATCACGGACCTATGTTCGGGCTAATGCTGTAGGCAAAGCCACAGCCTCAGAAGCTATTTCCATGGCCAACAGCCTTATTGCGAAGGACGCCAAATCGGGTATGTTTGTGACGCTTTTCTATGCTATGCTCGACGCGAAAAAGAAACAGCTTCGCTACGTTAATGCCGGCCACAATCCACCTCTCTTAGCCAAAGGGTGCGGCGGTGATGTCGTGTTGCTCTGTGCCCAGGGAATTGCCCTGGGTGTTATGGATGAGATCGATCTTCAAGAGGTGGAACTGGACCTTGCAGATAATGATGTTGTCGTCTTCTATACGGATGGGGTAACGGAAGCCATAAATGGCAAAGAGGAGGAGTTCGGACAGGAGAGGCTGATCGAATTGGTAGCCCAAAACAGCAATCTGTCTGCACAGGAGCTTATCGATAAGATAAAAGAGGCGGTGATTGAGTTTGCCCAGGGGCAAGCCCAATTTGATGACTTGACACTACTGGTTCTTAAGTCTCTTCGGGTGAATTATGAATATCAAGGAGAGCAAAGCCGGATAATACCGCAGGGTTGAAACCGTATGCACCCCGCCAGGGAGCTACGTTTTCTTAACCCAGGTTGATCGACACGTAGAGGTAGTCCTCCTCAACGGTCTTTGCAACGGGAAGGTCGCTTCGCTCAAAGACTTTCATCATCGCTCTATTCGAGGGAAGGATCTCCGCTTCAAACTGAGTGATTCCGGAAGCTCGGGCAATCGCCACGAGGTGTTTGAAAATGCGCGATCCGATACCCCAGCCCTGATGCCGGTCATCGACGAGCATCGCTACCTCTGCCTTTTGCCCTTCCTGCGATACCCCAGTCCTCATGTATCTTCCCCCGCCCACGATATGTTCGCGGCCTTCCTTCTCGATTGTCGCGACCAGCTGGACTACATCCATGAAGTCTACTTCCGTCATCATCTTCCAGTCTTCGGGTGTAATCTCATTCTTATAATGAAAAAGCCTGCGGTAGATGGAAGAGGGACTTACGTCGACGAGCGTCTCGAGAATGAGGCCTTTGTCGTTGGGCCGGACGGCACGGATGGTCAGCAGCTGCTGATTCGTAAGAGTCTCGGATGCCTTGTAGCGTGAGATGTCTTCAGGGTTCATAATAGACGGATCCTCTAATGCGAGAACAATCGAGGCACAGGCCAGGTTTGCTGCCAATCAAGAGTTCGTCACGGGCCTCGCCGCCATCACGTACTTACCATCCTGACAAAGATCGTCTGGTATTTTCAGATAATTCTAGAATCGTACAGGGGCCAATTAATTGCAACAGAAATACGTCGCTTCAGTCGGCCCGGGATGGTTAGATACTTCGCTGTCCTACTGTCCCATAATGACGAGAGCCTTCTGTAGCGGAGCGCTGGAAATTCTGATAAGTCCTTGATAGGGTTGGCCCAGTTCCAGGATGAAAAAGATGGAGGCCGCGGCTGACAAGGCGCAGACAAACAGCACAATGATGACCGTCCAGTTCTTGGGGGAAAAGAGACCAAAGCTCATAAAAATGAGGGTCAACCAGGAGATCAGAAGCACGAGGAACGGCATGGGGAGCACAGTCTCCCCAATCTGCTGTGCCAGGAGCCATCGTGTATCGGCAATGTCGGCACTCAATTGGAGAGCCCGCGACCGAAGCCAGCGTTGAGCGTCGTTGTGCGGGGACAGCTCGAGGAGCTTATTGCGGAGTTCTCTGAGCACAGCACCCGCCTTTTGGGCCTGTGCTGCAACCAAATCCGTCTTGGGGGACCAATAGTGCTTTATCGCGGAGGCTATGCCGCTCCGCAGCATATCACGGACTTCCCTGGTCTCCGGTCCGTAGTCTGCCAAGACCGTGTCTATCTGCATGACCTTAGCAGCAACCTGCCCGATCTCGCCGCTCAGTGTTTGAAAGTGGTCCTTGGCCGAGGCGATCAGCAGGCCGAGGACCAGTGCGGCCAACGTGGCGACCATGCCCGTGCCCAGCCTTACCGTATCTCGTGATTCCTCGCTGAGGTGATGATCGGGGAGAACAAAGCGGAGCTTTATGCCGAACAGTGTGCCCCCAAAGATGCAGCCCAAAGCAATTAAACAAATTGTTACTGGTTTCACTGTTCTTCCCCCGTGTTTTCTAATCCCTCCAGAAGCACACACCGGCTCCACAGGAAGGATCAATCAACTGATCCCGTTTGTTGACGAAAAACCAAACAGTGTTGCAGTAACGAACATAAAGACGCAACAATTCTAGGATACCATTGTCTATGAACAATGCCTATCCAAGAAAGATGGCACATTGCTCTGACGTTGTGTATTGGAGTTTGGTACTAGGCGGGGGGCAACGTGCCACACAGGTATCGAGACGGTAGTAATGCCTCTCCTCATGCTCGACTTCAACTGGTGATGCTGGAATTTGGCGTTGACGTCGGGGAGGAATTCAGGGACGGTCAAATATATTTTCCTGCCGCCTCACGACGTGATTTCTTGGGCTCCTGGCCCCGGCGGTGCATAGAGGGCGGGAGCCTTACCATCCGCTATTCCTTTAGAATTCTGGGCAACAGCCTCTAATCTGGCTGCCGTACGTCGTGCGCCCTAAAATTGCAACGTAACCTGGAGGGTTCGTTCCGCAATACTTCTCCGGAACCAGTATTAGAAAGTCTCCCGTCTGTTCATCCCGTACAGCACCAACACCTCCGGCGTGGGAAACAGTAACCCTCCCCCCTTCGTATCGCGCCAAGCGCCTGGAACAGCCCTCCTTACATGTTTTTTTGTGACTTCTTTGGCAATACCCCGTAGTAATTTTCTATGAAGCGTAGCGGAAATGTACGAGTACAACAACTGTCCAACGGTCTATTTAGATTCGGTGGAACGACTGAATGCTATCGGCTTAGGCGCTTGCTATCAATTCATTCCCTCCCGAACGGGCACTTAAAAAAAACCACAACAAATTTGCTTGATTAGCGGACGTAAGCGATGTACAACTTGCCCATGCCTTAGATATCCAAGAAAAAGAAACAAAAAGAAATCTGAGCTGCGGAGCGGGGGGGAGTATGGATATTTTTATGCGGGTGGCAATGGAGGAGGCCCAGCGGGGGCTGGCGGAAGGAGGAATTCCCATAGGGGCAGTGCTGGTGCGAAAGGGCACGATATTAGGTCGCGGCCATAACCGTCGGGTGCAGAAGGGAAGCGTCATCCTGCACGCCGAAATGGATGCGCTGGAAAATGCCGGACGATTATCGGCCGGCGTCTACCGAGAGTGTGTCTTGTACACAACCCTTTCCCCGTGCGCGATGTGCAGCGGAGCGATTCTGCTCTACGGGATCCCAAAAGTTGTGATAGGCGAGAACCGGACGTTTATGGGTGAAGAGGAGTTGCTTAAGGCCAGAGGGGTGCATGTGGAGGTGCTTCAGGACCAAAGCTGCATCGATCTGATGAACGCATTCGTTGCAGAAAAGCCAGAACTCTGGAACGAGGACATAGGACTGTGACAGGCATCAATGGTGTAGACGTATCATCGCAATCAACACAGCATAGCAAAGGGCGGGTAAGAGGTTGCCGATCCGGATGTAGGCTATGGTCAGCAGGTTGATGGCTATTCCAATAATGAGGAGACCGCCCGTACTGGTGAGGGCATCCAGGATAGCCTGTTGTTGGAGAAAGACGAGATTGGATGCGAACAGCGTGATCGACCCCTGTACCAAGAAGACACTGGCGGCAGAAAAAAGAACTCCCACCCCGAGGGTGGAGGCAAAAGCGATTGATGCCACGCCGTCGAGCATCGCCTTTATATAAAGAGTACTGGCATTTCCGGTTGCTCCGTCCTGAATGGCACCGACAACGACCATTGCACCCGTGCAGTAAAGAAGGGAGGTCGTGATAAAACCAGTCACGAAGGTGGAGGAATCGGACCGTGTTCGTTTCTTCAACCAATGGCCGATCTGCTCCAGACCATTTTCGATCCTGAGCAACTCGCCTGTGACAGCGCCCAAGAGAAGGCTGCCGACCGTAGCGATGATATGGTGACCAGAAAGCGCCATCTGCAGGCCAATGACCAGAGTCGAAAGCCCCAGAACCTGCATCATAATGGTTTTGACACGTTCAGGTATACGGTGGCCTGCGGCCAGCCCTATAAGGCTACCCACAAGGATGGCACCTGTATTAACGATGGTCCCGGTCACAACTATCTCCCCCCGCCCCGATATTTCTACCATAGAACAGAAGCGTCTTCATCCGTAAAGACGTGTGGCAGCTGATACCCCCTCCCACTGTGGGTCTTTCCTGCTTTGAAACGGTAATGCTCTGTGTTCAGTTCAGTGGCAGAGGAATCAAATGCGTTTCCCCTGGAGAAAACGGCAGGGCAAACGCATTTGGACTCT
>DCUF01000037.1:0-149 GCA_002328485.1 Deltaproteobacteria bacterium UBA2221
GAGGCCGTTTTTCGCAGCGTCTTTCCGATCAAGGATTCTCACGACACCACGTCGCTGGAGTTTGTCAAATACGAGATGGGCGATCCGAAATACTCTGAGGAAGAGTGCATCGTCAGAGGACTTACCTTCGCCTCACCCATGAAGGTCAC
>DCUF01000037.1:186-2715 GCA_002328485.1 Deltaproteobacteria bacterium UBA2221
CGGGTCATCGTGAGCCAGCTCCACCGTTCACCTGGTGTCTATTTTGACTGTGATCAGTCCAAGTCACCCTTTAGCGGCAATTTCTCCTATACTGCGCGGATAATCCCGTACAGAGGATCGTGGCTCGACTTCGAGTTTGATCACAAAGAGATCCTCTACGTCAGGATAGACAAGCGAAAGAAGATACCCGTTACCTTGTTGCTTCGCGCTCTCGGCTACAGCGAAAAAGAGGTCCTGGACTATTTCTACGATCGTGAAACCGTCGTAATCAAGGATGGCAAGGTATTCAAGCAGACGCCCCATGCCCTTCTCCTTGGGCAGAAAGCGCCTTCAGACATTATCAACAAAGAGACCGACGAAATCCTCATCAAGAAACATAAGAAGATTACCCGTGCCACATTGAAGAAAATGGAGCTGGCCCATATCAGCGAGATACCCGTCGAGGAGCACGATGTTATTGGTAGGGTCGCCGCAGAGGATATTATCGATCCCCAGACCAGGGAAGTTGTCATTTCTATCAACAAAGAGATCACCGAAGACGATCTGAACAAGCTTGTCAGCCGGGGCATTGAACGCTTTGAGATCCTCTTTATAGATAACCTTACGGTTAGTTCCTCTCTCAGAGACACGCTTCTCATTGACAAAGCCGAAAGCAAGGAGGATGCACTCCTCGAGATCTACCGAAAATTGAGGCCCGGCGATCCCCCGACCTACGAATTTGCCGAGGCGCTGGTCCATAACATGTTTTTTTCGCCGGAACGATACGACCTTTCGAGGGTCGGCAGACTAAAACTCAATCATCGTCTCGGTCTTGATGTTCCGATTGAAGAGACCACCTTACGGAAGGAAGACATTATCGAGGTAGTGGGCCATCTGCTCAAACTTAAGGATGCCCGTGGTACCGGTGACGACATCGACCATCTGGGCAATAGAAGAGTTCGGACCGTAGGTGAGCTTCTGGAAAATCAATTCAGGATGGGATTGGTACGCATGGAAAGGGCAATCAAGGAGCGGCTCACCTTCCCCGAGATGGAGACCTTGATGCCCCACGATCTGGTCAACCCGAAGCCCGTGGCAACAGCAGTGAAGGACTTTTTTTCATCGAGTCAGCTTTCCCAGTTCATGGACCAGACCAACCCCCTGGCNNCAGTTCATGGACCAGACCAACCCGCTTTCCGAGATCACGCACAAGCGCCGTTTGTCTGCCCTTGGACCCGGCGGTCTAACGAGAGAGCGTGCCGGCTTTGAGGTCAGGGACGTCCACCCCACCCACTATGGCAGAATTTGTCCGATCGAGACCCCTGAAGGACCGAATATCGGCCTCATCGCCTCCCTTTCCACCTATGCTCGGGTCAACGAGTATGGATTTATCGAGACCCCTTACCGCGTTGTAACCGATGGAAGGGTCACGAACGAGATTCGGTACCTCAGCGCCCTTGACGAGGAGCAGTATTATATCGCCCAGGCAAATGCACCCGTCGATGGGGATGGTCGCTTTGTCGCGGAACTGGTTTCGGCCAGAAAGGGCGGAGGCTTTTTCTGGATAGAACCAAAGAGCATCGATCTCATGGATGTGTCCCCAAAACAGCTGGTCAGTGTTTCCGCCTCTCTCATCCCGTTTCTCGAACACGACGATGCCAACCGAGCCCTGATGGGCTCCAACATGCAACGCCAGGCCGTACCGCTTGTCGCAACGGAGGCACCCCTTATCGGCACCGGCATGGAGCGCATTGTGGGCAGGGACTCCCGGGTCAGCATCGTCGCCAAGCATGACGGGGTGATTGAAAGCGTCGACGCCAATAGAATCATACTTAAATATGACACAAGGAATGGCGAAGAAACCGTCACCAAAATAGATGTTTACAACCTCTTGAAATTCAGGCGATCAAACCAGGATACCTGCATCAATCAGCGGGTCGTTGTGCACAAAGGAGACTACGTCAAAAAGGGGGAGGTGCTCGCAGACGGTCCCTCGACCGACAGAGGCGAACTCGCCCTCGGAAAGAATGTCCTCGTCGCCTTTATGCCGTGGAGGGGTTACAACTACGAAGACTCCGTTTTGATCAATGAGCGGCTCGTCAGGGAAGACGTGATGACCTCGATCCATATAGAGGAGCTCGAATGTGTGGTCCGCGATACCAAGCTCGGGAAGGAGGAGATCACCCGCGATATACCAAACGTGGGCGATGAGGCCCTGAAAGACCTCGACGATTCCGGCATCATTCGAGTCGGAGCAACTGTTAAGCCCGGCGACATCCTGGTCGGCAAGGTTACCCCAAAAGGGGAGACCCAACTCACCCCTGAAGAAAAGCTGCTTCGAGCCATCTTTGGCGAGAAGGCGGGCGATGTAAAGGACACCTCTTTGCGGGTGCCCCACGGCATCGAAGGTATTGTGACCGACGTCAAGGTGCTGTCCCGCAGAGGCATTGACAAAGACGAACGGTCCCGGATGATTGAAGACATCGAGATATCGAATATTCTTAAAGATCAGGAGGATCAGGTACGGATTATCCTGGACAGCACCAAAGA
>DCUF01000071.1 GCA_002328485.1 Deltaproteobacteria bacterium UBA2221
TGGTAGTAAAGAAGGGGTACGGTCATTGTGGCGCCCATGTCGATAATGGCAATTCAGCTTGGCTGGATTGGCTTCACCACGGTACGCGCCCAGGTATTCTCACTTTTCTTGCTTGTAACTCTTCTAAACCTATTGGAGGGTGATAGAGCGAGGAAGCGGCTATGGCCCCTACTGTGGTTGCTCCTCTATGTAATTTGGCTTAACGCCCATGCCGGTTTCTTGCTCGGAGCTGGCATGCTTGTCTTTTACAGCCTTGAGCGGTTTGTCAAAGCGATGCTTCAGGAAAGATCGTTCTCAAAAGCGCTGAAGCGAACATGGCACCTTCTTACTGTGCTTTCAGTCATGTGTGTTCTGACCGTAGCCAATCCCTGGGGCGCCGATTACATACCATATTTGTGGCGAGCCATTACCCTTGATAGGTCAGGCTTTATCGGTGAATGGTCTCCTCTATGGCTCAGTGAGCCATGGTCTCTCCCGTTATTTCTTATTTCCATTGTCTTTGTAATATATAGCCTCGTACATACCAGATGTCAGAATTACTCTTTGCTGGCATTTCTTTGCGTTACTGCTTGGCTCGCCCTCTGGCATTTCAGGTACCTGTCTATCTATGCGCTGGCTTGGATCTGCTTTGTACCTGCCCATATTCAGGACACAAATATTGGAAGATTTTTGATTGCTTTCAGTGCCAGGAAGAGAATTGTGTACGTCGGGATTTTCCTGCTTATCGGTATTGGTGGAAGTCTGGTTGCGGTACGAAACAAATTCTGGACAGTCAGAATCCCGACTCCAACAGTCGAGCATGAAAAGATTGATGGACTTGTATATCCGGTCGGCGCGGTTCAGTTCTTAAAGGATCGCCAGTTTGTTGGCAATATCATGGCACCATTCGAAGCTGGATCGTATCTTTCGTGGAAGCTTTACCCCGCAGTCAAAGTTAGTATGGACAGCCGGTTCGAAGTGGCATATGCGCTACCTCTGGTGCTTCAAAATGTCAGATTCTATCGTGGCCAGGAGGATTGGGAGAATATACCCTATAGACATTCCACAGATGCCATCCTGGTACCGAACTGGAGCAAGTTAGGCAAAACGGCCAATTGCTCGATCGGCAAAGAAGAGACAAATTTATTCACAAAAGTGTACATTGACGACGGGTATTCAATCTTCATGCGGGCTTCGATCAGCGATAGAATTGGATTCACTGACAAGCGAGGCACCCATTTCCAAGATGTTTTTCCCTGACCTATCCGTTGATTTGCCACCCGCTTTGGCGGTCCAGATTATGCCATAGAACACTTGAATCGCCAAGCACAGAGCCCGCGTGTCAATCCAGCGTGATTAAAGCACGAACAGGTCTGGGTGGCAAAATTCGTGTTAGCCTCATAGCCCGTCGAATCTAAAAAGAATCACCAAGTTCGAATTTGCCTACGAAGATCTTTTGGGCTATTTATGGCGGGAAATCGATATGTTAAACCTCATGGGTCTACTTCCGCGTGACCCTACGCGAAGAATCATTTGAACAAGTTGTATTCTTAAGATGCAATAGATGGCCCGGAAGCCATCCTTGGTATTAATCTTGCCCTCGGCATAGGTTCTTCCGTAATAAGGGATACCCACTTAGCAAATCCTTGGCCCAGGAATCTTGGCAATCTTTGAAGTTACCTCCGGTTCGAAAGCGGCGTTTGTCCAGGTGATGGTCCTAAATGTATTTAGGCTTTTCCCCTATCAGCATCACATTCTTTCCTATAAAAGGCGCTACCACAGTCTCGACTATCCTGACTAAGGGGACTACAAACCTGTCGTACAGTGCCGTACGAGCAGCGCCAAGAGAGCCTTGAAAGAGAACAAAATTAATGTACCAAGGAATTATACCTGCAAAATCGAAGTACCTTGCTTTTACAACGCGGAAACCAATCCTTGTAACAAGATCAATTAGATCATTTTTCTTATATCTCCTGAAATGACCTATCTCCGCATCGAAACTACTGTAAAGCCGCGGCAGAGCAGGAACAAACAAGAGTACATGCCCAGTCGGCTTGAGTGCTTTTAGAGCTTTAGCGAGCTCGGCGACATCGTCGTTTATATGTTCCAGAACATTGATGTAAACAACTGAGTCCAGAGGTCTTTCTACAAGCTGAAGATCAAAAAAATCATTGAAAAGCTCTGCACGTACATCATCTATCAATTCTTCTAAAAGAGGATACATATTAGCAGATGGCTCGAACGCAAGTAGACGTTTGATCGGTTTTTCCAGGAGAAGCTTAGACACCGACCCCGTACCAGCGCCCACTTCGGCAACGCTATCCCCAAGGAACGGACCAAACTCGTCGACTATCCATTTGTGATAATTCACGGCAAATGACATAGCCTCAAGGTCTTTCCCCGAATAACAACAATTAGCCTTTATCAGCATGTTCTTTCCTCGCCATTTCTCGACGGCCCGCCGTTGAACCTTTTGCTGACTGGTATTCTAGTGTACCAGGATACCGGAGCGGAAATTGATACATATCTGGCCTTTCATGGCACAGTTGAATATGATGAGAGCGACCATTGTGTGCCGAGCTATCTCTGCGCCCTTGAAAAAAGATTTTGTGGGCCCCCATGCAATTGCCGTTCGGCTCTTTGCCGAGGCTGATCGATACCTTCGACCTCATAATGACTTCCTTCCTCGGGCCTCACCTATATCCATTAAACAGATTGTACTTTAGGATACAAAAAATGGCTCGAAAGCCATCCTTGGCGCTAATCTTCTTACCTTCCGCATAGGTTCTGCCATAATAGGAGACTCCAACCTCGTAAATTCTAATGCCCGGAATCTTGGCTACCTTTGCCGTTACCTCCGGTTCGAACCCGAAACGCTCCTCTTTGAGGGAAAGTCCTTTTATGATCTCAGACCGAAACAGTTTGTAGCACGTCTCCATATCGGTGAGATTGAGATTGGTAAACATATTAGAGATGAATGTGAGAAACCTATTGCCGATGCTGTGCCAGAAGAAGAGGATTCTGTGAGGTTTGCCGCCCATAAACCTCGAACCGTAGACAACATCAGCAAACCCATCAAGCATGGGCTTCAATAATATGTTGTATTCGTTGGGATCATACTCCAGGTCGGCATCCTGTATGATGAGAAAATCACCCGTGGCTTCTCGAATACCGGTGTGGAGGGCAGCGCCCTTGCCCTCGTTGAATTCATGCTTAAGGTAACGGAGGTTCATCTCAGGATACAGGGACTGGTATCGTAGAACGGCTTCCTCCGTATCATCCTTTGAGAAGTCGTTTACGACGATCACCTCTTTTGCCAGACCGTTGATCAATTCAACCATGCGCACCCGGTCAAGAATCAGGTGGATGGTCCTTCCTTCGTTATAGGCGGGTATTATTATTGAAATTGTTTGCATTGAATTTTCAACACGATCCTTTTTAGCGTTGATAATATAGGGCAATCTATGTCGTGTCAATTGAAAAATGGGGTGAACATGTGGGATGACGTACGGGGGATGGTTTACAGACGCGCGGTCAGGTGCGGTGCTGACTTGGGCCAGCCGTTTACCGGCCACGCCTTAGAACATATGACGAGCCCAGAGCCATTGATTTAGTGGTTGGTAGGCTGGGTTGGCTCTGAAAACTTGACTATTCCTGCACCCAAAACCTTTCCCAACCCGCAAGTCAAGCGCTTCGGCGGGGACAGCACCGCTATTATGCTTTCTTGCGAGCCAAAATCAATTCGCCAACTTGGGGGGGGAAGGTATCCCGTGGGTCCATCCCGTCCCCGATCCGGAACAATCAGCGTCCGGGTGAATTGTGAGTGAAACATATGCGTGACTACCAGGGCAACTTGAAGGTTGTCCTCCTGTTGGTTCTGTGGAGTTCGCCTGTCCTCCTGTGTAGATACCCTTATAGCCGCCCGCCTGGTCCTGGATCTGGCCGGATGAGACACAGATGTTGGTCAGCTCCACGCAAGCGATTTTCTCAACCGGCTCGTTTCCACCATTTCCCCCCGGCGCACGGTAAACCACAGGGACGGAGAATAGCTTTCCGACATAAGGAGACAAGTGAGAAAAAAGGCTTTGGTTTACGCCAGGTTTTAAGAAGATACATGTGTCTATCCCATCAACTCCGGGGGGATCACAGGTTGTGGAATTCGGGGCGCCCTCGGCAGGTGCGACTTGGTTGGAGCTTCCACTGTTAACAATATTATCAAGTAACTCGGCAATTTCGGAAGCTCCCGGTGAATGCTCCCTGTATCCTAAGACTGTCCACTGCATGGCATCGCATGTGGGATCTGGGTAGGGCATACCAAAGCTTAAAGTCCAGCCAGTAAGATCATTCCATGGTCCGGAGAATGGGGTGCCAGGGTTCCTGAAAACGCATTGATTAAAGGCAATTGGCAAGAGCGGTGCGTTTGCCGGGGACGTGCTGTTTCGAGCTATCGCGGTGGCAGAGGCGGATATGGTGCGTGTGGTGAATCCAATTGCCCGAGCTAAAAAGAACGGGACGGACGTTCGCGTGACGTCTACTTGCACAGCAGGAAAGGCTGGAACTGCCGGAGTCAAATTGTTCCCTATATCCGCTTTTACCTGGAATGTATAAGCCGCGGGTTCGTTCAAGGGAAGTGCGGCCGCCGCAGTACAAGCAGCTTGTTCGGTTAGGGATGATCCGGTACAATTTGCTGTTATAGTCTGGGGACCGCCGCTGGCGGCAAAATTGTCGGTACTGACCGAATTCCTATAGTATATAGTGGCGCCGGCCAAGGCTGCGGCATCCGCTGAGTTCTGGACCTGGTTTTTAACAACATAAAGATAGCCAAAATCGACAGCGAACGCGCCAAACACTAAAAGCACAACCAACAAAAGAGCTACCACAATTGCTACCGCGCCATCTTGTTTTGCGATCAACTTATTCATAGGTCATCACCGTAGTTGCGGAGAGGAGCTTCTCTCCAATTATTGGTGCTATCAACAGCGACTTGAAATTGTAACGGACCGCAACCGAGAGCCTGCTTCCAGTATTATAATTCAGGTCAAGGTTCTCAGCCTCGGCACACGGATTTGTCGAGCAATCGGGTGGTAACGATGGTGTGCCAAGGCTGATAAGGGCCGACCCACTGTGGGCGATAGCGGCACTTTCTGCTGCAGATAGCGCGCCAGTTGTGCCACTGCTAACAACATACACAACGCCTTTTCGAGCACCCTCGCGGCTAGCATTGGTGATCACCGCCTGGTTGTACAGCAAGAGGCCGAACTCAATAATGCCGAAAAGCAGAAGAAAAAGCAGGGGTGCGATCAAAGCAAATTCGACTGCAGAGGCACCACGAAGGGATCTAATGATGGTTTTCAACTTTGTTCACCTCTCCAAGAACGATTAACACATCTCACGGTAACACGCAAGCTGTTAATTGACTTACAATTTTTTAAGGCATCCCTTGCCTGAAATTCAAGGGGAAAAAATCGTGTCCCCCTTTCTTATTGTTATTATTATCGGCGTGTCTGCAATAATCTGAATATATTTGACAGCACTTTTTCTAACAAGCGCCGCCTTGATTTCATCTGTGGTAAGACAAAAAGGCTGTGTTAACCACCCACTCCCCTCGGTCGTTCGAGGCACGGAGACACCGAGGAAAAACCAAGAAGGAGAGGAGTATCTTTCTGCCTGCTAGGGGGAGACGGCCCTATCAGGCAGACCCCAGCGCCTTCGGCGGAGGCCCTGGTGCGCGGAAGCGCAGGCTGGGTGACCGAAAGCGAGTCTCGACGGTTCCGGTCACAGCCCTCACGTCCCTCTCTCTATTGGTTCTTCTCCGTGCCTCTGTGCCTCAAGCGCAGCGGGTGGTAAAACGGCCGTTTATTCCCTGTTTCCTACGCCATGGCTGCGGGTTCAGGTCACAAAAAAGGCTGTGTTAACCACCCACTCCCTTCGGTCGTTCGAGACACCGAGACACCGAGGAAAAACCTCACGAGAGAGAGGCATTATACTTTCTGCCTGCTATGGGGAGACGGCCCTATCAGGCAGATCCCAGCGCCTTCGGCGGGGGAGGGTCTTGCGCGAAGCGGCGTTCCTTCCTTCATAGCATTTATTGCTTGTCCGGAATATACTGTCTCGGACAATAGACCACAGTCCGTAAGGACCTGACGAAAAAGAGGGGCGGTTAAATTGACAGATAGCAACAAGAGCCAATCCTTAGGGTGGCGTAGCGTACTGACTTCAGCAAGGCGGGGATCCATCGTACAGATGACAGGGTTTATGCGGCATACTGAAGGATTTCCACCTCAACCTTGGCATCGATTCCCTTTAGCAACTCATCAACTCTCTCCATGGTGCAGTCTTCGAGTAGGTAGTCGCTGCAGTTGGAACATTGCAGGACGGGCAGGTTTTTGATGATAACGATAGAATGATCGCCAATCTTGAAGGGCAGGTCGGTTGCAATTCCCGTAAGATCGGCGCCACAGGTTGCGCATTTCATGCCTTCCTCCTTATTCTCAAGTTGTGCTCCCATTTTGACGGATCCGGCCGGTAAGCGGTGATGATAGTTACAAAGTCATCCGCAAAATCCATAGCCACTACGAAGTGAAATACCGATTCCGGGTGCTTCCCCAGCAGCAGACAACTGGGAAGGTATCGGTCATCCGAATAAATCTCCACAACCTCAATCTTATTGGCAGACTCCAGTATCCACTCTCGAGGAATGTATCGGTCTTTCAACCTCATACTTACATGGTAAGTCCACAGGACCCTGCCACGTTTTAGGCATGAAGACACAAATTCTATGATCTGGTCTTCCGTGAGATTCCCCAACATTGGCAAATTATATGACAAACCATGCCAATAGGCAAAATGGTCTGCTGCCAGGTGCCGCTCGAAGGATCAACACTGGTGTCATCACGACAGCTTTTTTCACCCGTGCGGCCGTTCTTTGGGCAGTTTCTGCATTATCAGCCGAGATAAAGCCATGCGCGGAAGCGCAGGCGGGGTGACCGAAAGCGAGTCTCGACGGTATCGGTCACGGCCAATTTATCCCCTTATGTATTGGTCGTTCTCTGTGCCTCAGTGGCCACCCGTCTGTCGACGACGGGTACCCGGCACTGTTTGGCGAAGCGGGTGGTGAGAAAACAAAAAGCCTTTTAACCACCCACTCCCTCCGGTCGTTCGAGGCACGGAGACACCGAGGAAAAGCCCTCACGAAAGAGGCGTATCTTTCTGCCTGCTAGGGGGAGACGGCCCTATCAGGCAGACCCCCGCGCCTTCGGCGAGGGGAGGGGCTTGCGCGGAAGCGCAGGCGGGGTGACCGAAAGCGAGTCTCGACGGTACCGGTCACAATCGATTGTAACCTCGTGGAGTTCTTCTCTGTGCCTCTGTGCCTCAAGCGCAGCGGGTGGTAAAACGGCCGTTTATTCCCTGTTTCCTACGCCATGGCTGCGGGTTCAGATCACAAAAAAGGCAGTGTTAACCACCCACTCCCTTCGGTCGTTCGAGACACCGAGACACCGAGGAAAAGCTAAGAAGGAGAGGCGTATCTTTCTGCCTGCTAGGGGGAGACGGCCCTATCAGGCAGACTCCCGCGCCTTCGGCGAGGGGAGGGCCTGCTGTCGCTACGGGCACCCGAGGTGACGTTGTCAACCTCGGTTTACTTTACGAAAAGGCCTTTATGTATTCGTCGTGGCTGCCAATCCAGAACCATGTCACGGTGTCTTCATCAAGAACGCCGATGGCCCGATAGTCACGTGTGATGCGAACAGACCAGATGTTTTCAGGAGTATTGACGCACTTGAAGTGAAGGGATGGATGGAACGGGTTCTGCTCCCACAGCTTATACGCCTTCCGAGCACTCTTCTTGGTACTTTCACGAAGAGACCTGTAGGTGGTCCAGAAAGAGGGGAGCGCTACAGATTTCACAGGTCTTTGTGACTCAATGGTTTTGCCCGTCCTTCGGCGATTTCCTTCCTTGCTTGCCGAGCAGCAGCCACCAATTGTGTCTGGGTGTTTTTGATAGCCTTATCCCACTTGGCTTCTTCTTTCAGGTTCTCCAAGTAGTCGCGAAGATGCTCAACTACTTGATTTTGGGCATCTTCCGGCAAAGACTCCATCATCTTCATTACGGTTGCAACTGCAGTTGACGTCATAGGGTTTTTCTCCTTTGCGGAAGACAGGATAAACCTAATTGTATCATTTTCCATCCTCAGTTCCATATTCCTTGCCGAACGAGCCCGTAGAAAAACCCGTTGGGGCATTACCTCTTTCGCCGTCAATCTATTTCACTCCGTCTGCACGAGCAGTTTCATGTATTGGCCAATGGAATCTTACGTTCTTCTGCTCGCAACGCGGCGTAGCGTTCGGCCTGCAGTATGTCCTCCCGTTCTAGATAGGGATAGTCTGCTAATAATTGCTCAATGGTATGGCCTGCGCCGACCTGGCCCACGATCATGGCGATGGTAACCCGTATTCCACGAATACAGGGCCTGCCGCCCATCAATCCGGTTCCTGAGTGATACGTCCAGCATTGTCACGGGACGCTCCTTTCCTCAGAACCCATTGAAATGATAGTCGAAGGAGGATACGATTTCAAGAACCGTCTTTGCGGACGGGAGCTACGGGGTAATTGAGCGGTCTAGGCAACCGCGGCCTTGATCTTATCTGCTGCCAGAGAAAAAGAGCAGTGTTAACCACCCACTCCCCCGTTTTTCAACGGGGTCGTTCGAGACACCGAGGCACAGAGAACTGACGGGGAGGGAGTATTCTCTGCCTGCTAGGGGGAGACGGCCCTATCAGGCAGACTTCGTCACCTGCGGTGATTTTCACGGCCCTGATGCGCGGAAGCGCAGGCTGGGTGACCGAAAGCGGATCTCAACGGTTCCGGTCACAGCCCTCACGTCCCTCTCGGCCTGTATCTCTCTGTGCCTCTGTGTCTCAAGCGAAGCGGGTGGTGAAAAAGGGCAGTTCATTCCCTGTTTCCTACGCCATGGCCGCAGCGGGTGGTGAGAAAATAAAAAAGGCGGTTTAACCACCCACTCCCTTCGGTCGTTCGAGACACCGAGACACCGAGGAAAAACCAAGAAGGAGAGGAGTGTCTTTCTGCCTGCTAGGGGGAGACGGCCCTATCAGGCAGACCCCAGCGCCTTCGGCGGGTGTGGGACCCGACCACAGAGCGGGATGGGTGCGGGGGTCTTGCCGCCCGATGTCTTCATGGCCCTTCTCTTGCCACGCGATGGTTGCTATTGTATACTCCGGTTAGGGAATGCGTGCCATGGCAAAATTGCCTAACCATAGAGACGCACACGTGGAAGCGGCAAAAATCCGGGACTACGTGCTTTCGTCATCACGTCGAGTGGGGAGGTTTAAGGCGGGGTCTTTACAGTGCTTGGCTATTCTCAAGACGAATGGGAGATCCTGGCAGAAGATATAAGGCTGTATCATCTCAACCTGGATGCAGAGCCCTCGGGTGACACGCGGTATGGTCGGAAGTACTCGATAGTTGGGGAGATAAAAGGGCCGAATGGGAAGACTATGGAATTCAAATCCTTGCGGATAGTGCGGACTGGTGAAAATGTCCCACGGTTTATTTCCATCTATCCTGTTGGAGGCGATGAGTGAATCTAAAATTGTTGGACTGCGTTGTTCTCACGCATGATTTGCCTGAAGCGAAGCTTCGAGCGGGTGATTTGGGCACGGTTATCGAAGTCTATTCTGATGATGACTTTGAGGTAGAATTCGTGACGGCCTCGGGTTCAACCCTTGCGGTTCTCACTCTGTCTAAGGCCGATTTGAGGGAGGTCGCAAGAGCCGACATCCTTGCAGTGCGTTCTTTGATCGATGCCGCTGCGTAACACCGACTCGTGAAATTTCCTGCCCCTTACAGTCGCCTGGGGCCGAGTTTTGAATTATCACTTCTGGTTGAGCTCTCTCCAAACTGTATGGCGGCGCCCCTGAACCGGCAAATAACAACTAACGGAGTGGCAGAAACGACCAATTCAGGAGTATTGACCAGTCTGCTCGGTCTTCCCATCGGTGAGACAAAAAGGCTGTTTAACCACCCACTCCCCCGTTTTTTAACGGGGTCGTTCGAGGCACGGAGACACCGAGGAAAAGCCCTCAGGAGAGAGGCGTATCTTTCTGCCTGCTAGGGGGGAGGCGGCCCTACCAGGCAGACCCTCGCGCCTTCGGCGAGGGGGAGCACTCTCAATATCTGCCGTCCGAAGATCCGCAGCAGCGGTGGTCAGTTGTTGGCACCAGCCTTGGCATGGCTGCGTGCGGCTTTAGGCTGACAGAACGGAATAACCCCTTGTGTGACGATAGGATACTTACTATAATCTTACGAAATACCGATCGATGGAGAATAAGTATGGAAGCGGTCAAAATCTCCCCCAAGTTTCAAGTGGTGATTCCCAAGAAGTTCCGAGATATCTTGAAGCTGTCGCCAGGGCAAAAGGTTCAAATGATCGTCTACGGCAATAGAATTGAGATGATTCCTCTAAGAACAATCTCGGAAATGAAAGGGTTCCTCAAAGGAATCGATACCACGGTAGAAAGAGAACGGGACAGACTATGAACATCATCGATTCTTGCGGTTGGCTTGAATATTTTGCCGACGGTCCGAACGCCTCCTTCTTTAACCGTCCCCTTCAGAAAACGACGGACCTGATCGTTCCCACCGTTACGATTTACGAGGTTTTCAGGGTTGTTCTCAGACAACGAAACGAATCTGACGCTCTTCAGGCCGTGGCCCTTATGCAGCAAGGCTCGGTCATCGACCTAACCACAAACATCTCAGTTATGGCAGCAAAACTCGGCCTTGACCATGGTCTTCCTATGGCAGATAGCATCATCCTTGCAACCGCACACTTTTACGGAGCAATCATATGGACGCAGGATTCTGACTTCGAGAAGATTGATGGCGTTCAGTATGTTGCGAAGAAAGACCGCTAAATTCGACCCGACTTGTTCTTTATCAAGGATAGCCGTCAGGATTTGGTAACCCCTCAGCCCAGATTATCACCACCCACTCCCTTCGGTCGTTCGAGACACGGAGACACCGAGGAAAAGCCTCACGAGGGAGGATAATCCTTCTGCCTGCTATGGGGAGACGGCCCTATCAGGCAGACCACGCTGCCTTCGGCATTGGGCTGAGTGCGCGAAGCGCAGGCTGGGTGACNNGCGCCTATCGGCGGGGGGAGGAGCCGCACGCAGATAACGGCAAATAAAGGCGGATCAGGGTCTTCTCCTGCCGGATGTGTGACAGAACGGCACATGCCGACAGGGCCTGCCCGGAGCAAATGCTGGAATCAACGAGCCGGGCAATTGACATGGCATCCCAATCTACCTATAATCATTTCAAGTAATTCCAGTAGATTGGCGGGGCCGATGATGACACCCGGTGACAAAGAACGCTTCATTCGTACCAAAGCAAACGAACATCTTATCGGGGAGGATGAGAAGATAATGTGGTCCCTTCACGCGGTAAGAAAGCTAAGGATAGAGAAACTGAGGAAACGGGTGGTCGAGGAGGCGTTGAGGGAGTGCGTCGTAATAGAAAATTATGAGACGGCTGGGCGTCCTCTGCCCGATTGTTTGGTACTTGGATTTGTGGGTGAAGGCCCGATTCATGCCGTCATTGCTGTCGACCAGGATTGCGACAGGATTTTCGTGATTACCGTGTACAGACCGGACCAGAGGAGGTGGCAGGATGGCTGGAGAAGAAGGAAAGAAGACGACTAAAAAGTGCCCATTGTGTGGAGGCACCCTGACTGACAGCATCACAAACCTTCCATTTCTTATGGGTGAGAGGATTGCCGTGATAAAGAATGTACCCGCCGAAATCTGTTCAGACTGCGGTGAGGCCTACATGAAGAGCAGCGTTGTTGACAGAATTGAGAATTTGCTCGACCGTCTCGAAGAACTGGGGTCAGAGGTATCGATCGTTCATTATGAGGCTGCATGACCGATGGTTTTGTGATGGGGAGAAATAGGAAAAACTTCCGGGTGCGCGGCGAAGGGAATTTCTTGTTGGATTGGAAGAAGCCTCATTCGGTGTGTTTTATCTTCACTTATGATGAGAGGGCCTCAGATGTATTGATGCCATCTGCGGTGAGACAAAAAAGGCAGTGTTAACCACCCACTCCCCCGTTATTCAACGGGGTCGTTCGAGACACCGAGACACTGAGGAAAAACCAAGAAGGAGAGGAGTATCTTTCTGCCTGCTAGGGGGAGACGGCCCTATCAGGCAGACCCCCGCCCTTCGGCGGAGGCCCTGGTGCGCGGAAGCGCAGGCAGGGTGACCGAAAGCGGATCTCGACGGTTCCGGTCACAATCGATTGTAACCTCGTGGAGTTCTTCTCTGTGCCTCTGTGTCTCAAGCGAAGCGGGTGGTAAAAAAGGGCAGTTCATTCCCTGTTTCCTACGCCATGGCTGCGGGTTCAGATCACAAAAAAAGGCAGTGTTAACCACCCACTCCCTTCGGTCCTTCGAGACACCGAGGCACCGAAAACTCGGTAAAGTTGGTGGATTCTCCAGGAGTTAAAGGGAAATTAGATGTGGCGCGTCGTGGGATAGGTATCGAAGTTGCTATTTTGGCTTCAAGTGCTGATCGTGTTCATCAACAAATGGCCAGGACCGAAAGCGAGCTTTCTTGTCTTTGATTGATACAACTCCTCCCTCCATCAAGCTTGACCCTATAGTATTGAGGGCTGCGAGGACCTTGGACCCCACGTGATCCGGCGCAAGATTGGTCGTTCTAATCTGTACAACACTCGGAATCAAATCCGGAGGGGCGGCAGCCAGAATAGCGCTAAAATCCAGGTCATTGGTAAAAATGACGTATTCGCGTGAGCATGCCCAGGAGAAGATTTCAGAATCAAGAGCACCTGGATCACCTACTCTAGACCAATGGATAGCCTCAAAACCATGGTGAGCGAGAAAATCGACCCATAACGGAGACAGGTTCATGTCTATCAGTATCTTCATCCGTTTGCGAGGCCGATTTCCCAATCATCCGTTTCGGTGATCGCGGCTGCGTATCGTGCAGCTTGAAGAACATCCTCACGTTCAAGATAGGGGTAGCTTTTCAGTATTTCGTCAATACTATGGCCTGCTCCCAACTGCCCAACGATCATCCCTACCGTCACGCGCATCCCCCTGATGCATGCCTTGCCGCCCATGACTCCTGGTTTCCTTGTGATACGATCAAATGTTTCCACGGTGCACTCCTTTTGATGCTATCAACTCCATTGTCGCACTGCATTGCGTTTCTGTCAATTTTATGAATGGCAATATATAAGGAATATCATGGTGTTGAAGTTCGATTTTCGGGGGAGGGAGAGAGGTATTTACGGTCATTTCCGGGATATAGTTGCTAACGGTACACCCTGACGTGACCCGTAATCACAATCGATTATGACCTCGTGGAGTTCTTCTCAGTGCCTCAGTGGCCACCCGTCTGTCGACGACGGGTACCCGGCACTGTATGGCGCAGCGGGTGGTGAGAAAATAAAAAAGGCGGTTTAACCACCCACTCCCTTCGGTCGTTCGAGACACCGAGACACGGAGGAAAAACTAAGAAGGAGAGGAGTATCTTTCTGCCTGCTATGGGGAGACGACCATATCAGGCAGACCCTCGCGCCTTCGGCGGGGGGAGGGGCTTGCGCGATAGCGCAGGCTAGGTGAGTGGGGCGAATCTTCGACGGCTCTCAATTGAGGCTGGTGGTTCTAAAAAGGCATTTCTGCCAAAGGAACGGCCCTGTATCAGTGAATGTCCAACTGTATCTTGATAGCCTCTTCAATTTTACGCATGTCTTCCGGAGAAAGAACTCCTGCTCGCTGGAATAGCCTTTCCTTGCTCACGGTAGCCAACTGGTCTGCCATGGCTTTGCTCCGCCTTTTCTGGAAGACAACAGGGGCCTCGCTGGGATAGAGGCGATCCGTGTTGCTCGTGAGAGGAACGACTTGAACTCTGTTAAGAAACTGGTTTGATGCGTCATTGCTTACGATTACGGCAGGTCGTTTTTTTCTGATCTCACCACCGACAGACGAATCAAAGTTAACCCACCAGACCTCAGACCTCTTCATGAGCTACGTCCTTAAAGGTGGCCTCCGCCCATTCCAGGGCTTCCTTCTCCCTCTTCGTGTCTCTCGCCATATCGGCATAGGCGGATTCGAGGTTGGGACGAATAACGTGCGGCCGGACCAAGTCTTCCACAAACTTGCTTATCTTACGTGGGCCGATTGTCTTGTGGAGACCTTCGTACACTTCCTCATCCACTGTTATCGTCAACTTTT
>DCUF01000069.1 GCA_002328485.1 Deltaproteobacteria bacterium UBA2221
ACAGATTCTGGGGGACAGGTCAACAACGTACAACGACGTTCGATAGCGTTCCCCGTATGTGTAGACAGCATAACAAACTCCGGCGCTCAGCAAATACTTGAACAAAAGCAATCCCGTAGAACCAAGTCCGGTAGCGACTGTAGTAAGATAGAGAAGGGCTCCAAAACCCCACTCGTGATGAACAACTGGGTTTAAGGTCGGAATGTAGGAAAACACATCGCCCTTAGGAAAAGAATAGGTATTGAGAATCTCTCGAAACAAGGCCATTTCGTGAAACATATCTAGATCTACGAAATTAAGTCGGCTGATGGCTCCAAGAAAGGTGGCAATTGTGCCGAAAAAGATGGCCATTCTGGCCAATTTCGACAGGCTATCTTCTTCCTTAGGTGGGGCATGTGTCAAGGTTCTGTTGGCGGGTTTAGGCAAACTTGTTTTTTCTGATGTCACCATTTTTTGAATTTCCAGTTCCCCTACGATGGGAAAATTTCAATGCGTTCGGACATAAAGGTGGGCATAGATGCCTTTTCAGTAGTCCGGTTTTTCGCGAAATACATACTCTGCCATAACCTTGAAGAACTTTCTATTTGGCTTCTCTCCAATCGATTGGTAGGAATATTACACATTTCGCATCCGAATATACTTCCCGCCAATTGCTCGCCTTTCGGAGCAAATCAATGAGCGGTTGGTGGGGGCCTATCTGGAGAAAGAACGCATCAGGACGCGCCTCCTTGACAATAGACTCAAGCGGTAATTTTCCAGTGGACTCCTCTGCATACCTCTTCCATTCATCCTTACCATACATGTAGAGCCTTCCATCGATGGCGATTTTCCACTCTGGTCTTCCATTCAGGATTAAGGGGCCACCGTATTCCCTTGTGTTGTAGATGCGTCCGGCAGGCAACACGGTTTTTAGCCAGGCGATGCCTTCCACTGGTATTCTGTCGGCGAAAACAGGTTGCCCACACACCATCGGAGTCGCGATAGCTACGCAGAATGCCCCCAGAACCACCGAGGCAGACAAGGGTCTGCTGCACGTGCTATTACCGGGCCACCGAAACAGGCGGTCAGGTATTTCGCTGTCTATGAGTCGGGCAAAGATGGGAATCATAGCAACACCCCAGAACAAGGCAAAACGGGCGCTCGCTATGGTTAGCGCGGTCATTACGAGAAAGATGATGATCTGGTCCACCTTCAATTCTTTTCGCCGTTTCAAGAAAATCGGCAGAAAAAATGCCAGGGCCAGCCAGAAAAAGATCATGGAGGCCACGACACCCGGGTGCCAGGCCGGGAGCCACTCATTGACTCTCAGGCTTCGAGCGATGTCTGCATTTGCTTTTGCGACGGGAATGATATCAAACCCTATCGGACTTACGAATTGCGCCGCTAATCCGATCAGACAGGCTGCGGTAATACCCCACGGCTTGTCTTTGCTCATGTCAAGATGAAATCTTACCCACCCGACGACGGCCATTACACTCAGCAATAGAAAGCCAAGAGACACGGACGGATGTGAATTTTGCCAAATCAAAAGAACGGGTACAAGGGCAAAAATCCTCAACCCCACTTTCATGTCGGAGCACACAAGGAAGAGCATAAGCGCAAAGCAACAAAGCGCAAAGCTCTGGGGCCGAACATTACTGTTGCTATAACCGACCAGAAAACCGATAACGACAGCGCATACGACGCTGAAGATCCTCATCCTACTCTGGATGGCTGACCACCCCGCAATGGCATAAGCGGCAGCCATAAGCCCCGCATGCACCCACTGAACGCCACGCCACGAACAGACCTTATATGCCCCGGCGAATACCAATTGCGCTATCCATCCCAGAACGGGTATTAGCTCTCCAGAATGTGTGTACGTAAATGGGTCCCTGGTGATAAGGGCGCCCTGTTCAAGCATCAACTGACCGATCTTGATCTGCCAGAAAATATCGAAATCTGCGATGGGTCTTAGCTGCAGGATTATCGCAACAGCAAACCCCATCAGAAGAAGTATGAGATTGGATTTCTTCATCACCCACGAATGCTTTTGACCAATAGGCGCTTTTGCGGAACAACCGAACAGTAATTACCACATTTGAGAGACGGACAACAGTGCAAATTTTGCGCCCAAAGGCTGTAAGATTTGATACTCAGGCCCATCCGCAAACCAAAACAATTGTTTTCCAGCAAGCGATTTGTTACGTTAGCGAATATATGACCGCTTCGTCTTTCTTTACCCCCTGGCGTCTAACATGGTACCCACGCATAATTCTTTTCGCGGTCCTGGCGGGGATTCTCATCGGCGCACTCACCGGAGATGGTCCCGAGACGCTTACCGGTCGACTGGGTGGAGATTTTCCGGCATTCTACGCTGCCGGGCGAACTGTAGCGCGTGGTGAGTTTCGCAGCCTATACGATTATGTGCATCAGCAGGATATGCAGAAGGATTTGTTTCCCGCCAGTAATTACAGACAAACGATGCCCTTCCCTTATCCGCCCTTTGTCGCGCTAGCCTATTATCCGATGGTTTTGCTCAATTACCGGATTTCGTTTCTTGCCCACACTCTCTTGATGGTATTGGCAATAGGGGTTGCTGCATGGTTGCTGGCCCGCAGAGTACCATTTCTTCAGGAATACTTTACCTTGTTCGTAGTTGTAATGCTTCTATATTATCCAATGCTGCGTTCTGCGATAGGGGGTCAAAATACTCCGATTACGTTTCTCCTTTTCGTCGCCGTCTGGTATGCCGGTTCATCACACAAGGAATGGCTTGCCGGAGTCTTCCTCGGCTTAATGCTCTTCAAACCACAGTTTGGTATCCCTCTGATCGGACTTCATCTTCTCGCCGGGCGCTGGCGATCTGTGATAACCGGTTCCTTGGTAGGTGTAGCCCTCTATGCGGTCACCACCCATCTCTTTGGCCCTTCCTGGGTCAAGGAGTGGATTCACTATGCCTCCTGGGTTTCGACTATCGCTGCTGCCATCGACGGGCCAAATAGCGTATGCTGGCTGGGCTTTTTTCAGTCTATCCTCGGCGTTCAGAGCAGATTCGCCCTGCTTGCCGGCTGGTCGTTTGCTGCGGCGACCATTCTTGCCATTTCACTGGTTTGGCTGAGAGCACGTAACAAGACAGATTTGTCCGTTGAATTTTCCCTGGCTGCCGTGGCTCTTGTCCTTATGCAACCTCACGCCATGTACTATGACATGGCTTTGGTACTATTCACCTTTGCAATACAGATGCTAAACGACCCCACCAAAATGAAGGTGCTTATCCTGATGTGGATACTCGCGATAAGTCAAGTAACGGCACGGTTGTTAGGATTCAGCCCCCTTTTTGTTCTGCTCCTTTGTTCGTGCTGCTTGGGCATTGCGTTACTGAGAGAAGAGAGCCGATCCGCGCCATATAATCGGCAATGGTGATTTGAGGCTACAGCCTGTGGGCGTTGCCAGACAATGCAGTGGAGGGAAGATGATTTATGAATAACATTTTTGAGGTGTCCGTTATTTTACCGACCCGTAACGAGGCGCAAAACATAGCCCCTATTATCACGCAAATCTCTAACGTGCTTAACGAGAATAATCTTTCCGGTGAGATTATTGTTGTAGATGACGATTCTTCCGACGGGACAGCAGCAATTGCTGAGAATGTGTCGAAGGGTTGCCCCGTGCGGGTGTTTGTCAGGAAAGGCGTTCGCGGTCTCGCAACCGCCGTTATGAAAGGCTTTGAACTTGCCGAAGGCCGAGTCTGTGTTGTAATGGACGCTGATTTCAGCCATCCCCTTGAGAGGATACCCAATATGGTATTCCCCATCCTGGAAGACAAATGCGACATGACCGTGGGTAGCAGATATGTTTCCGGAGGTGGCTGTCATGACTGGCCCCTTATTAGAAGGATCGTGAGCAGGGGCTCTGGTCTATTGGCAAAAGGCGTCACACGGCTTTCCGATCCCACCAGCGGATTTATGGCTATCAGGAGAGAACTGGTCGCGGATGCCGATCTTGACCCGGTGGGCTGGAAAATAGTGCTGGAAACGGCAGTGAAGGTACGACCAAGACTTATCGAAGTACCTATTGTTTTTACTGATCGTGAGCAGGGAGAGAGCAAACTCGATACGAAAGTACAAGTGGACTACTTGCGTCACCTTTTCAAGCTCTATCTCCACACATACAGAGGTTTCGCCCGGTTCACTCAGTTCTGTATTGTTGGATTATCCGGCGTAGCGGTCGACACCCTTGCCCTGATGGCTATGGTCGAGATCGTCAAGTTCGATCCCCGTATGGCAGTCGTCGTTGCCTTCCTTTTCGCTGTAAGCTGGAATTACGGCCTCAACAGGGTTTGGACCTTCAAGGAGTTTGAAAGCAAAAGATACAGCTATGTCTCATTCGTTCTGATCAGCGCCGTGGGGTTAGGTATACGTGTAGGCATCATGCATCTGCTCCTCGAATACGCAGGCATGAAGGCCGGAAGGCTGTATATTATCGCCAGCTTTGTGGGTATCCTGTTTGCTTCAGTCTTTAATTTCATTGCGGCCAGGTATATCAGCTTTTCCGATCAATCGAAGAAGACCGGAAGCATAGAAGTGCCGTCGAAATCGTGACGAGAATCATCCTCCTGGTATGGAAGACCGCATCGTTTGAATACTCCGCTGTCGCTAGCGGCGGATCGTTCCGAACACGGACTTCCATAGGTCTATAAAACACCGTGGCGCTTGCATCAGTCCTAAAAGCATGGTTCCGGTGTAAACCAGCCCCCAATATTTGTTAAACGGCCTCCCGACAACGAGAAACGCAACAACATAAATGCCCACGGTGGAGGCGATTCTCAATCCCAGCGCTCCACGCCAGCCTGCCAGGCCCAGCAAGACTATGGGTGTTATCAGCGCGGTTACCCAGAGAGGCGGGAGGAGAAGGTAGGGATGCATCTGAACGGTGGATAGAACGAAGGGCCAACCCCCGAAAACGATCCATCCGCCCTCCATGACTCGGTCACTTTCGGTAATCAACTTTATAACGAGGGACCAATGAACCAGAAACCCGACTCCGAAGGCCATGATGCCCGTGAACCAGGCCAGCGCTTCTCTACGATGCCCCTCCCAAATCGACAATACCAGCATTACCATAACGAAAGGAAGAGCCAGTTCCCTTAGAAAGAGCGCCAAGAGGCCCGACAACACGGATAACCAGACCAGGCCTCTTCCGTATGCCGCCAACGAGAAAGTGATCAGCGTCCCCGCCCAAAACTCATGCGCCACGAAACAGTCACTCGACACGCTGTAGATGATTGGCCCTTGAAGCAACAGCATGGCAAACATGGTTTGAGGAAAAGAAAGGTTGCTTCGGCGCAAAACGTTTAACCAAAGGAGAGATGACGCTAAGGCTAATACTACAGCCATCAACTTACTCACACGATCGTTTGGCAACAATGCCATTAGCCAGGCAAGCGTCGGTAAGCGCCAGTTGAAGACACTCGCTGTTGCGTAACCTCTACCCCTCAATTCATAGCCTGCCGCTTCATAGTATGCCTCGCCCAAACGCATTCGGTCGATAATTGCGTGATAGCACTTCAGATCCTCGCCCTTGCCTTTCAGCGGGGGAGGATGCTTTGCCAAAACTCCATAGCCGATCGTTGCGAAAAGGGCGATAGCCAACAGTACGACAGCATATCTGGAAATGCCGGAAAACCGAGTGGCCTTCGTAAACCCCATATTATTTCCCATCTCTTCTGTCTTCATGGAAGTGCTGCCCCACAATGTGGCTTATTCATCGTAGTTTTGCAGATGGAGGATCGAATAACAAGGCCGATACCAAAAAAACCCCTATAGATTCCTGATATGTCATACGATAATATACAGTAGAATTACCGTTAGGAGGAGGTTCTGAATGAGATGCATTTCGGCTTTCCTGAAAAGCGACAAAGGGGCGACTGCGGTGGAATATGCTTTGATGGTATCAGGCATTGCTGCTGTGGTCTGCGTAGTTGCCGCACTGCTCGGCACCAATGTTCTGCGCCTGTTTCAGTCGGCGATTACCGGTTGGTAGTACAGTTTAATAGGATCTAACACTTTTTCATCGCCCGGCCGCTGATTGTTCCTTGACAAGGTGTACCCAAAAGTATTAATTGTTCACCAATAGCACAATTGGCGGAAATAGTGTAGTCCAGCTTTTATAGACGCGTGTGATTGAGGAGCGAGAAAGGGCGTCATGGCAGGGAATGGCAATAGATTTTCTCTCTTCCGTTTTAACACCTATGGATTACACCACCCTATGGGTCGGGTTACAGCTTGCGGTTACCCCCATTCGAGCCACAAAAATAGTAATAACGCAGAATGGTTTGTTTCCCGATTCAAGGATATACTGAGTGTAGATGACTTATTACTTGCGATAACGAGAGAGGTAACCGATAACGATGTAATAAGTTGCCATACTACAAAAATAGAGGAGGATTAGAAAATGGAAAGGATTAAAAGATTTTTCAGAGACGAGGAAGGCGCAACGGCAGTTGAGTACGGATTGATGGTAGCGGCCATCGCAGCAGTAATCGTGGCAGTTGTGTTTACACTGGGTACAAAGGTAAGCAACGCTTTCCAGAGTGTCAACGCCTCCATGAAATAAGGAAGCTGAGACAGCGTGTGTTTCGAAGAGGGAAGACCACTGGGCGGTGGTCTTCCCTCTTCATCCTTAATTAGGTCGATTCAGGAGATGATGGGTTCAACGATACCGTGGTTACTGGTATTGATTTTAGCAATTTCAGTTTATTTCGACGTTCGCAACCGTCGAATACCCAACCTGCTGACGTTTCCTGCTGCACTGGCAGGAATAGCATTACACACCTTCAATTCCGGAATTCATGGATTCTCATTTTCTATTACGGGTCTCATTTTGGGCCTCGCAGTGCTCTTGCCCTTTTATGCCATGGGGGGCATGGGCGCTGGAGACGTGAAGCTCATGGGCGCCGTGGGCGCCTTCCTCGGACCGAAGGGCCTTTTTATCGCCTTTTTGTTGACGGGCCTCGTTGGCGGAATCTACGCCCTGATCCTTTTTGCCCTTCACGGGCATTTGAAAAATACACTGATGCGCTATGGCCTTATGGCCAAGATGATTTTGGTCGGCCATAAGATTGCCTACATCCCCGCGCCCCCGGAGGCGGCCGGAAAACCGAAGCTGCGCTATGCGGTTGCCATAGCCATAGGAACGGTTCTCTCTTTTTTTGTAGCAAAAATATATTGACGTAGAAGAAAAAAGTTTTATTATTCCTCATGAGACACGATAACACTATTGACGTGACAATGACCTTCATTACAAAGTATGATTGATCAAAAACGGATGGCCGGAGGTGTAGAGTGGGAAAAAGCAAACCATTCATAATGCTCGGCGCTGCAGTGGTCGTTGCGCTGGTAGCCGCTTTTATGACCTATAGCTGGTTACAGAAGAAAGGAAAGACAACAACAGCAGCGGGTGAGACGGTGCCGGTCGCCGTCGCCGCCGTAGACCTTGCATGGGGTACGGTGCTTTCAAATCAGATGATCAGAACGGCTCAGTTTCCAAAGACGGGCCTTCCTCCGGGACAGATCCCGAACCCGGCCACTATCCCAGGAAGAACTCTTCTCTACCCCGTTGCTGCTAATGAGCCCATCTTTGAGTCACGCCTTGCCCCCACCAGCGTGAAAGGCGGCGGCGTATCCGCGGTAGTAACACCAAAGAAGAGGGCCATGGCTGTGAAGGTCGATAAGGTGATCGGCGTTTCGGGGTTCATCCATCCGGGCAACAGGGTTGACGTTTTGGCCACCATACCCGAGGGTAAACGTGGTGCAGAAAGCCATGCCATTACCAAGATCGTACTGGAAAATATGCTGGTTTTGGCTGTCGGGACACAGCTCGAACAGACCGGGACGCAGGAAAAACCCGTGCAGGTGGACGTGATCACCCTGGAATTGACACCTGAGGAGGGAGAAAAGCTTGCTCTGGCCGCCTCTGAGGGAAAATTGCAGATGGCATTGCGGAACTCCACGGATACAGAGGACGTGGTTACCCGAGGGGCCACGGTACCCACGCTTCTCAGCTCCCACGCAGGAAGACCAGCAGCACCGACAAAATCGACCGCGAGAAGGAGCGTTGCTCCCAGCTATGTTGCACCCGCCAGACCGAATTCCATCGTCATAGAATTGATAAAGGGTGACCAAGCCCAACAACTGACATTCGGAAGGGGGGAATAAGCTGATGATAAACACTAAGATTGGTAGACACATTATAATCGGCTTCTGCTCGATTTTTGCTTTTTCTCTCATTCTGTCCTGCCTCATGCCTCCGGCGTTCGCCGACGAGGCAAAGGGCACCCAGAGTGTGAACGTGACGGTTGGCGACCGGAGGGTTACTCCGCTCCAACCCGCGAAGGAAAAACAGCCGGGCCTCAAGGTCAGTCTTTTCTCGGGTGAGTCCACGGTGATAAGGATGCCCGCGAATATGCCGAGACCAGGCCGGGTGGAACTCGCAAATCCGACGGTGGCTGATGTATTGCTCCTCACCTCCTCCGACATCTACGTGACAGGGAAGGCCCCCGGCAAGACCACGCTGGCATTGAAGTCACGAGACGGGGCCCCCTACGCGGTCTATGTCATTGAGGTTTCACCCCACATCTCCGGGCTCAAGCAGAAGCTGCATGAAATTCTCCCCAACGAAACAGGCATCATGGTAACGGCGGCTCAGGATACGGTTGTCCTCTCGGGTACAGTATCGAGTTCAGCCAATTTGGCTCA
The DNA here is from genome assembly GCA_002328485.1 of Deltaproteobacteria bacterium UBA2221. Classification (GTDB taxonomy): domain Bacteria; phylum Desulfobacterota; class Syntrophorhabdia; order Syntrophorhabdales; family WCHB1-27; genus WCHB1-27. The sequence continues at coordinate 8,739 of DCUF01000069.1, forward strand.
GGTGCTCGCATTGGCTAAGTCCTACGTGCCGGAGGGACAAGGCGACAAAGGGAAGCTTCTGAACCTGCTCGAGGTGGGCGGCGTTCATCAGGTGATGCTCGAAGTGAGAGTATCCGAGGTGTCGCGGAATTTGGGTAAGCGCTTGGGATTTAACTTTATGTTTCTTAGCGCTAGCGGTAAGCAGTTCGGAATATCACGGCTAAATAGCCTGACAACACCGACGATTGACGGCATCACCGAATTCACGGATCCCGTCAATATGATTTTCAGGTTCTTGCACGACGGGGCCACGTGGACGACATTCATCGATGCGCTTAAAGACCAAGGTATGTTAAAGGTGTTGGCCGAACCAACCCTGATAGCGCTGAGCGGCAAATCTGCCAACTTCTTAGCTGGCGGTGAATTTCCTGTCCCGATACCCCAGGCCTCAGGCACAGATACCACTATTACCATCGAATACAAGGCATTCGGTGTCGGTCTGAACTTTACACCAACAGTGCTGAGCAATGGCAAAATCCACATGCAGGTCGCCCCGGAAGTTTCCGAGCTTGACTATACGACTGCCGTCTCGTTTTCCGGTTTTGTGGTCCCTGGCATAACTACGCGGCGAGTGTCGACGTCAATTGAACTTGCCGATGGTCAGAGTTTCGCTATTGCCGGTTTGCTTAAAGATGAAATAAGGCAAAATATAAAGAAGTTTCCCCTGCTGGGCGATGTTCCGGTCCTCGGCTCCCTCTTCAGAAGCAGCACGTTTCAGAAGAACGAGACTGAACTGGTCATCATCGTAACCCCGCATTTAGTTAAACCGCTCGACATGACAAAGCAGACGCTACCGACGGACCAGTTCGTCGAGCCTAATGACGCGGAATTCTATTTGCTGGGAGACCTCGAAGGAAGAGGCAATGCTGCCGCAGTCCGTTCAGCCGGCAACACGGGCGCTGTCAAGAGGACAGGAGGGACGGAAGGCGACTTCGGACACATAATGCCATGATGAAGACATGTTTAACCACCCGTCCCGCCCTTGCGGGACTTGAGACACAGAGGTCACAGAGAAGAGCGTCAGAAGGAAGATATTCCTGCCTGATATGGGGAGACAACCATATCAGGCAGACCCCGCCACCTTCGGTGGGGGTTGCACCTCTGCGCGAAGCGCTGAGGTGTGATTGGAATCGAATCTCGACGATTCCAATCACGGTCAATTCTTTTCTCACTCAATCTTTTCTCTGTGCCTCTGTGGCCACCCGTCTGTCGACGACGGGTACCCGGCACTGTTTGGCGAAGCGGGTGGTGAAATCGCCGTGTCTCAAAGGAAGCGGGTGGTGAATACAGGTCTTTGCTTTCCTTATAACGTAAATTAGCAGGAGGGACTATGAAAAATCGACACTTTATATACGGTGGCCTGGCAATTGCAATATTATTTTTCGTAGTGGGGTGTTCCACTCAGCAGAGCCGCGTTGAGAGAGACTACGGCACCTCCTACAATTTGCAGAAGTTCGGTCAGACTCTCAATCCTCAGGCCGAAAAGAATCTGGAACCCGTGTATGGCCTTGATGGTCAGGCGGCAGACAAGAATGTGGTCAAGTATGAGAAGAGCTTTGAAGAAAAGGTCGCAGCGCCTAGCTATACCTTCGGCATCAATGCCGGAGGGAACTAGGCGCGCGAGAGACAAGCTAACACAGATCCGGCAACGTACGCGGATCTGCTAAGCAGAAACGGCTAAGGAGCAACACGCTTATGATATCCAGCCTTTCAGTAAAACTGGAGATTAACGACACCAAAACCAAACAGCAGCTTGAGGAGATTATCGCTCAGGCAGGCGGTTTTCGCATAACGGGCAATAACAACGGCGCCTGTGATCTGCTTATTCTTGAGATAGCAGATGAACCGGATGCTGCCTTCCGGCATCTTGCTTCCATTCAGTCGGCCAATCTTGCTAAACATGTTTTTCTGACATCGAAAAGGACCGAATCAGACATTCTTATCCGGGCCTTAAAAGCAGGGGCAAAAGAATTCTTCACCCAGCCGATCAGTACAACGGAAGTGTCGAGCGCGCTCCTGAAGCTCCTGGAGCAGAATGGTGACAGAACGAAACCAGCCAGGGTTGAACCGAGGCAAGGCAAGATAATAGACGTGTTCGGTAGCAAGGGCGGCGTAGGGACCACGACTGTCGCTGTAAATGTAGCGACAAGTCTGATGGAACTCGGCAACATTCAATCGGTCGCGCTCATCGATATGAACCTTCTTTTCGGAGAGATCCCGCTTTTTCTCAACATGGACCCCGCTTTTGACTGGGTGGAGGTTGCCAGAAACATCAGCAGGCTGGATCCTACCTACCTGATGAGCATCTTTACAAAACATTCCTCCGGCATACACGTCTTGCCTTCGCCGAGTAAAATAGCCACCGATTCCTTTATCAGCGCCGAGGTGGTAGAACAACTCCTTAAGCTGATGCAGTCTATGTTCGACTATATTGTTATAGACAGTGGGCAGGCCATCGATGATACGTCCATGAAGATTTTAGAAGTATCGGATCTGGTTCTTATGGTCGGTGTGCTCAGCCTCCCCTGCCTGATAAAAATAAAGCGTCTCCAGGAGACCTTTCGAATGGTCGGCTTCCCTCGTGATGAAAACGTTAAAATTGTGATGAATCGCTACAACAAAAAGTCAGACATTTCGTTAAAAGAGGCCGAGGAGAGTCTCAAGAGGACCATCTTCTGGACCATTCCCAACAACTACCAGGCAACCATGAGCGCCATCAACCAGGGCAAACCTCTGTCGGTTATCGCCGGAGGTTCCGAGATAGCAAAAAGTTTTACGGATTTGACCGCCTTTCTGGGCGGATCCGGGGAGATCAAAAAGGAAAAACGGGCCTTCTGGGGCTTGATATAGCGAGGTGCAAAACGTGGTAGGAAAGCGTCCAATGACGTTACTGACAGAAAAGAAGCCGGATGCCTCGAATGAATACAACCGGATGAAGACAAGAATCCACGAACGGCTCCTTGAAGTCCTTGATCTGTCACTTATCGATACCCTCGATGCCGTATCTCTCAAGCAACAGATACGTCGCATAGTCGAACGAATACTCGAAGAAGAGCCGAATGCTATGCCGCTCAATATGCAGGAGAGGGAGCGCCTCTTTGACGAAATCGGCCATGAGGTGCTGGGTCTCGGACCCATTGAACCACTCATGCAGGACCCCACCGTATCTGACATCCTGGTTAACACCCACCGGCAGGTCTACGTAGAGAAACGGGGGAAACTCGAGTTGACGGACGTGCGATTCAAGGATGACGCGCACCTTAGGAAGATTATCGATCGGATTGTTTCAGCGGTGGGACGGAGAGTCGATGAGTCCTGCCCTATGGTGGATGCACGGCTGGCCGACGGCTCCCGTGTCAATGCCATCATCCCACCTTTGGCTATTGACGGCCCGATCCTCTCCATCCGGCGCTTCTCGGTCGACCCCCTTGAGATCGACGACCTTATCGTTCTCAAGTCGCTGATCCCTGAGATCGGTGAGCTTTTGAGGGCGATTGTCAAGGCCCGTCTTAATGTGCTGATCTCCGGTGGAACCGGCACAGGCAAGACGACGCTGCTTAATGTGCTCTCCCGCTTTGTTCCTGAGGACGAGAGAATTGTCACCATAGAGGATTCGGCTGAGCTTCAGCTCAAACAGGCGCACGTGGTTCGCCTGGAAACCAAGCCGCCTAATATCGAAGGGAAAGGCGAGACGACCCAGCGGGATCTCGTCAAAAACAGCTTGAGAATGAGGCCGGACCGGATTATCGTGGGCGAGGTACGTGGTGCCGAGGTTCTTGACATGCTTCAGGCCATGAATACCGGACACGATGGCTCGCTTACGACCATTCACGCCAACAATCCCAGGGATGCTCTCTTGAGGCTTGAGACGCTGGTCGCCATGGGCGGTCTGAATATCCCGAACGAGGCTGTCAGGCGGTATGTGAGCTCTGCAATAGATGTCATTGTCCACATTGCCCGATTGGCTGATGGAAGCAGAAAGGTTGTCAGCATCCAGGAGATCAGCGGTATGGAAGGGAATGTCATTACCATGTCCGAGGTCTTCTTTTTCGAGCAGACCTCCCTTGATAAAGAAGGCAAGGTTAAGGGACGGTTCAGGGCCACGGGCGTCGTTCCAAAGTTTGTTGAGCGCTTCAAAAGCCTGAGTTTAGACATCCCCTACAGTATTTTTGACAGTAGTACGGCATTTGAGGTCTAAGGAGAGCTGAGAGCCTATGGAGCTACTTATCGGTATTGCCATTTTTCTGGCCGTTGTGCTTCTCCTGGAAGGCATCTTTTTCGCGTTCAGGGCTTTTAGAAACCCGGAGACCAGGAGACTGCGGAAAGAACTCAAAATACTGTCTGTCAATCGTGCCGGAGAACTGCAAGACATCACAAAAAAGCGCCCCCTCAGCGCCGTTCCCTGGCTGAACGATTTCCTAACCAAGATCCCCCTGATGCACCAGATAGATGTTCTCCTCCAGCAGGCAAACTCTCGCACCCCTCTCGGCGTTTTTTTGCTGCTCTCTCTTGTCCTCTTTATCGTAGGATGGCTCGTATTTGACCTGCTTACCGGAGGAGTTCTCATTAGTTTCATCTTAGGGCTCATGTTTGCATCCACTCCATTTCTCTATATCTTGATAGCAAGAAATCAAAGGATGGCTAAATTCGAGAGACAATTGCCTGATGCCCTTGACCTGGTTGCACGCTCCTTAAGGGCGGGGCATGCGTTCTCCGGCGCTTTGCAGATGGTGGCACAGGAATTCCCCGACCCGATCGGCCCCGAATTTGCCAAGACGTTCGCTGAGATCAATTTTGGAATAAGTGTACAGGATGCCTTGAAAAATCTTACCCAGCGCATCGATTGCCAGGATCTTAAGTTTTTCGCCATTTCCGTCATCATTCAGAGGGAGAGCGGTGGAAATTTGGCGGAGATTCTCGAAAGTATCGGCTCACTCATTAGAGAGCGCTTCAAACTCCACGGCCGCATCAGGACGTTAGCGGCCGAGGGCAAAATCTCGGCGATCATTCTTATAGCCCTTCCTTTCCTGGTGGCTGGTTTAATATATGTGATGAATCGGGAATACCTCCAATTGCTCTTCTCCGAACCAGTGGGTAAGCTTATGCTGGTCCTTGCTTTGGTCGGTATGCTGCTGGGTGTTGCAGTAATGAAAAAAATAGTAACGATCAGGGTGTAGGAGGAGAAGCATGGGTCCAGAACTCCTGATTTCCATATTGGTATTCGGCGGTACGGTACTCGCTGCCCTCGGTATCGTGATGTACACTGCCCAACGAAGAGGTCATCGAGAAATTATTGACAAGGTGAAACACGCCGGAATCAAAGAGGAGATACCCATCACCTCTGAAGAACCGGGCGCAAAAACAATCGGCGGAGAGCTCCGAGGGCACGTAGTTAGAATCGCGAGCACACTGGGGGAAAGGGTAAAACCCAAGAAGCAGGAAGACATCTCCCATATGCAGAAAACGTTTCTTCAGGCAGGTATTCGCGCCCAAAACGCTGTCGTTCTTTTCTTCGGGGCAAAGATACTCTGTGCGATCATACTCCTTGCTGCGTTTGTTCTCTTGAGGATTTTCCTGCTGTATCGAATGCTGCCACTTCAGGTCATGCTTGTCTCGATAGCAGTTGCGGTATTCGGTTTCTATCTTCCCGATATATGGCTTAAGATCAGAACGGCAAATCGCAAGGATAAAATTACAAGAGGATTCCCTGACGCACTGGATCTGCTTGTGGTATGTGTTGAGGCAGGTATGGGCCTCGATGCGGCAATAAACCGCGTTGCAGAAGAGATCAGCCTGAGCAACAAAATACTGAGCGACGAGCTGAAGGTCCTGAACCTTGAGCTCAGAGCCGGTAAACCCCGTCGAGACGCGTTGCAAGACCTCGCCGTCAGAACAGGCCTGGAGGATGTGTCGAGTCTTGTCACTCTGCTGATTCAGACAGACAAGTTTGGAACGAGTATTGCCCGCGCATTACGGGTTCATTCTGATTCCATGAGGACGGCTAGATTTCAAAGGGCTGAAGAGCTTGCGGCGAAGCTACCGGTGAAGCTTTTGATTCCTTTGATCTTCTTTATCTTTCCTTCACTGTTTGTTGTCATTATCGGTCCAGCGGGCATAAGGATTGCGAAGGCCTTTAAGGGTGTGTTTTAGTGGCAACCGGGTGAAAGTCATTTTCGGCGCCATTCTACAGTTCGCGCCTCTTTTAAGGAGATTCTCATGAGAAGACACAGCGTTCCAGCCAGGAAAGCATTGAACGTATTCCCAATCATCATGATTTGCTTCACCTTGTGTAGCTGTTCAAGCATGAAGAATTTCGTCGGTTTCTTCAAATTCTGGGACTCAGATAAATCCGCAATCGGGACCTCCGTCCAGGATGACGAAGGTGCCGCCTTCCAGGTGCGGGCGCCGAGGCGAAATGTTGAGGCCTATTACAATCTCGGGTGCTACTATCAGGAAAGGGATCGCCATAGGGAGGCGATAGAAGAGTTTCGGAAGACTGTCTCTCTTGACCCCGCACATGTCAAAGCCTTAAACAGGATGGGCATCTCCTACGATGAAATAAAAGATTTTCCGAAGGCCGTTGCCTGCTATGAAGCCGCGATCAAGGCAGAACCAGCCGCAGACTACACCTACAACAATCTGGCCCATTCCTATCGGTTGCAGGGTAGATTTGAAGAATCAGTCGACACGTTCAAGAAAGCGTTGGCGCTCAATAGTCAGTCAAGCCGAATCCATAACAACCTCGGGCTCGTCTATACGATGATGGGGCAGCACGAGCTGGCGACAAAGGAATTCGAGCTGGCCAGCACACTGGCAAAACCGGCTTCTCCTATCGAACAGGCCAAGGACAAACAGGATGTCGCCCCATCCGCCACGACTACCGTCAGGGAAAATCCAAAACCGGCTGAAGATGCCTTCACCCAGGCTGAGTTGGTTCAACCGAACGCCACGCCCATAGGACCAGTTACCGAAAAGGCCGCTGCAGAGGCAACGGTCCGGCCCCAGAAGAAGACCGAAACGGCCGTAGCGGCCGTGAACGCTCCGGTTGTCCCGAAAACGCCGGTTGCGCCCAGCAGTTCGGTCGCCTCTGTGCCCCCGAAGAAGGAAGCCCAGCCGGTAATCACGGCTGCGAATACGCGCACCCTTGAAGCAAAGAGCCATGCCACACCGGGACCGGTCGCCTCTGCGGTCCCACCGATTGCAAAAGCACCGGCGCCAAAGACCGCCGAGGTTCAGAAAGTTGCTACCCAGCCCAAGGAAGTGGCAAAGGCAAAACCCCAGGAGGTCGCGAAAGTCGCAAGGGCGATCGAAGTTACCAAGGTTCCCGTAGCGAAGAAAGCCATAGAGCCCGACAAGACCCTTACCGTTAAGAAAGCACCCGAGATAAAGAAGGTTGCGGCAACGTCCGTTGTCGCCAAGGATCGCCCTGTGTCTCAGCCAAAATCGATGAGTCTGGTTCTGACCAACAAAGCTACGGTAAAATCCGTGAAACCACGGGGTATCGATTTCGCCAATCCCGAGCGTTTCTATGCAGCCCTGGCCAGGAGCATCGTAAGGGCCACACCGGAAAACCTCGTCCCCAAAAGAATGGTTAGATCTAATCGCCCGGCTATGAACGTCAATCTGCTTCTCCGTAACGACATGATGCCGGGCTCCAGGTTCCTTCTCGAGGACTACACCTAAGGGACGGAGGAGCCCTCAGCGGTCAGCGATCGGCCGTCAGCATTTGGACATCCAACAGGAATGTTTTTGCATCACAGATATCTTTCCCCACTACTTATCATTGTCCTCGCACTAGGCCTCTTCGGTTGCGCCAGTAAGGGCGACCGTGCCGATTCAGCACGAACCGACTATAAAAGGATTATGGAGATCCAAAGAGATAAGGCCAGGTTTCTCGCTGAGGAAGACGCCAAGCTGAACAGCAAACTCAACGCCGCTATGACCGCCTCTGATTACGAAAGATTAGGAGACAGTTACACCAGACAGGGCAATGCCGTCATGGCACTCGTGCAATACCAAAAGGCTTTGGAAACCGCTCCTGATGACACGCGGCTCCACGTAAAACTGGGGCTTCTCCTCCTTGGAAAGGGGCTTAACGATGAGGCAAAGAAAGAGTTTTCTTTTGTTTTGGCCAAGGATCCCCGAAACGGGATCGCTCATGAAGGCATGGGCCGGCTTTTCTTTGCGCAAGGTGATCTCGAAAGTGCAGAGCGCAGCTTTCAACAGGCCTTGCAGTGCGACCCCAAGCTGTGGCAGTCCCATATGTTTCTCGGCATGATCTATGATCGCCAAAAACAGTTCGGTTCGGCCGTAGCGGAGTACAGCGCGGCCCTCGTCCTGAGACCCGCCTCAAGCGCGCTTCTGAACAACCTTGCCCTGAGCTACTATTCGCAAGGCGAGTACCAGAAGGCAGAAGAAACCTTGAACACCGCCCTACAATTAGAGCCGTCTCCCAAAGCATGGAATAACCTCGGCCTGGTCTTGGGAAAACAGGGGAAGTACGACCAGGCCCTCGAAGCCTTCAGGAATGCTGGCGATGAAGCTGGGGCTTACAATAACCTCGGAATGATCTACATGAGTCAAAGCAAGTATGCCGAGGCATTGCAAGCCTTCCAGAAAGCCTTTGAACTCAAGCCTCAATACTATTCCAAAGCGCAGGAAAACATCAAAAAGGCCGAGGCCGCCCTCAAGGCACAGGCCGCTCAACAACCAGACCAAAGCAAAGAATAGTCTAACCACCCACCAGCGAAACGAACAACAAGAACAGAGGCAGATCAATCACCCACCAGCAAAACGCCAAAACCAGAGGCAGATTAACCACCCACTTCCTCCGGTCGTTCGAGGCACGGAGGCACAGAGGAAAGGCTTCACGAGAGAGGCTTTCATGCTTTCTGCCTGCTATGGGGAGACGGCCATACCAGGCAGATCCTCGCGCCTTCGGCGAGTGGGGGGCAGGTGCGCGAAGCGCAGGCTGGGTGAGCGGAGGCGAGTCTCTACGGCTCCGGTCACAGGCCCTCTTATCTCGGTTCTTCCCTCGTATCTCTCGGTGTCTCGGTGGCCACCCGTCTGTCGACGACGGGTACCCGGCACTGTTTGGCGAAGCGGGTGGTGAGATGGGAGGCATTTAACGGCTGTGCATTGAGCCCTTCTCTATGGGAACCTGTCATGGAATTATGTATAATACCCATATCCCATGAAATTCAGCGAGCTGACCAGGCTGTTGGAGGAAAATGGCTTCAGAATACTCAAAGAAAAAGGCTCTATCCGGTATTATGGAAGACCAGGTTGGGATAAGCTCATACGCGTTGACTTTCACGGTTCCAAAGAAGTGCCTACGGGAACATGCCATCCTCGCGGCTGCCGGCCTAAAGAACAAGAAAGGAGATAGCGAATGATTGAACTTCCATACTCCTTGATCATTGAGGCAACGAAAGAGCCAGACTACTTCGGTTTCTACTCGGATGAACTTGCAGGGTTCTCCGGCATTGGCCACTCCATTGAGGATTGTCTTTATAAAGCAAAATTGGGGATGGCTGAACACGTAAGCCTTCTCCGGGAACAAGGTCTGCCGGTGCCGCCCGTGAACAAGAACCCAACAATCACCATTCAGAACGAAAAGGCGTCAAAAGCTGCGTGAATCCTTCACATCTTGACCAACACCGGTCCCATTATCTGGCTCAGTTTTCTTAAGACGATGTTTAACCACCCACTCCCTCCGGTCGTTCGAGGCACGGAGACACGGAGGAAAGGCTTGGGAGGAGAGCTTTCATGTTTTCTGCCTGCTATGGGGAGACGGCCATATCCGGCAGATTCCAGCGCCTTACGGCGGGGGTGAGGAGGAGCACCCTTTGCGCGAAGCGCAGGCTGGGTGACAGAAACAGAGTCTCAACTGTTTCTGTCACAGCCCATCCATCCCTCTGCATTGGTCGTTCTCTGTGCCTCGGTGGCCACCCGTCTGTCGACGACGGGTACCCGGCACTGTATGGCGAAGCGGGTGGTGAAAAAAGGTTTTTGGCACTTGAGCCGAGCGCAGGATTGATCACAGCGCCGCGATCGCTTCGATCTCTATTCTTG